>NZ_JANUYA010000010.1 GCF_024834065.1 Mycoplasma sp. CSL7475-4
GAATGCGTAAAAAATTAGTGTGTAAAAAAGCTGCAACCTACTTGCAGCTTTTTTGATTTTAAAAAAAATTAGTAAATGAAAAGGAGGGAACAACCCCCCCCTGACAACTGAATATATTATACCACAAAAATGTTGTTCCCAACTTTTCATTTTCTAAAAAAACAAAAATTTTTTTAGGAGTTATTATGAGTGTTTGAAGCAATTTAGATTTGATGGAGAAAGAAGGTCAGCAAGAAGAAATTAGAAATTTTTACAGCAATGTAAATTTTGTAAAAAAATATGATCGCAAAGTTTATGATAAACAAAACTTTGAGCATGTTTGAAAATTCATTAAAAATGCGAAGTTGGTTATTTCACGAAGTTGAAAAAATAAATTAGCTGGTAATGAAGTTTTGGTTAAAGTTTTTATGACTATTAGAATGTATAAAAAACTAAATTGTGAGATAAGTAAAAATGATTTAGTTTCGCAACTTGGTTTTAAGAAAACGACGCTGAATTTAGCCATTAAAAAACTTGTTGATTTAGGCCTTGTGGATGGCGAAATTTTAAGAGAAAAAAATGTCTTAAAATTGAAAAAAATAAACCTGAGAAATAAGGGCGAAAATTACGTTGTGATTAGAGACGAAAATGCGATGAAAATTTTGCTTTTAAATGGTTTGAAAGCAGCGTGATATTTTGTAGTTGAAAAATATAAATCTAAAGCTTTAGCAGGTAAAAAATTTATCATGCGTAAGGGTGATAAAAAAGTTATGCTGCAAAATGGTTTTTATGATGATATGAGCCGTAGTGGTGTTTTTAGAATGCATAATGCTTTTGCTGAGCTGTTAGGGTTTAGAGTTAAACAAATTTATCAGGTTGTGAGAGGTGTTGAGAAAAAATTTATTTGCTTAAAAAATAAACTAGGACAAGCTTTTAGAAAGTTTGTCGGTTATGGGTTTAAGTGTGAAAGATATTTAATTATGAAGTTTTAATTAGATAAAAGAGAGTCATGTATATGGACGTGTAGTTTAATGTAAAACACGACTTATGATACGTATTCTGGTTCGAGTCCAGATAGTCCGCTGAAAATTAAACATGATTCTGATTAAAACAAAATTAGATATTTTTAAAAAATGGAGAACTATCGATGTCGGTGGTGTTCTTTAGCATTGCGATGATGGGAAAAACGAAGATTTTGAGAGTGGGAAATTTTGGTTTGGACAAAATCTGGAACATAAATATATTAGTCATGTATATGTAATATATATGACGTGGGAGATTAATGAATAGACAAAGGATATATTCTAATATCGAGTTTGCTAAATATGGTTTGGAGAAAAAAATACAAAAAGGTCAAGACCAGGTTCATGATTGGGAATTTTATTCTTCAGGAAGACATTTGCGTTATATAGCTCGTGTTGATGCTGTTTATGTTCAAGATGATGATAAAACCAAGTTTGATTTAGAAAGTGAATTTAAAAAATCGGGTTTAGATTTTAAATCGTGGATGAATTTACAAACCAGAGTTAAAAAAGATAGTGCAAAATCCGGAGTTTATCGTTTGTTTGAAAATCCCAAAGATATTAATGTTAATGATGAAATTGAATTATTGAATAAGATTTCGCAAAAACAAATTGTCTGAGAAATGATTATTAATCCAGGACAATTTGGAGTTGATAATTTTATGTTAGATAAAAATGAGTGAGCAGATTTATTAAATGTGCATATGCGAAAACTTTTGAAGGCAAATCATTTAGATCCTGATAATATAAGAGGCCATTGAGTTATGCACGCTAATACAGATTTTCCTCATGTGCATTTAAGTTTTTGAGAAATAAATCCTAATACACAAACTAAAAAAGAGGGATTGGTCTTTAAGCAAAAAGGTTGATTGAGTAAAAAGTCGGTACAAAATTTTAATAATGTTTTATCTTCGGAAGTAATTTATCAAAAGGAATATCGTAAGTTAAATGAAACTAAAGCTAAAACCTGAGATATTAGGAAGCATATAAAAGCGATTACGACGCTAGATGATGTGCGAAATGAAGAAATTTATGATGATGTATTTAAAGTGCGCGATTATATGCTTAATCGCAAAAATAAAACATATGTTAAAGCAGATGAAGATATTAAAGAAGCAATTTGAAATATTTTTGATTATGTGCAAAGTAATAATGACGACATTAAAATGCAATATCAAAATTACATGTCAGAGTTAGAAAAGTTAAAAGGCGAAAAGTTAGCATCACTATTTAACGAAAAATTAAAAAACAATTTTATTGATAAAGAAAAAGATGAGTTTGAAAAACAAATCGGTAATTTGATTATTAAGTTATGTTTGAATGAAGATGAGATGAGCGAAAGGGCAGATCGATTTAAGGGTTTAAATAGTGTTCAAAAAATATTTATTCAAAAATCAGCAAGACGCAAAAGTGAAGCTAAACAAAACCTGAATTTAAAATGAATAATTGATGGTTGAAATTGAGAAGCAAACGGAGTGCATTTTAGACATAAATTGGAGGCTTTACGAAGTTATCGCAAAAATGTTAAGGCAAGGTATTAAATATGAAGCACAAAAAATTCTTTGATTCTAAATTTTTTAGATTTTTAAAATATTTTTTTAGTTTAGTTATTGTGCCTTTTATTTGTTTTGTATTAGTTGGTATTGTCGGAACGGTATTAATTAGTCGTGATAAGGCAATTAAGGGGTGATTTAAGGGTGAGAGAGATGTCTGGGGCGATATAGTTAATTTCTATGTGCTTGAGAATAAATATCGGCTTTATGGTTTAGTTTTGATTTTAGTTGTTAGTTTTATATGTTTGGTTGTTTTGAATTATAAGGACTGATTAAAAAATATATCTAGATCACAAGCAAATGATAATTCACCATTTTTATATAACCAGGAAAGTGGCGAGGGTAATTTAAGAAAATTTAAAAAGGAATTTGCGAATAATAATGAATCTGGGTTTGTAATAGGTCATATTAAAAAATACGGCGATATGGTCAATCACTCTGACTCTCATATGATTTTATTAGGAATTGCTGGTTCGGGTAAAACTTGAAGAATACTCTTTCAAAATATCGTCCGTAATGCAAGTTTGTCTGATGATAAAAAAGCAAATATGGTAATAATCGATCCAAAACAAGAATTATTAGAAGCAACGGGTGGTATTTTAAAAAAACAAGGTTATGACGTGAAGCTGTTTGATTTAGATAATCCTAATAACTCCGTACGCTGAAATCCATTGAAGTTAGCTTGAGATTACTTTCATTCAAAAGAGTATAAAGAATTAAGTAATTTAGATTATTCCGAAGGTTTTGATGCGCTCCGTGAAGTGGTTGAAGAATTAAAATGAGGCGATAGACAAGACGACGGGATTTGAGTAGCACAAGCGAAAAATGTCGTGATGACAATATTAAAATTTATGGTTCTTTACTCGTTAGAAAATAAAAAGTTTAGTTTAAATTACTTTACATTGTCAAATGTTGTTGCGTTTTTAAATTTAGATACTTTTACGATGGGTGAATGAACCAAGATTGTAAATGAAAATAGATATAAATCAATTTATTGAGAAAAATTAAAACGTGAGATGGATGCACTAATTACGACAGTGCCTGAGACATTAACTGGTATTTTGATTAATGCTACGAAGGCTCTAATTCAATTTTCTAATGATTTAAAAACTGAAGAAATCACATCGAAAAATAATGTTGATTTTGAACAAATGATTGGTAATGATAGGCCATTTGCGATATTTATCAGTTTTCCAGACCATAAAAAATCATCATCATTTCTAATTCCGATTTTAATTAGTCAAATTTATAAAAGTGCGATTTCGAAGGCAAATTCTTTACCAGGTAAAAAATTGAATAGAAGTTTGCTATTTATTATGGAAGAGTTTAACTCAATTGAAAAAATACCAAATTTAGGTGATTGAATGTCGATATCAAGGTCGAGAAAAATATTTTTCCTTTTGGTGTTGCAGGACTATACACAATTAGATAAATATAACAGTGGTAAATCAGAGCATAAATTAATTAAATCGCAGGCAAGATTAACAGTGTTTTTAGAAACTAATAATGAGGAAACGCTAAAAGCGTATGCTGAGATGTTGGGTAAGTATGAAAAAGAGAGAAAATCGACTTCATATAATGGCAAAACAAAATCAGTTTCATCATCATTAAATAAAGAATTTGTGATGGATGTTGGCGATTTGAAATACAAATCTAAGGAGTTGGCGATTGTGTTAGCTGGTGGGTATAAACCGATAGCGATTAAACCAATGTTTTTATTTGATTATATGAATAAACCGAATTATGAGCATAGAGAGATTGTTGCTGATACAAATGATGCTATTTTGTGAGATTTTGAAAAAATGACCGAAATTAATATTGATGGTGGAGGTACCGTTGAAAAAATATATGATGAAGATTTAAATAAGCTGATAGAACAGAGAAAAAATTTAAATATTTTGTGCTCGAATGCAAATAGTGAATAAAACTAAAATTAAGGGGGTCAAAATGACACAATATAATGAATATAAATTTATTAAAAGTTTAGGAGAAGATAAAGCTAAGAAAATTCTTGGTTTGTTAGATACCTGAATGGATTATGCAAAAGATGAAGTTAAGCAAGAACTTTATCATGGTTCAAAAGTTAATAAAGATGCTGATGTACTTTATTGAAAAGCAATTCAAAAATTAGTTGATATTAAAAATGGTTTTTGAGAATTTTATAAAAAATATAATGAAGATCAAAAATATGCTGATTCATTAAATGTTGCTGAGTTAGGTGAAGTTGAGCAATTATATGTAGATATTGCGAGAAAGGCTGAAAATAATTAATATGCAAGATCATTTTGAAATAGTAAATGTTTATAAAGGCGATGTTCAAAAACATACATTTAACACAGGAATTAGTGATGACGAGTTAGTTCGTGCTAATGCACGTGAATTAGTTAAATTTTTTAGGTATAGTGATTTAAGTCCTGTTAGTATTACTACTTATCCTGATAATCCAATGCGAATAACATATACTTTTTATTGCGATAAAGACGAAATTATTGGTGATATTAAAATTAAAGAATTTAATTATTACTCAATTGATATTAACAAAAAGAATGAAAAAAGAATAATTAACGACTATGTTAGAAGAAATTTTGTTTCGATTTTTAAAGATACACTAATTGACCTTGAAGTTGATAAATTTAGAAAAAAACTTAATGAAGAGTATCCTGAAAGTCGTGAAGCAGTAATGGATTATGCAATATTTAAAAAGCAATTTAAAGAGGAATTTGCTAATCGATATCGTTTTTCACCAGGCGAAGAATCTTGGGAAGAAATCAAAGCTAATCCAGATAAGACTATTGCTTTTAACGACTTAATTTATACGGTATTGCCTAGTATTTATGGAGCAAAAGCACCTTTTAGAATTTTTACATGGGGTGAAGTGACAGATTATATGTGAGATAGACATATACCAGGAAACTTTAATTTATCCGAAATACCAGAAAAGGTAATTTGATTGTTTAGTCAATTTGCAGGACCAGCGACGGTAGCAAAATATTTTTTAGATGATTATCCACAAGATGAAAAAGAATTTGAAAAATGATGAGTTGATGAAGGTAATGGAATTAAAACTGAAAAAGAAGTTCAAAGGAAATTAAGAGAGTATTTAGAATTTAATTTCAATCATAAATTTTATGGTCAAGCTATAAAGAGAGTTGATGGTGAAAATGGTGGAACAGTATTTACTTTTAACGAAACTTTATATGAGATGTTAGCAGAATATAATCATTTATTTAGTTCGGTTGCAAAAACAATGGAAGTTGAACAAAGTCAGGTAGATAGTTTTATGAGTGAGGTCAGTGCATATTTTGCAGATAGAATTACTGATTCCTACAATTTAATTTTTAAGGATTCGCATCATAAACTGCCAACATTTTATAGAACATATGGCAATAAGGCAGAAGTGTTTTATAAAGGCATTGAAGAAGAGAAAGATGATAAAGTTGAGCAGCAAGAAAGTGAAAAAGAAGATATGAAATTAAAAAAACCTGATGAAGATAAACAAGATAAATCATCAATTGATTTACTGATTGAAAAATCGAGTGCAGAATTAGATGAGTATTTTAATAGTGAAGAGAAAATGAAAGAATATTTAGATTTTATATCTGGTTTTGCTAATAAATATAGCTTCAAAAATATGAACTTGATTAAATCACAAATGGAAGGTGCAGCAATTGTTAAATCATTTACTGAGTGAAAAAAAGAAGGTGTATCGATTAAAGCTGGTCAGAAAGGTTTGAAAATATTAGCACCTAATGAAATAGTTATGCTGGAAGAAATTGACGAGCAGGGAAATATTAGATGAGTGCCGATTAAGAAAGCAAAAAAAGAAACAGTTAAAAAATATCACGAAGGAAAAGTTAAGTGGAAAAACGAGATTGTAGGGTTTAGAATTGCAAATGTTTTTGATATAGCACAAACTACAATGCCTAAGGAAAATTATCCTAAAAAATACTTTAATGCTTTTATCACTGATGAGAGTGAAGATAGTAAAAAGTTATTTGAATTAGTAAAAGAGACAATTATCAAAAATAATGATGCTGTGATAAGAGAAAATGAGACTTTAGGTCAGGTTAAGGGAATGTCGTCTTTAGATGATAAAGATAATGTAAAAATATATTTGAATGAGTTAAACTCTGATTTACAAAATTTAAAAACCTTATTACATGAATATGCACACGTGAAGTTAAAACATAGTTTAAGAGATTTAGAAAGACCTAGTTGCGAGCTACAAGCTGAGATGACAGCGTATGTGGTAGGTAAAGAATTAGGAATAGATACTAAGGACCATAGTTTTAAATATATGCGAAGTTGATCGAAGGGTGCAAGCATAAAAGAAAAACAAAATTTATTAACCGAAGTTAATGAGGTTTCTAAGGCTATTTTTAGCGAAATTGAGAGCAATTTTTTAGCTAATGGCGATGTTTATCAAGACAAAAATAAAAGCAAAAAGAATTTGAAAAATAAGCTAAGTTTGTAGAGGTAAGAGATGAATAAAAATGCAGGTAGAAGTGAAAAGCAAGTTATTGGTGGAATAAATAGCGTTGTTTTTGAAAATGAAAAATCCATTTTAGTGGTTTTACCTCAGATGGTGGAAGAACATTTACCAGAACATCATTATGAGTGAGAAGGTTATAAGTTTTTCTTTCCTAAGAAAATGAGTAGAAAATTAAAAAATGGAAATTGAGAAATTTCATATTATTCTGATTTTAAAGTTAATGTTTTTAAACAAGAAAAAAACGTGATATCAGAGAAGTGAGAAACCATAGATTCGCAGGAAATTGATATGGAGCAGATTGCTAAATTTTATGTTGTTTATAAAAAATATATTCGAGAATTAGAGCGATTACGTAAAAGCTCAAATAATGATTAATGCTCACGTGTGAGCGCGCATTATGCATACACGTGTGCGAGGAGTTGAGAAAGGATAGTTATGGCAAAAAGTAAATATGGCGTTGTTTATTATCGACTTCGGGGTTCGAAAAATAATTATTCTAAATCAATTAATCGCTGCAAGGTATGAAAAAAGGTATTAGAAGTCATTGATTATGAGCAAAAAAGAGGACATTGAGATAAAATTATAGTAGAGCAAACAAAAGTGATTAAAGTTGTAAGGTTAGTTAAAGATGATGAAAAAAAAGATTAAATGATTATTAAGTGGTGCTGGACTTAGCGTGGTGCCAGTGATGACTAGTTCGTGCATTTGAAGCCATTATGATGAACCAATTCCAAAACCTGATGAGTCGAAAAAAACGCAGACAATTGCGATAAGAGAAAAAAACAAAGATGATGCTGATGAAAAACATAACGAAGTTGAAGTCAGAGATGTTAGACAATTTAGTTATAACGGAATGACATTTAATGTTGCACCAGAAGATACATATGATGCTAATAAGAGATATTATGCTGATATGGTTTTAGAAAATGATGCGAGTGAGTTTAAGAAGTTTTTAAATAGCTATGGTGATTATTGAATTACTAATTTAAACGAGTATGATTTTCCGACTCTGGTTGATGTTAGTCGTTATGTGCGAAGCTTGGTGGTGAAGAAAGGTGATGGAATTAAATATTCTAGTGCTGATGAGCGAAATATTAGTGCGAAAGAATATAATGCTTTAATTACGAAATTGTTGGAAATACTTGATGTTAGTGGGGACTTTGATTTTAAAAAAGAAGAAAATAGAGAACAAAAAATTAGTTATGTTTTAAATAAAGATGATGCAATTGGTATTCTTAATGATTGATTAATTACTGATAGAGCAAGTTTGTTTTCAAAACATTATGATGATTGATTAAAGATTATGGGTGATAATGTTTCATTTGGCCGAAAAAAAATTGAGTTTGGAAGTCCATATTGATATGAAATATCGGCTAAAGATGAAGATGCTAAAGTCAAAAACATTAATGGTAAGAAAAAGAAAGTTCCTTCGGCTGTTTGAAAATTAAATCGTGATATTTATTTGAGAAATATGTTTGATAATGAGATGTTTTTATCAAGAGCATTTTATGCGAAAACATTAGCTGAGAATGAAATCATTAATAACGACTGGATTGATTGATTGTATTTGAATGATTCCAGTGTGCTGGCAATGCAGGTACCACAATATAGGTTATTAGTTGCATATTTAAGATTAATGAAAAAACTAACTGATAGTATTAATTTTGTTGCTGTGGATGATGAAGCAGAGAATGCGAAAAAAATTAAGGAAAATGGCTCAATTGTAGATAAAAGTAAGAATTTAGAATTAAATATATTAGATAGTGGAACTTACGCTTTAATTGAAGAGTATGAAAAAGCATTATTAGATTATTTAGCGTTGGAACACGCTATGGGATTTATGGGTCGTGAGGACCATAATCCTAATTTACAACTTTTTGGTGGTGGAACTAATTATGGTTATAAGGTCGATTATAGAGACACTTATAAATGAGCTAAAAAGCAATATGAAGAGTTTGTGTTGCCGTTAAAAGTTGGTTTAGGTAATGCGACCTGAGCATCATCATCATCATCATCATATAATAAACGATTTAATAATCCTCAAACGATTGAGAAATATAAATTAATTTGAGCAGATATTAAAGAAGTTGATGGAGTTGAAAGACCACAATTAATTACGATTGAGTTAGCACGAGAAAGATTAGGTAAGATTATTAATTTATTTAATGATAAATTTGGTTGAAAATATAAAAGATAGGAGTAGGATGCCAGAGAAAAAGCATGTGGTTTATGACCACGAAGAATATATGAGATGTTTGAAAGAGGACATCGCCAGAGATTATGGTTTATCGATGGAAGAATTTAATTTATTAGATGATTTTAGTCCCGAAGCTAAAAAACTATATGATGATCTAATTGAGAAAGTTCATGCAAAAATAAAATCAAAATAAAAATACGTAAAGTTAAACGCCAATTTACGATCTAAGTTGTTTAGATTGTTTGTTGGCGTTTTTTTGATTAAAGGAGGTATATGGAAGGATCGTTTGTCATTGCTGGCATTGAGTTTTTGGCGATTGTTTTAATTTTGATGATAGTGGTGCTGGTTAGAGGTTATAAAGAGTGTTTTGCTCGTGATAAGAAGTTAAGACAAAAAGCACGGTCTAATCAAAAGGAATGAAAGTATTTAGTGTCTGGCGTTGTTGTGAATGTTTTAGGAATATGAACAATGGTGACGTATTTTATTATGAAATAAGAAAGGAAGAATATGAATAAAGTATTACTGACAGGAAGAGTTGCTAATGAGAGTTTTTGAGAAATGAATACTAGTAAAGCAAACATTTTAAAGTTTAGTATAGCTACAAATGAGATTAATAATGAAAGTGAGTTTATTGATGTTGTTATTTTTCAAAACAATGCATTAAATTTTAAAAAATATGTGAAACAAGGCGATTTAGTAGAGGTTGTTGGCACATTAAAAAAGAATAGTTTTATTAATAGTGAAGGAGTTAAAGAATATCGTTTAGAGGTTATTGGGAATAGTGTCATTTATTCTACGAAAGCACTAAAAAATAAAACAAATAATTATGTTGTTGATGATGAAAAAACAAATGATGAAAATGAGAAAGAAAGTAGTCAGGAAGACTATTTAGAAGATTTAATTATTAGATAGGAGATATTATGAATTTATTAAATAAAGTATTAGACGGTAGTACAAGTACCGGTGGTAATCAAGGAATTAAAGAAAGTTTTGATGCGATTGCAACACAAATACAATATTACATTAATATAGTATTAGGAGCGTTTGCAGGGGTTTTAACAATAGCAATTGTGATTATTGCAGCTATTGCATTTTTTAAAGCAGGTAAGACAGAATCAGAAGAAGAAAGACAAGGTCAAATGAGAAGAATTAAATGATTAGGAATTTTTCTTATTGCTGTAGTTGTGTTATGAGCTCTTAGTCCGATAATTACTTCGATTATTAAGTCTGCGATCGGAGCATAAAAGTGTTCGAAGGAGTAATAAATAAGATTAGTTATGGTGCTTTTATGATGGGTTATGGCCCGTTTGTAATTTTGCCGTTGCTATTAATTAATGCTATTGTGATGCTGTTTGAGTTAGTTGCTGTTGGACTACCACAATATTTATTATTTGGTTTGAGTTTATCTCAAAAATTTGAGTTCGCCGTGCTACCTGATATGTTTAAACGATTAGCCATTATATCGAGTTTAGTTTATGTTTTGTTATTCGCTTTTAGTGCTTTGAGAATGTGAGCGTATAAAGGCGATGATGGAGTAAATCCGGTGCAAGTTGCGTTAAAAAACTCGCTTGTGGGAACGGTGTGGTTAATTGGTCTGCCGGTGTGTGTTTATTTATTTAATTTGATTATTGGCTTGATGTTGAATTTAGTTTTAGGGTCTAATAGTTTAACTTTAGATAAAACACTTTTTAGAAGTATTTGAGCAGAGGACCAGTTAGATGGTATTAGTTTTAAAAGATGAAATGAAATAGGCGATAATTACTTTAATATCACATATGATGATTATGAACATTTAGCATGAGGTCAAGGACCTAGATTGGTATTTTTGGGTGCATTGATGTCGATTGGTACATTAGTACCTCTGACATTAGGTTTAATAACTTTGGTGACGAAAATATTTCAACAGTTGTTTTTATTCGTTATTTCGCCATTTGTGGCAGCATCATCGATTGCAGATGATGGTAAGCGAATGAAACAATGACAAGAAATGTATATGGGGAAATCATTTGCGATTTTGGGTTTTGTTGTCGGAATACAGATATATGCTGTTTTTTTACAAAGAAGTACTGATTGAGCGAATAATTTAGATACTAACTGATTTATGAAAATATTATTAATTGTTGGTTTAGCCGTTGGTGGAGCTGTAGCTAGCACAGGATTATCTGGCGAGATTGCAGCATTTGTTGGAGAATCTGCATCAGTGAGAGAGACTATGTCGGAAACTAAAGGTTTATTGGCTAGTGGAATGGCATTAGGTGCTGGTATTGGTGGTGCGTTTAAAGCACTTGGTAAAGCAACGAAAGCTAGTGGTAAAGCAATAAAAACTGCTGGTGTGGGTTTAACTCGTGGTAAGGCAGGATTGCAAAAATTAGAAGCTAAGAGAGATTTAAAAAATAAATTGAAATCAGGAGAATTATCAAAAGCTGGATATGCTAAAGAAATGCAAAGCTTAAATATGCGTTCAGAAGACCAAAGAATGGCTATAGCAAATGATAAGATGGAAACCAAAGCTGAAAGAGCAATGATTAGAAAAGAACTAGCTTCAGGAAATAGTGCTTATAAAAAATCTGATTTAAGAGCTAGTGATAATAAATTAATTAAACAAGAAAATCAAACCTTGAAAGAAATGGAAAAACTAGCTGCTCAGGAAGGCGGAGTTAATTCAGAGAAATATAAAGAATTAGCACAAAGACATGAAGCGTTAGGTAGTTTAATTGATGCGAGAACACAGCGTAGTTCGAGAAAAGAATTAAATATTAATGACCAAAAATCAAGATTGATGGCTCAAAACTCAAAACGTGGAGTTGCATCGAAAAATATTGTTTCAGCTGCTGAATTAGAAAAACAAAAACTAATTAAAGAACGTGAAGCTAATAAAGATAACAAGTTGATTTCATCATTTATAGATGGTCGAATAAAAAGTGCTGATGCAAGAGAAGCTGCAAACAAAAAACGAGCAAAAAGTATAGTAAAAAGTAAAGAAAATATTAAGAAAGGTTAATGAGAATGCTACAACCAAAAAATATAAAGAAAACTAAGTTAAAAGTGTTTAAGAATTTTGACTGAATTGATTTTGTAGTGTTATTAGCTTGTGTTATTAGTTCGATTTTCTTAACGCAATCAGTGTTGCCTAAGAAAATGAATCCTTATTTCAAAATATTAATTTGATTTTTAACATTCGGTGTATTTAGTGTGCTTTTAATAAAAATTAGAAAATATGATGTTAGATTATATAGATTGCTGATTAGGATGATTTGTTATATTTTTAAAACTAAAAAATATAATAAGAGAAACAGCACGAAAAATTTAATACCATATGCCGAAATGCTCGAAGATAGATATATTAAAACAAAAATGTTGCGTGGTGGAGTTAAATATTTTAGCGTATTAAAATTTAAAGGTAAGACTCCTTGAAGTGAAGAAGAAAGCGATAGAGAGTCGTTTTTAGCAAAATTTATTGATGTATTAGATAATACAAAAATACAGATTAGTTTTGTTAGACAAAAGGAATTAATTGATTATTCAAAAAACTTTGAAGCTTTAAAAACTAATTTAGACCAAAAAATGCAATATTTAAAGCTAAATAATGCAAGTGCTGAAGTGATTGAAAATTACACAAATTTATATGAAGAAAAGTTTTTAGACTTTGAAACATTAGATAAAGAAATAATGCTTGATACATATTATGTTGTACTGTATGAGCGTAGAATATCAGAACTACAAAAAAATATTGATATGGTTTATCAGTATATGAACTCGATGGAATTAGAACCTCGTTTATTAAAGTCTGCTGATTTAGTGAGGTTTTTGGCTAGATTAAACGATAAAGAATTAGATGAGGAATTACTTAAAAAATATATAGATCAGCAACAATTAAAAACTAATGGGTTGAGACGAAATTATCGTGATGAAGAAGAAATTTTAAGTAATGATTGAATTTTGAGATTTAAAAAATGATTATTATCAAAATCGAAAAAACATAAAAATGATAGCTCTTCTTCAAAAACAAAATTGATTAGTTTAGATGAGTTATTAAGAGCAGAAAATGTCGTTTTTAAAGCTAATTACTTTATTAAAGACATGTTATATTATTCAATTCAGACAGTTAATGAACTGCCATTGAGATTACAGGATGGATGAAATAGCGAGTTATTGAATAATGATTCTGTTATTGTGTGAAATTTAGGTGCAATTTCAACAGAAGCACAAGCACATTTATTAGATAGTGTGGCTAAAAAGAATATTGATAACTCAGCTGTTATTAATTCAAAATTTCAAAGAAAGTCTAATAATTTACAATTAGAAGCTATGGAATATTTACAGGACCAACTATTAATTGATGGTAATAATTTATTTGATTCACATTTCATGATTATTAATAAAGCAAGTTCATTAAAAGAATTAAAGATGATTGAGAGTAAAAATTATCATGCAGCTGTTAAAGCTAGAATTTATTTAACTTTATTACCATTTAGACAGTTTGAAGCTTATGCTCAAAGTTGTTTAATAACCACAAATAATTTAAAAGAAGCAGTACAGATATCATCATTTAATGCTGCATATGGTTGAAGCTTCGAAAATGAGTTTCATAATGACGGTAATATTAGTATTTTAGGGACAACTATATCTACGGGTGAGCCGATTATAGTTGATAGATTTTATAAAAAAGACGCAAAGAGAACTAATTATAACTGGATGACTGTTGGGACTAGTGGAACAGGAAAATCATCATCAAAATCAAAATCGATAGTTGATGAGTTAGCACAAAACAGAAATGTTTATGTTATCGATTTAGAGAATGAGTATAAATATTTAGCAAAAAAATTCGGTGGAACAATTTTCAATATTGGTAATAGTGGTAAAACCACTTTAAATCCTTTAGAGATTAGGGTATCGATTTGAGATAATGAAGATGATAATAAACAAGAAGTTAGCGTCGAAGGTATCGTTTTAAAACATTTGGAATGATTAGAAGGATTTTTTAAATTAGTAAATGTAAATTTTAGAGATGAACATATTATGGTTATTTTATCCTGTTTGAAAAGACTTTATGAGCAAAGTGGAGTTTATGATATTAGAAGCGTTGAAGAGTTTAAAATGATTAAAAAATGACCGATTATGTCAGATTTAATTGTGGAATTAGAAAACTATAAATATGTTGATGAATTTGAAAAACAAAGAAAACGTGAAATGGTAGCTAATATTGCTGATTCGTTTAAATTTTTATTTGAGAATAATGGTAAATATCAAAACTTATATAATGCTGAAACCAAGATTGATTTAGATAATGAATTTATTATTTTTAACACAAAAGAATTAATGTCGTTAGGGAAAGATGATTCAAATTTAGGTAGTTATGTCTTACTGAGTTTAATACAAGATTTGGTTTATCAAAATGTGGTTAAAAATCCTAATAAACATACGGTCTTATTTATTGATGAGATTCATCAGTATGTCGATAATTCTCGTCCAATAATGTTAAATTTCGTTTGAAAATTAACTAAGACAGGACGTAAATATTTATTTGGTTTAGATTTAACAACACAGTCGCCATCAGATTTATTAGTTTCTGCTAAAGCTGAGTCGATAGTGCAGAATTGTCAGTACTCTACTATTTTTGGGCTTAAGGAAAAAGACTTGAAAGCAGTCGAGCAGATGTATGAATATACCGGTGGTTTAAATAAATCGATGACTTCATTTTTAAGTGCTGGAGTAATTGGTAATAATATGATTTCACTGAATTTAAACTCAAAAATTAAGATTGATGTTTGATATAACGAATATGAAAAAGGATTGTACTTTAAACAAGGCGATTTTAGAAAACAAGAACTATAGGAGTATTATGGATAAAGAAAAACTAGATATGAGTAAAGAATTGTTGTTAAAACAATATGAAAATATAGCTTTAAAAAACGAGTTAATGAACCAACAAGCAGAATTGCAGGAAAAAGAATTAACACAACAAATAGAATATAAAGATGATAAAGCAAGCGAAGAAAAGGAAGTAAAACCTAAAAAACGAGGTCGAAAACCGAAAAAGAAAGCAAAAGATGAAGCGCCAAAACAAGATAATGGTGTGCAATTAAGTTTTAGATTATATGATGAAAACGATATTTTAAAATTTAAATCATTTCGGAAAACAGTTGAAGGTAAAGGACAGTCTTTATCGAATGCTTTATCTGATATTGTAGTTTCGTTTTTAGATGAAAAAGATAAAAGAAAAGTAATGTCATCGTTGAAGGTTGATTTATTTTATGCGTTTAGAAAAGCATTTTATGCGTCTTTATCGCCTTATACTGCGAATATTATTAATCAAATTTTAAAAGTTAGAGTTGAGAATAATATTATTAATAAAAAACTGGATTTACTACTAAATGCTTTGGCTGGTGGTGATGTTTCGAAAGAGATAATTGATAATCCTGGTTCGGAATTGTTAGTTGAGCCGAAATATTTTGAGCAAATTCGTCAGATTTTAAATATCGAAAATGATGAAAAAGGTTTAAAAACAAATGAGAAAGTAGCGAAAGTTAAAAGACGTGAAGAAATATATGAAAATTATGAGTTTAATAACGAAACAGATCCCGAGATTTTGGCAGAGTATTTTGATTTAGGTAAATAATTTATGAGAAATAAACTAAAAAAGATTTTAAATTTTGGGCTGGTAAGTGCTCCATTTGCTGTGCCATTATGTTTTGTTTCTACTAGTTTTAAAACTGATGCTAATAGTACTACCACTTATTACTCTTTGCCTAGAGAATGGGGTAGGAATGTAAGGAGTCAGCAATTAAGTAAATCATTTTCGGTGGATTCTAACAAAGCATTTATGAAATCACCTTATTGAGAAGATTTTTATAAAATTGAATGAAGAATAAGTGCTGATGATATATTTTTAAACGAAAATTTAACTTGACAATTTAGATCGGATGGCCAAAGAGTATCTGATCAAGAGTTTAATAAATATTTAAAAGATTTAGAAGACATTAATAATTGAGAAAAACATGTAGGTTATGAAATATCGACAACAATTGATTTTAATCGTTTTGAAGCTATGTATCAAAAGATAATGAGAAATAATTATCTTGATTTAAATGTTAAAAATGAAATTAAAAGACAGTGAGAAAATGCTAAATTAGGATTAATAAAAGGTAAGAGAGTTGAGATAAAATTACAAAACGATGATTATCAATATATTAGCTATGACTCATTTGAAGAAATAGAATATGACAGATGAGAATGGGTAAATGGTCGTTTAATTGATATAAATACACAAGACCAGGCAAAAAGACTGGTTATTAATATTAGTGGTGAGTATGAAAAAGCACACGATAATTATGAGGAATTAAAAACTGGTTGATACAAAATTCAAAATGAAATTTTACAAAATAAAACAGAATTTATGATTAGTTCTGATAGTGGTGGTAATTTAAATACTAAACCTAAATCAGGGTTTAAGTCTAATAAAAAATTTCTTGATGATTATATTAAAAAATTAAATGAAAATATAACCTCTGCAAAAATCAATATGCGATTAGTTTATAAGCAAGCTTCTAGCGATAAAATAAATCTTTATGTTATTTGAAATGGCGAAAAGAAATTATTAGCAGATAATGTTAAAGTTAAATTTAAACCTAATTCTAATTTTGAAGGTTTGCAAATAGATGAAAGATTAAAAATTGAATTAGGTAAGTGAGTAGATTTTGATGCAAAAACAACTCGTTTAGTTGATGATGTTTTAATTAGAGATCCAAAAGATACTAAGAGTATAGGCGTTAAACAGAGAGAAAAGAAATATTGAGCAGGTAGATGGAAAGCTCATACACCTTTAAAAGTAATATTTAATACAACGTTAAGTGAGAATGAAGTTTTAAAAATTAATGGTAAAAGAATAGAGGTATTAGATAGAACATTTGAAGAATTTTTACAAGATAATCGGAGTAATGCTGGTGATGATGAAAGAGTGTTTGATTATGGTGTTGTCGTTAATGATGATACACAAAAAACACAAGAAAATTCACATCTAAAAAATGAATATAAAATTGATATTTATAAATATTCTCGTCCAGGTAATTTAGATGCTGATTTAGAAATGCATTATACAAAAGTATTATTTATAGATTCAAAATCAGCACAAGTTGATTTTAAGTGATATGCCTGAGAACCTGAAAATAATCCACAACAAAAAGAATTAATAGAGGAATTTATAAAAGATAGTGAGGGAAATTTATTAAGAGATGATAAGGGAAATAGCATTAAAAATCCTAAATATGATCCGAGTATAGATCCAGAAACAGGGACGAAAAAACAACTAGTTTGGTTTGATTTTGGTCTCTTTGATAGCAAAAGTCAGCTAAAAAATGAAGCTTTAAATAATTTTGATATATATTACAATGATGAAAAAGATAGAGAATATTATAAATTAACTAAGCTACCATTTAACACTAAAACACTTTTTGCACCTCACGATAATAATAGTTTAGATAAAGGTTTAATTGTCGAAGCTATTGTGCTTGGTAAAGGTGGATTAAAACAACTTATTGGTAAGACAGAGAAATTTACATTATATAAATTAGAACAAAACGATAATTATTTGTGGTTTGTGAAACAAGATAATAATAAATTTTATAATGAGGAGGTTATAAAGACCTCTGATAATACATATTTTTCTAATTCAGGGATTTGGTTATTTGCATCAAATGCTGAAAAGTCAATTAGTAATTTTAAGTTGGTTTTAATAAAAGAAAATTCAAATCCACAAAGCTATTTTACGGAAAATGTTGTTTTGGATTCTAAACAGATTAGACCTCTTTGAAAAACAAAACAAGGAATAAAGTTCTTTAACTATTTAAAAATAAAACATAATTTAAAAGATGAAGATATTGTAGCTTTAAATTATGAAAGTGCTATGCAGTATTATAAAAGTTATATTAACGAATTGTACTGAAGTGCAAAATACAATGATTTTATTAGTATAAATCCAGTATTTAATGCAATTAATGACGATCAATATACGAGTGAAGAATTTAGGGAAAAATATATTACTAATGGTTTTGAGCAAGCGTATAGAGATATATTAGGCGATTTTGAATATAAAAGTGAAGTTAATATTGCTAACATTGAAATTAGTGAAGATAAGCAAGGTATTTATATCTATTTGAATCCAAAAACAAGTGAAGATATTTATAGATTACAACAGAGATATTTTTTAAATGTTAAGTTTAGAGATGTTGATTCTAGTGCAAAAACTTTAATTAATTTAAATCTAAATCAAGAACTATTATTGAGTTTAGCACGTGATAGTTTAGTTAGTGAATATACTAAAAAGTTAAATCAAAATATAAATAGAATTTTTACTAATGATATGGAGGAAGTAAGTAAATTAAACATTTCTTTGAGCTTTAATGTAGATACTAAAATTTTAAATATTGATGTTGAAGTTAAAGAGGAATATAAAGATAAGTACAGAATTGAACCTAATAACACTTTTATATTGCAAATTGAAGGTTTTGCAGATGAAGAGTCAATAAATAGCAATGAAAACAATATTTTTGAAGGTTTGGTTGTGGATGATATTAATTTGTCAGGTTTAGATGATTATGATGAAATTAAAAGCTTTATTTTAGAGCAAATAGCTATCAAAATACCACATTTAAAATTAGGTACTGATTATGAAATTAAAAATTTAGATACAGTAATTAAACAGAGAATTAAACCACAGATAAATGTTTCGAATGTAAACTTACCTCGTAAGTCATCATTGGTTTTAGAGGCATTAAATGGTAGAAATGGCGTTTTTTATGTGGGAGTAATTAATACGACGAATAAAATTATTGATAATGATATAGATCTTAAAAACATTAAAATCGATGACTTGATAATTAACGAAAATAATATTGTTGGGTTAAAAACGAAGGTAATAGAATATATCACAGATGAATTAAATAAGTATGGTTTAAACCTTAATTACGACGTGAGAATAATAAATTACAATGAAGGTATTTGGTATTTGTCAAAAGGGAAATCAGCAAAATTTGATTTTATAATTGAAGGTATTAATAAAAAAATTAGAAATACTACTACTGTAAATATTACAAATCATGCAGAATTTGTTAATGATGAAAACGGAAATAGGATTCTTTATGATTTAAGTTTAGTTGTTAAATGAGTTTTTAAATATAGTGAAAATGATTTAGGCAATTTAAGAAATAAAATTATTAAAAATGTTTCTGATTTTCTATATCAGAAATATAAATTAGAATATAAAATAGACTATCAATTTAATTTCGAAGAAATAGATAAACTTGTAAGAAATATCACTTCCCAAAAAAATGTAGAATTAGAAGATATATTATTTATTTATCCAGTAGAAAATGTCTCGAAAAATAAAGGTAGTTTTTACATTAAAAATATTACTAGTTTAGATATCATTGATAATTTAGATAAGGTAAAACCTGTTGAACCTGTGCCTGTTAAAGATGCAGAAGAAATTAAAAGAGCAAAATCTAAACAAAATCTGCTTTTAACGATTTTAGTACCATTAGGCGTGGGAATTGTTTTGATTGGTGGTATTATTGGCTGATTTATAAAGGTTAGATATCTAAATAAAAAAGTTAAATAATTTTATTTGATTTATGTATATTATGTGTATAATATAGTTATCAAAATATATCTGAATCGCCAAGTGGAATCGTCGCAGTTGAGACTTGGAAGTGGGATATATAGTGAGTGGACAAGAGAAGAAAAAATATTTTCGGGTGCAAAAATAATTGCACTGCTTTTTTTATAATTAAATAAGGAGGTTATATGTCTTGAATAGCATGAAACAGAAAAAAGTATGCTCAAAAAAATAAAGTGCAGACTTTTTCACACAATATTATGGGTAAAAAAATACTGGCATATCATAATAGAAGGGATATAAGACCATTAGTGGTGTTTTATAATGGAAATGAGGTATATTTTTTAAATTCCAGATCAGTAACACAACATAATAACAAAATCAAAGGTGAGGTAAAAGCTAAATTTAGCGAAAAATTAAAAGAGTCGTTTATCGACACCTCTTCTATACAAGTGATGAATAGTAAAGAATTTTTTAAAATTTATAAAAATGATCAATTTAATCCTGTCTATCAGTTGAATAATAAAGATGCAAAAAATGTAATAAATGCTTTAAATGATAGTTTGGAATCGGATCATTTAACTATACAGAGAATCAGCATTAACGATAAATACGAATCCGTTAGTGAGGTTTTATTTTCCACCAAAATTAAAAATGACCTACCTTTAAACAAAAGCTTTAATGAAAATTACTTAGTGCAAACAAACGAGGCCGTAGCTACTGTTTTACATTTAAGAGCTCTTATTAAACATTTAAAAGTTATGGATGATGAGGAATTAACGAATTATCGCAACGCTGAAAATGTAGATGAATACATGTATAAGAACTATAATGGTTATCGTAGTAAAAATGATTATATTAAAGTATTAAACCAAATATCTGAACCTGAAAATAAAGAAGAAGTTAAATCTAAATTGTCATTATAACGCCGTGTTAAAAACGGTGTTTTTTTATAATTTTATTATGCAATACGAAATTAACATTTTTGACAATTTAAGTAATTTAAGAAGTTTATATGCAGCGAAAGCAGACGAATTAAATCGTCTAGAATACGAGTTTAGAACTAAGACTAGATTTATTACACATAAACATTTTAGAATCGCCAGAAGGCTTAAAAAACGCTGAATTACATTAGGTGGTGAGTTTGAGTTAAATATTACAATGTATGAGTTTAGTGATAAAGGTGTGATGAAAAGAGAATTATATTATCACGATAAAATTTTAAAAAACTTAGCCATTTGTAAATATGATTTTGAGCTGGTGAAAGCTTGCATATTAGCAGACCTTAATAATACAAAATTACCAACTGAAGTAGTGGCAAAACAACCATCGAAACAACATCTGTTTTATCTTAAAAAACGCTTTAAAATTGACGAACAAATTAGGGCAAAAAATAAACTAGAAATTAGTAAAAATGAAGCTATTTTAGCAGGTCAAAAAAACAGCAAAATTCATTTAGAAATTGATGATTTATTTATCAATTTTCAAGGCCGTAAATATGGCGAAAAATTAAGGTGTCGTGAAGCTATTATTCATAGTAATTTTATAGGTGGAAATAGGTCTAATAAAAGGAAGAAAAATAGGTCAGCTATTTGCTTATTTTTCTTAAAAAAACTTAGTGCTAAAAGCGATCAAAATAATGATTTAAACTACTTTTCAAATCGATTAAATGATTATATTGAAAAGTTAAATTTAAACAAAAATAGCATAATTTTTAAGGGCGATGGAGCCAGATGAATGAAGTCTATTTCACAAAAAATAGGGGTCAAATATGTGCTTGATTATTTTCATTTAGTTAAAAAAATTAATGAAACTTTTGGATTTAATCACTTCGCTTCGAAGGAGAATAAGAAAGTTTTTACGAACTGATATAGTGCAAAATATCGACTAAGATGGGTCGAACTATTTCGCAAAATTTTTAGCAAAAACGATAAGCTTGGTTATGAAGCATATGTTAATTTTAGAGATAATTTTATCTTCGAAGCTCGACAAAAACAGATAAATAATAAATGTCTTTTAGCTGCTAAAAGACTATTTTACTTCATCGAAAATCATAAAGACCAGATATGAAATGATGAGAATAAGATATGCCTGATTGCTAGTTATACCGAGCATTTTGTCTTCAATTATTTTAAAAAACACATTAAAAAAATGAGCTCAACTTTTGGTTTGAGCTCCATTAAAACAAAAATAATATATAAAAACCTGAAAAAAGGTGTTGGCACAATATTTTTATAAATTTTGATTATTTTTTATTAGTGGTACAGGTTTGTGAAATTAATAATTTAGATTTTACTATAACATAGTTATAGTAAGAAATAAATAAAATAATTTTTGTAGTAGTTATGGAGCAGTTTTTAAAAAGTGGTACAAACTTGTACCACAAAAACTGAAAAACTCTATTATTACAAAGTAATAATAGCAAGGTATAAAATGGTGCTTCGGTTAGAAGCTTTGTACCATTTGTTGCCTTGCCTTAAAAGGCGTACGCGCGCGTGCAAAAGAAAATTTTATTTTTTTGCACCAGTTTTTAAAACGCAAAAATCTTAAAAATTTCTGAAAAAAATTAGGTATAATGGTATTAATCAAAAATTAACTAGTTAGGTTTTCAGCTAACACACTAATTTTTTACCGATCCAATAAAAAATTTAAACATAATATATATGATTTTGAAACGGCACGAAGATATTTAAAAGTCAAAAATGTGTTAAGAGGTAGAGTTGAGATTAGAAGATTTTTCAACAAAGATCGCTTCTATATTGCATTTACCATTGCTGTGCCTGTTATGAGTTATAAATCAAAAAACCAAAATGTAGGTCTAGATGATTTTGAATTTAGTGTCAATAACAAACTTATCGATAAGTCAAAGATTAACATAAGGGAGATTGAATATTTCCCAGGCAAACAAGGTAATATTGATGACTTTTTTGCTTTTAAAAAGTCGAATATTGATTTTAAACCAAATGCAGCAACACTTTACCACGTTGTTATTTCTTCAGATTCCCTTGGCTTAAAATTTAGCGAACTAAATAATATTGTTTTTCAAACAAACGGCAACAATAAAGAAATTTGAGATATCAAAAAAAGTACAAATCAAGTTAAAGAATACCGAATTGAAAGCAAAGAAAATAAAGCCAATTTTAAAGTCGCTGAAAGATATTTATTTGAGTTTGGTGAACTAAATAATGACACAATCGATAGTAAAACTTACTATATCGACACGAATATAAATTTCAATAAAATAACACATCAAAATAACGAAGAAATAGGTGTTTCTAAGTCAGTAATAAAAGCTGAAAAATACTGAAATAATAGCGATTTTTCAATATTTGATGAGTACAAAAGAATTTGAAATCAATATCAATCATTGAGTAAAAATGAACTACACTCATTCAGCGGAGAACAATGACAAAACTTAAATAATCTTAATTTGCATTCCGAAACAATTTCAACATTTTACAATAGCAACAGCGAACAAAAAAGATATGTTTTCGACTGACCTACTGAATACAGCTATAAGACAAATTCTATTCAAGATGGTTACAACTTCGACAAGAAAGGGCTTTTTATTCCTTACAATTTTAAAGGTGACTTAACAACAACATATAAATATATTTTTGACAATGGTGGTTTTGATAATAATGATAATTTAATTAAAATCTACATCAACAACACACAAAATGTCAAAAATAGAATTTTAGACCCATTTGATGGAATGATCAGTATGGATGTTGAACAAGATGTCCTTGAAGTAAGTGAATTAAAATATTCCTTCAGCGCAAATGATATCGAAACAATTATCAAAAACAACCCAATGAATATTGACTTTTTCAATAAATTTAGAATAAATAATGAACAAGAAAAAAATAATAATACCAATAGCTAGCTTAAGTGCAATAGCCAGTATAACCATACCAATAGTGACGGTATCATTAACGAAAAAGAATAAGAATAAAATTGAAGAAAAAGCTGAATATAAAATAAATCAGGATGAAATTTACCCTGTAATCAACAAAAATCAATTTTATGAATATGTAAGATATATTGATAACAAGGCAGTATTCGACAAGTCAATAGTTAATGCAGTATTCAATTATGTCGTCGCAAACATGCAAACAAATGTTGATAAATTGGAATTTGACTATCATTTTATAGACGATGGTGAATTAGAATTAAAATTTATTGCTTATAATGCAAATCAGATTTTTACAAAATCATATAAATTAAGCACAAAATTAAATTTAGAGGAACAGTAATGTTTCTCTTTTTTTTAGAAAATACACGATGTTTTAAATAATTTTCTAAGTTATAATATTCTTATGAAACTAGAAAATATTAAATTGATATTTATCGATTTAGACGGTACAAGTTTAGATTATAAACGCAAACTTTTAAGTAAAAAAAATCTGGAAATTATTGAAAAATGTCGCCAAAATGGAATTAGAGTAATAGTTTCAACTGGAAGAGGCCTAAATCAAAAAACAAAAGACATATTAAATCAAATAAATGACCCTTCGAACATTATCGCTTGAAACGGAGCCAAAGTTCTTATGGACGGAAAAGAATTTTTTTCATCTTCAATTCCAACACAAATAATAGAACAAATATCAATTTTAATTAAAAAATATAAAGTAACAACAATTGTGAATTCTGACTTTAAAAATAGCACATATACTAATTCAATGATGATAAAGTTATTGACTAAATTGAAAGGCGGAATGGCAAAGCCGATTGAAAGTTTTACTTATAATTTTGAAATCTTTAAATTTATTTTTATACCTAAAAATAAAAAATTATTCCTAAAATTTAAAAATGAGTTAACCAGTAAGTTTGGTGACCAGTTAAATATCCTTAATGCACGTAGTTATTCAACTTTTATTGAGGTTACTAATATAAACGCATCAAAAGGATTGGGAGAGGTTTTATTCAGCAAGTTAAATAATATTTCACCTGAAAATTGTGTTCATATTGGCGATACTATGAACGACTCCACAACTGTTGGCAAAGTAAAACATGTGATCGCAATGAAAAATGCGAGTGCTGAATTTAAAAAAATGGCAAATTTTATTAGTCCATATGACTACAAAAATGGTGGTTTAGCAAAAACAATAAATCACTTTATCCTAAACAAAAAATAGAGAATTAATTTTCTCTATTTTTTGTTAAAACACCTACACACTCAATATGGTGTGTTTGACTAAACATATCACATGGTCTTAAATATTCCAACTTGTAGCCGTTGCGTTGTAGCATATCAATATCACGACACATTGTGTGGACATTACATGATATATAACCGATTTTCTCTGGTTTATATTTTATTACAGAGTTAAAAAACTCTGTGCTCATTCCCGAGCGCGGTGGGTCAACAATCAGTATGTTGGCGTCATTTATTTTAAAAATATTTTTATTAACATCGCCAGCATAAAACACTGAGTTAGTTATATTATTAATATTTGCGTTTTGCTCGGCATTTTGTACTGCTTCAGGAATAATTTCAAGACCATATACTTTTTTTACTAACGGAGCAATTGTTAAAGCAATTGTTCCTACACCACTGTAAGCGTCAATAACTACATCGTTTTTATTCAGATTCAAATTGTCTATTAACAACTTGTAAAGATTGTATGTTTGACTTGAATTTATTTGAAAAAAACTATTTCAGTTTATATTAACAACAAGATTTCCGATCTTGTCTTTTATCCCAGTTTTATTATTTAATAAAGAAATTGATCTGTCTTTTTTCTTTGATTTAATGTTAAGAATAATATTGACTAAATTAGGAAATTTTGCAACAAAACTAGCTAAAAAGTCTTCGCTTAATTTTACAAAATGATTAGTGTTTATAATCACAATAAACTCGTCATATGATTCTGAATATCTAAAGGTAAAACTATCAATATATCAAATATTTTCAATAAATTCATTGAAATTATTGATATTTTTCTCTAGTCACTTAATCATAGTATTAATATTTTTGTGAGCCAAATCATAATTTGTTTGTTGAATAATATTGTGTGTATTTTTTTCATATAAACCAAAAATTACCTGGCCGTTAGATTCACTCACAAATACTGTGATTTTATTGCGATAATTTCATTCATTTTTACTTTTTAGTATCGGTAAAACATTGTCAAAATGAATATTGCGTCCGAATAAATATTTAACAAACTCTTCTTTAAATTTCAATTGACCTTCATAGGATAGCATCGCAATTGCTGTAGAGCCCGATTCCATTAATTGTTCGTTTGGAACATTAATTCTTTGTGGCGAAATTTTGTGTCTTTTTAAGACTTTGGCAAAAGCAAACTTGTTATTTGCTTTTTTGATAACTATGTCTGCAATTTCGCCAACTAATAAATTTTCGACAAATAAAGGATAGTCATCTATTTTTACGACTCCCATACCTTCATATGATAAATTTATTGCTTCTACATTATTAATGATTTGGTTTTTATTAAATTTCATATGCTAATTATATAAAAAAAAGACGAATATTCGTCTTTAGGTTGATTAACATATAAATAAGTAAAATAAATAAGCATCACGCATAAGGCTTATTCAATTATTTGATTGAAGGGAGCAATATACTCTTAAGCAACGAATCCTGTGGAGTTCGTAATCGTTCACATTGGGAACGCATCGATATTATTATATACTAAAGCTAGATATTAAGAAACTATTTTTAATATATGTCATGTAAGAAACAAAAATGTCCTCTAGTATAAAAAACAAAAAAAGCCTTTTTGATAATATTTTATTGTGATTTAAATGACAATGATATTTATGAAAATTACCAAGTACAAAACCAAAGAAAAATTAGATAAATATGATTACAAAACAAAATTAAAAAATAAATTAATTGCATTGCAAAATTACTTAAAAAATACAAAATGGTCGCTAAAAAAGATAGCAGAAGTTATTA
>NZ_JANUYA010000011.1 GCF_024834065.1 Mycoplasma sp. CSL7475-4
CTTCAGCGTAAGTTAGAAAAGCTAGAAAATATAAAAAATACACTTCTTGAGAAGATGTTTGCATCAGCAAAATCGTCTTATCCGGCTATTAGATTCAAAGGATTTACAAACGCTTGAGAACAAAAAAACTTTAAATCCTTGTATTATTTTGCGTCTGAAGGGGGAACACCTTCGACCAAAAATGGCATGTTTTACAAAAATGGAAAAGTACCGTTCGTTAAGATTAATGATATGTTTTCAAAATACATATGAAAAACCGATTCATACATCACTGAAAAAGGGGTTTTGAATTCAAGTGCATGAATTATGAAAGCGAATAATCTTATACTTTCTAATGGTGCAACAATTGGAAAAACATCTATAAATAAGGTTGATTTGGCAACAAAACAGGGAATTTTAGGAATATTACTAAATGATAATTTTGATTTGGAATATATTTATTATTTGCTTAATACATCATATTTTCAAAACGAATTAAAAGTATCATCATATACAACAACTATACCCACACTACCACTTAAAGTAATTGATAAAATTAAATTATTTATAACTAATAATAAAACTGAAATGAAGAAAATTTCGTCATTCTTTAGTTCACTAGAATCAACGGTATCACTTCTTCAGCGTAAGTTAGAAAAGCTAGAAAATATAAAAAATACACTTCTTGAGAAGATGTTTGTTTAAATTCTGTACGTATATCTTTTTGATATACGTTTTTTATTTAACTTTGATAGTTTACAAAATTACACTGAAGAAGTGATATTGACGAATTTATAGTATTTATCAGCAAAAATATTTTGTTTTGCTCTTCAATTAATGGGATAGCGAAATATATACATTTATCATCTTTAAAGGTAAATTTGCTTCTAACCCCGATGCTACTATTAGATTGAATAACGTGTTTAAAATATGTCGTTGAAAAATACAGATTCATAAAATTTTCTGAAACATCATTTTTTGTTTTGAATGTTTCGTATATATTGCTTATTAAGCCATTTTCGTCAAATCTGAATAGTGCTATGGAACCAACATTTATTCTCGATGGATTAAATGCGAAGGAATTTTTCATGATTATTTTTGAATTCTTTTTTCGACCATTAACAGCGATCCCACCGTTAGAAAAAAACTCTTTTTGTAAAACAAAACCATGTTTATTAGTTACGGAAAAACTCCTTAATGATTTATTATCCTTATTTTTTATTGAATATATTTCTATAACTTCTTTTGAATTTTTTTGTTCTCAAGCGTTTGTTGTTTTTTGCGTAGTTTCAAAATTTTTGGCAGTTTTTTTCAACAAATTAACAGGTTTTTGGCTTACACTGAAGAAGTGATGCCATGGTATTCATATTTTCGAATAATTTAGAAATTATTTTCTGCTCTGGTTGAGTAGGCGGGCTTCAAATGTTCATATTTGTTATCATACTCATACGCACTGAATCAACTGTATTTTTTGCAGATTCTTTAATTACCACTGACCTAAAATTACTTGAGAAAAACAAATAAAGATACTTGCTATAAATATTTACGAAATCAGTTATAGCATAGCATCTTTGGTGTAAATCAAATTTGCCATTTATATAATGAAATACTTCCCCTATTTTGCCGTCACCGATTATTATTATTGCTTCGCAATCCATATAGTATTTATCACTATATACTTGCTTGTCAGATCTAATGAAAAAAGGGTATTTTCCATTTGGGTTTTGTTGATCGGAATTAGATATTCCTGTTCTGACTTTAGATATATCACCCAGCCTTTTTTGTTCTCAAGCGTTCGTTGTTTTTCATGTAATTTCAAAGCTTTTGGCAGTTTTTTGAACAAATTTACTCACAAAATCAACGAATTAACCGGTTTCCAGTCTACGCTGAAGAAGTGATATGTTGTCTTCTGTGTTCGAAAATACTGGATATTTTCTTTTGTTCATTTTCAAAATAACTAAAACTATTACATTCTTGTAGCGAATATAATGCAGATGTGTAATTAATGTTCCTTTTTTCAAGGTATTAAAGTCAATATTTAATAATTAAATGTGTTATCAATTCTTTTATTTTTCCTTTTTTTCCGGAAAAAAAGTTGATTTTTTAAATAAAATTGATAAATTTAAATCAGAATAAGAATTGTTTTAGTATTTGTTGTAAGTAAGTGTTTATTTTAATTTAAAATATTAAGTTCTTATTTATTTTATTTAATAAAATTAAATAAACAAACATAGGGAGTTTATATGAAAAAAACAATAAGAGATATTGATCTTAAAAATAAAACAGTAACAATCAGAGTTGATTTTAACGTGCCAATGAAAAATGGTGTTATTCAATCAAATGAAAGAATTGTGGCTGCTTTAGACACAATTAAATATGCTATTGCAAATGAAGCTAAGGTAGTTTTACTTTCACACTTAGGTAGAGTAAAAAGTGAGAGCGATTTAGAAACAAAAACATTGCTACCCGTTGCTAACGAGTTATCAAGATTATTAAAGAAAAAAGTTTACTTTTCACCTTCAACTAGTGGTGCTAACCTTGAAAATGTTGTTGAAAAATTACAACCTGGCGAAATTTTATTAGTCGAAAACACTAGATTTGAAGATTTAAACGAAAAAGCAGAAAGCAAAAACGCAGATTGATTAGGCGAACAATGAGCGAAATTTACTGAAGTATTTATTAATGATGCCTTCGCCACAGCTCATAGATCACACGCTTCAAACGTTGGAATTAGTTCGAGAGTTAAAGAATCGGGTGTTGGATTGTTAGTTGAAAAAGAACTAAACGCATTTGACGCTGCTTTTGCCAATAATTCTCAACCATTTGTAGCAGTTGTTGGTGGAGCAAAAGTTAAAGATAAAATTTCTTACTTAACAAAATTAAGTCAAAAAGCGGACAAAATTTTAATCGGTGGGGCAATGGCCTATACATTCCTAAAATCAAAAGGTTTTGAAATGGGTAAATCTCTTGTCGAAGATGAACAATTAGAATTTGCTAGAGAATTGATGCAAACATCAAAAGCCAAAATTATTTTACCATTAGATAACGCAAGTGTTATAAGTTTTGACGACACTGAATCAATTTTTTCTGAAGATCAAAACGTTTCACCTGAGCGTGACGGAATTGATGTTGGTCCTAAAACTGTTGAATTATTCAAAAAAGAATTACAAGATGCTAAATTAATCTACTGAAATGGTCCATTGGGTGTATTCGAAAAAGACTTTGGTTCATTCGGTACTAGAGAAATTGGACTAACAATTGCAAATTCAAATGCATACACAATCATTGGTGGCGGTGACACAATATCAGCTAGTGAAAAATTCAATTTTAAAGATAAAATTAACCACGTGTCAACTGGTGGTGGTGCTAGCCAACAATATCTTTTAGACCACTTTTTACCAGCAATTGATGCTATCCAAGACAAATAGTTATTACCTTAATTATTTTGCTTAATATTCAATAAACAAACACAATTGATTGAAATCAAGTGTGTTTGTTTTTATTGAGTAAAACGAATATCCATTAGGTTAATTAGCTAATTTTATTTAAGTTCAATGTTTATAGACTTTAATTTACCCATTTAACTAAAATTAATATCGGTTTTTATTATTGATATATATATATATAATTTATTTACTGTGATGTAGTTATTATAAAATGGAGATATTAAATGAGTAATAGTAAAAATTTCAATCTTTTTCTAATGGATGGTGATGTTACAGGAAGAATAAAATGCACGATGGCAAATTGAACTGGGCTTGCGTTCAAGGTTCCGAGACTATATCTTGACAAAAGCAAAGACAGACAAGATTTAAAACAAAGCGGTGTATATTTTCTTTTTGGTAAAAATGATGATGATGAAGATCAAGTGTATATTGGTCAAGCCGGAATTCGTAAAAACGGAGAAGGTATTCTTTTTAGAGTTATGGAACATTTAAAAGATCCGGATTATTTCAACGAAGCTGTTATTCTTACTACTCAAAATAACTCTTTTGGACCGACCGAAATTAGTTATCTTGAAAATAGATTTACCAATATGGCCTCTTCTGCCGATAGGCTACACGTAATGAATTCAAACGACCCCAACGCTGGTCACGTGACTGAAGAAAAAGAGTCTGAATTAGAGGATTTTGTTGAATATTCAAAAATGGCTCTCGGTGTTTTGGGTTATAAGGTTTTTGTGCCTGTTGTTAAGCAAAATATCGAAGATAATAACGATAAAGATGAAGATTTAATGCTTCACCTTTCTGTTGCTGTTGAAGATTCTGGAACTAGTGTTAATTATGAAGCTAATTGTTTGAGAACAAGTGAAGGTTTCGTAGTCCTAAAAGGGAGCGCAATTCGTCTGTCTCATTCCGTGTCCTTGCCTAAATCACTAAAAGAAATTAGAGATAAATGTAGAGCTAATAATGAAATAGTTGATGGCAAATTAACTAAAAATATTCTTTTTAATAGTCCCTCGTATGCATCGTCGTTTGTGTTAGGCAGATCTTCAAATGGAAGAGTTACTTGAAAAACAGTTAAAGATAATATTACCTTGAAAGAATTTGAGGAAAGACAAAATATTGATGAATAAAAATAGAAATATTGATCCAACTTATATCGCAAGGGTCCCGAAAGCAAAATAAAAACAAAAAATTTAAAAAAAATGAAATTAAGAATATGCTCTTAATTTCATTTTTTTGAATAAATTTATAGACAAATACAAAGAATTTTGCTTAGTTATTCGATAATTGCTCAGCATAACTAGCTGCGTATTCGCCCATTATTAAGGTAATTTTGTTCGAAGACATAAATACGCCAGTAGCAAGCTTATTATTCATAATTTGACTTGCTTTTACTGATTCTTTTTTATCAACAACAATAAATAATCTTGATCCGCTCGCTTTGGCACTAGTTATATTTTCTCTCCCTCCTAATAGATCTACAAGACTATTAATTTTATTTTGTGAAACGCTAATATTTTGTTTTCCCGATAAAATGCGTTGGTGTTTTTTGTTTTTCAAATATCAAAACAGTCAGCAAAAACCTAAGGTAACAATTGTTAAAACTACAATAATGAATTTATCTTTTTTCGTCATAGTTTTATTATACTAATATTAATATATATGTGGTAGATATTTTAAAGCAATATAATATAATTAAACCGTATTTTATATGGAGGTTAATATGAAAAAATTAAGACTAATTAGTGGTATTAAACCAACTGGTGACTTAACTTTAGGTAACTATATCGGTGCTCTAAAAAACTTTGTTAAAATGCAAGATGATTATGACGCTTATTATTTTGTTGCCGACTTACATGGTCTAACTACTGGCGGTGTTGATCCTAGTGAAAATATTAGAGCTCGCAAGGAAATTGTGGCAATGTATTTAGCTTGTGGTTTAGATCCACAAAAAAGTACAATTTTTTATCAATCTGATATTTACGAACACGCATATGCTCAGTGATTAATGACTTCAGAAGTTTCGCTGGGTGAATTGAGCAGAATGACTCAATTTAAGGATAAGGCGCAAAAATTGGAAAAACAAGACAACGGTACTGAGAAAATTCCTGTCGGTTTATTGATGTATCCAGTATTAATGGCTGCTGATATCTTGATTTATAACGCTGATGTTGTGCCAATTGGTGAAGATCAAAAACAACATATGGAATTAACTAAAATTATTGCCGAAAGATTGAATAAAAGATACAAAACTCAATTCAAATTACCTAAAGGCGTTATTCCACCTGTGGGAGCACGTATTAAATCATTAACTAATCCAGAATCAAAAATGTCTAAAAGTGATAAATCAGTTAAAGGGACAATTTATTTACACGATAATCCTGATGTTGCTTACAAAAAAATTATGAAAGCAGTCACTGATTCAGAAAATAAAGTTTATATAGCCGACCATAAGCCGGGGGTATTGAACTTATTGAATATTTACGCATCATTAGCGGAAATAACACTCGAAGAAGCAGAACAAAAATTTAAAGACGCAAATTATGTTGAATTTAAAACAGCAGTAGCCCAAATTGTTAAAGATGAGTTGATTAAAGTTCAACAAAATTACGAAAAAGCTAAATTACACATTGACCAAATCGTTGCACAAGGCGCACAAAAAGCTAAATTAATTTGTGAGCCAATTGTTAAAGACTTAGCAACTAAAATGGGTTTTAACTAGAGGTATTTATGAAAATTAAAGCAAACAAATTATTAAATCATACTTGCTCACACTTATTAGGGGCAGCGGTTGAAAAATTATATCCAGGTGTAAAACTTGGCTTTGGACCAGCAACCGATGAAGGTTTTTATTATGATTTTGAATTCAAAGAACCTATCAGTGATCAAGAATTAAATAAAATTGAAAAATTAATGAAAAAACTTGCTAGTCGTAACTTAGTCACAATCCAAATTGACGAAAGTGAGTATGATTTCACTGACAAACCGTATAAAAAAGAGTTATATGACGAACTAAAACAAAAAGGTGAAAATATAACTTTTTACGCTTTACAAGATCCGTTGAATAAAGAAATAGTATTTAAAGATCTTTGTGCTGGTGGCCATGTTGAAAGTACAAAAAACATGAAAAACTTTAAACTACTTTCTTTAGCCGGTGCTTATTGAAGAGGCAATTCAGACAATATTCAGTTAACTAGAATTTACGGTACTGCGTGAGAAAATAAAGATGAGCTGGACGCATATTTAGAACTTTTAAAAGATCGTAAAGAAAGAGACCACCGTAAAATAGGTAAGGAAATGAAAATTTTCACAGTTCATCCTTTAACCGGCCAAGGTTTCCCAATATGACTTGAAGATGGAATGTATATTCACAATGAAATTCGCAATTTAGTATTGAAAATGGATAGAAAATACGGCTTTACTGAAGTTTTAACTCCTCATTTTGGTAATGAAGAGTTATACAAAATATCTGGTCATTTAGCTCATTATAAAGATGATATGTTCGCACCTTTGATTGTCGAAAAAGAACGTTTAATTCCTCGGCCAATGACTTGTCCGCACCACAATATTTGCTACGGACTGGAAAAAAGATCATATCGTGACTTACCAATCAGATATTCTGAACAATCACAACTTTATCGTTACGAAAAATCTGGGGCTTTAACTGGCCTTGAACGTGTGAGAGGAATGCTCTTAACTGAGGGTCATTTATACGTGAGAGAAGACCAAATTTTTGACGAAATTGTTCGAATGTACAATCAAATTGATGAAACCTTAAAAATCTTTAAAACCCAAATTAGTTTTATTTCACTTTCGCTTAGAGATCCTAACGATAAAGACAAATATTTCAATGATGATGAAATGTGAAATAAAAGCGAAAAAATGCTTAAAGACGCTTTAGACTCAATGAATGTTAAATATGAAGCAATTACAGGTGAAGCAGCATTTTACGGACCTAAAGTTGATATTCAAATTCACACAGCATTAGGACATGAAATTACTGTGGCTACAATTCAGTTAGATTTCTTACAACCAATGAGATTTGACTTAAAATACACTGATAAAGACGGCAATGATACTCGTCCAGTAATGATTCACCGTGGCTTAATCGGTACATATGAACGTTTTGTTGCAATATTATTAGAACAAACTAAAGGAGTATTGCCATTCTGATTGGCGCCTAAACAAATAACTGTTATTCCAGTTAATTTAGAAGAAAACTTGGCCTATGCCAAAGAAATTACTGACGAATTATTTGCCCATGATTTTCGAGTAAAATTAGATGATAGAGATGAAAGATTGAACAAAAAAATTCGTGAAGCTCAAATTTCTAAATCTAAATATCAAGTGATTTTAGGTCAACAAGAAGCTATTGATAAAACAATTTCGTACCGTAAATATGGTGAAAACGAAACTTATACAGTAACATTAAATGAGTTTATCTTAATGCTAAACGATCTAAAAGCTCATCATGAATAAATACGCACCACTACGCGCAGTATTTTATATTTCCTTCGCTTTTGTTTTGCCTTTGCTAATTATTTGACTAATCGCAACTAAAGATTTCAATAACCAAATCATAACCAATAAAAATATCATTATTTTTGTGCCAATATCAATATTTTTAATAGCGACATTAATTAATGTTATCCTAGTTAAATTCAATATCTTAGAAATCAAATCATTGAATTTTTCAATACCGATAGGGATTTTATTTTTGAGTGTTATCTTGCTTTCTTTAAGTGCACTAACGGTTTTTTGAAAGCTTTTAATTGCGATTGGAATTGTGATTCCGATGACATTAATTGTCAATATAATAACTGGCAAAATTGAAGATTTTCTGGAAAATAAAGCAAAACAAATTAAACCCCAAAATGAGGTTTAATTTGTTTTTTTTATGAAAACACAGCAATATTAGCCTTGTTATGAGTAAAGATTAATAAAACATTTTTTCTGCATAATTTTATATGTTATTATTTAAGTTATATATTAATCTTAATTTATGAAGAGGTGAAATGTTAAAAGTTATTGAACATCCGTTAATTTCTATAAAACTAACTAATATGCGTGATAAAAATGCTGATCACTCAGTATTTCGTCAAAATTTAAACGAAATAGCATCATTAATGGTTTACGAAATTATGCGTGAATACCAAACTAAACCGAAAACTGTTATTACTTCGCTTGACAAAGAATTTGCTGGTAAAACTTACGACAAAGAAATTGTTATTGTGCCAATTTTAAGAGCAGGTTTAGGAATGACAGAAGGATTATTGCAATTAATGCCTAAGGCACGTGTGGGACACATTGGGTTATATCGTGATGAAATCACTCACCAACCTGAAACATATTTTTACAAAATGCCTGAAGTTCCTAAAGATAGTTATATTATTGTTGTTGACCCAATGCTGGCTACTGGTGGTTCAGCAGCTGATGCAATTCAAAAATTGCGCTCAGATGGCTTTAATAATATTCAATTATTGTGTTTAGTGGGTGTGCAAGAAGGTGTTGATAGAATAGTTCAACAATTTGGCGAAGATTTTAAAATCTATCTAGCAGCTCTCGATCCAAAACTAAATTCAAATAAATATATTGAACCAGGTTTAGGAGATGCTGGTGATCGCATCTATGGTACGAAATAATGCGTTACAATTCTAGAAGGACTATTTTTAAAATAGTTTTAAGCGGTTTATTTTTAGCTTTGGCAATTATTACTGATTTTATCGGTTCTTTTTTACCATTTAACTCGTTTCTAAAATTTAATTTTTCATTAGTTTTTTCTTTAGCGGCATTTAGACTTTTAGGATTTAGATGGGGATTATTAATACTGATAGGAATTTTTGTAATTGGCCCTTCCTATTCTGCCCTAGGTTATGATCCCACCGGATTATTAGGTCAAGGTATGCTAATTATTTCCCAGGCAGTATTTATTCTATTTTATTTGCTAATTTTTAAGTTATTTAGCAAATTATTGTCGAATCATAAACACAGTAAAAGAGAAATTTATGCAAATTTAATTGCTTTTATCGTTTCAACATTTTTGGCAAGTATTGCCTTGACACTGATTAACTTATTTATTGCCACACCCGTCTTTTTCTATTTATTTAAATATTTACCTGACGCTAGTTTTTGAACTTTATATAAAAATTATGAAGCAAACTTTAAACCATTTTTTTTCTTTATACCGAATTACTTTTTAGGTGGTTCAGTTGTGTTTATGAGTTTCAATTTAGCAAATTACTTAATAAACTCAATCTTTTTATTCGGTATATTCGCTACTTTTGCTCGTAGCAGCTTTACTTATCATTTGAACAATTAACAAAACAAAAGGATAGCATTATGACAAAAAAATTTAATTATAATCAACAAGAAATTGAGTTAAAGTGACAAAAATATTGAGATGAAACTCAATATTCAATTCCTTTAGATAATTCAGATAAACCTAAAAAATATATTTTGAGTATGTTCCCATACCCATCAGGAAATATCCACATGGGACATGTTAGAAATTATTCAATTAGCGATGTAATGGCACGTTATTACCGCCGTAAAGGTTTTAATGTTTTACACCCATTTGGTTGGGATGCTTTTGGTTTACCAGCCGAAAATGCAGCTGTTAAACATGGTATTCATCCTAAAAAATGAACCTATGAAAATATTGCAAAAATGAATCCACAATTAAAAAGATTAGGTATTTCGTTTGCGTGAGGAGATCGTGAAGTTATTACGAGCGATCCTGAGTACACTAAATGAGAACAAATGTTATTTATCCAAATGTGGGAAAAAGGTTTAGTATACCGCAAAAAATCACCACTAAACTGGTGTGAAAATGACCAAACTGTCCTTGCTAACGAGCAAGTTATTGATGGTTTTTGTTGACGTTGCGATCAACCTGTGGTTCAAAAAGAAATGGAACAATACTTCCTAAAAATTAAAGATTATGCCCAAGAGTTGCAAAATGATTTAAACACACTTACAGAACGCTGACCCGAAAAAGTATTAACAATGCAAAAAAGATGAATAGGTTTTGAGCACGGAAATAAAGTTGAATTTGACATTTTTTGTGAAGATCAAAAAATAGACACTTTGAGTATTTTTGTTAAAGATGTAGAAGAGTTAAAAACATTTGATTTCTTTTCAATCTCTGCATCTCATCCGCTAGTGCAAAAAATGACTAATCTTGGATTAATCAGTCAACAAGAGAGTGAATTTATTGAAAAAATTCAATCAAGAGCCATTGCTAAAGATTTTTCACAGCAATTAGGACTAAAACTTAATATTTATGCTAGCTCAAGTTTAAATTCGCATAAATACCCAGTAGTAGTTAGTGATTTTGCTTCAATAGGTGCTAGTGATCGTGTTGTTCTTGTGAATGGTAATAAGCTAAAAAGTCATTACGAGTTTGCTTTAAAAAATAATCTGCCAACACAACAAAACAATTTTGAAATAGATAGCACTAATTTAGAAAAAGACGTCCAAATGAACTTGCGAGATTGAGGTATTTCCAGACAAAGATATTGGGGAGCACCGATCCCTATGATTCATTGTGAAGTTTGTGGAGTAATACCTGAATCAATTGCTAATTTACCAGTTTCTTTACCTGAAGAAGTTGATTTCACAAAACCGGGTAATCCATTACAAACCAATCCTGAATGATTAAATGTTAAATGTCACCAATGTGGAGCTGATGCAAAACGTGAAACAGACACCTTTGATACATTCTTTGAATCAAGTTGATACTTTTTAAGATACACCGTGCCACCTAAATTACGCTCACAAGTCGCTATAGATAAGGATTCTTCAAAATACTGAGGTCAAGTTGACGAATATATTGGTGGTGTTGAACACGCAATTTTACACCTATTATATGCTCGCTTTTTCAATAAAGTTTTAGCTGATTTAGGTTATGTAGATTTTAGAGAACCCTTCGCTAATTTATTAACACAAGGAATGGTGCTTAAAGATGGTGCTAAAATGTCAAAATCTAAAGGTAACACAGTTAGCCCTAATGATGCGGTCGCTAAATATAACGCCGATACATTAAGACTATTTATTTTATTCGCCGCCCCACCTGAAAAAGAACTTGAATGATCAACTTCAGGGATTGAAGGTAGCAGTAAATTTATTCAAAGATTGATTGAAAAAGCAGCAAAACTAGATGTTGTAGATTTCAAAAACATTGATGTATCAAAACTAAACCAAGATGAAAAAAATGCACGTCGCAAACTTTACTTAGGATTGAAAAAACAAGAAGAAATATTTAATGATCGTCGCAATGGCTACTCATTTAATACATTAATCGCTTGATGTATGGAAACAATGAACGCCTATGACAAAGTTGATTCTAACCAATTAAATACTGAGTTTTTCTATGTGATATTAAATCTATTAGAACCTTTTATACCTCACTTAGCATGAGAATTATCATCAAGATTTTTTGATTTAAAAAACCTTTATGATTTTGATATTGACCATAAAGCATTAGAATCAGACACTATTAATTATGGTGTTACAATTAATGGTAAAATGCGTGGCCAAATTAGTGTTGATAAAAACGAGAATGTTAAAGATAATGTAATTGCTAAAGCAAAACTTGAAGTATCGAATTGGTTAAAAGATGCCGAAATTGTTAAAGAAATTTTTGTCCCAAATAAAATAGTAAACATAGTTATAAAGGCTAAGTAAGCCTTTTTTCTATTTATATGCAACTAAAATAATAAATTTTCACAATTTTTTTTATTTTTAGCACTCTAACTCGCTTTGTGCTAAAATATATTCAATAATAGGAAATGAAAGAGGTAAAAATGAAAGAGAAATTTTTAATCACCAGATTAGGATATCCTAAATTATCAAATAGTGTGATTTACGGTCACGAAGTTAGAAAAATTGATGTAATACCTTATGGCTCATTTTGAACCGAAGAATACTTAACACAATTACAAAATAAAGTTAATAATCAAATTGAAAACGAAGAGGAAATGTTGAATGCGGAAAATGTTGATTCATCAGAACGCAAAGATGAATACTTAGTTTTAGCATACAATGTTGTAGATCTTGATTTAATTCAAAAAAATGAAGCTAAAGCTTACGAGGAATTAACTTCAGAAGATATTGAATCATTTGTAACATTTGCTCGTGTTAAAAAAGTAGTCAAAAAAGAAAATGGTGTTTGATCACTACTTTTAGCGGGAATTAGCAGACATATTTGAAAAGATATGTATGATCAAGAAGGCAATAAAACAGAATTAATAAAAGACGCATTTGCGATGGAAACAGTCAAAATTCCATACAACGACGATGTCGAAAAATTTGTGGAATCAACTGCAATGTTGAGTCAAATCGAAGAAGCAGTTACCCAATTAGCACAAACAACCTTATGAGCAAAAATCACATTTACAGTTGTTGAAAACAGTCCATATTCATTAGTTAATACTGATACTAACGAAAAAGGATATGCTGGTTATGATACAAATATGAATTTTTCTTCATTAATTGATGTAGTTGCTTCGATTTCATACTATAGTGGGGTAGATAGCTTAACTAAACTAAAAATGTTAAGTAGCGAAAATATTCAAGAAGCTATTTATATAGTATCTAATTTTATTCGTAGATTTTACTTTATTAAAGATCTTTCACCAAAAGAGAAAAAAGAATTTGAAAATATTGAATTATTTAGTGATTTAATAGGCAAAAGAAAAATGCCTAAAGAATTAGAAGACGATACTTTTGTTTTTGAACCTACAATGAAACCAAGAAAAAAAGAAAAAGAGTCGGTTTCAAAATACTCAATTGAAGATGAAATCAATAAAAAAGTAAAAGATAATCTAGAAAAACAACAAAGAGAATATCTACTTAAAGAAAAATTAAAATCAATAAAAGAAATTTTACAATCAGAAGATTTAGATCCTGAAGAAGAAGAATCAGAATATTCAAAAATCATGCGTAATGATAAAAAAGCAAAAATGTTCCCTGATTCAGTAACAAAATTGATTAAAAGTGAAACTTCAAAATTAAAAGGAATGATGTCAGGAACTCCTGATGCCAATATTACTGGTACATACATTAACACCTTAAAATCACTTCCATGAAGAAAAGTAGAAGTTGAAACATTAGATATCAAAAAAGCAAGAGAAATCTTAGACAAAAACCATTACGGTTTAGGTGAAGTGAAAGAGAGAATTATTGAATATCTATCATTAATCATCAATCACAAAAATGAGATAAGAAAAAACAAAAATAAAACTCTATTACCTTTTGACAATGGACACCAAATTGATTTAGAATTATTCAAAGAAAATCAAGAAAATTCAACAAAAATACAGAAAAATTTCAATAATGTTCCAATTTTAACTTTAGTAGGTCCTCCTGGAACTGGTAAAACATCATTAGCTAGAGCAATTGCTGAAGCTCTAAACAAAAGTTACATTAAAATCTCACTAGGTGGGGTTCACGATGAAAGTGAAATAAGAGGTCACAGAAGAACTTACGTTGGATCAATGCCTGGTAAAATTATTAAAGCTGTTCAAAAAGCAGGTGTCTCAAACCCATTAATTTTACTTGACGAAATTGATAAAATGTCTTCAGATTATAAAGGCGATCCATCGTCAGCGATGTTAGAAGTGCTAGACCCTGAACAAAACACAAAATTCCAAGATAACTACTTAGAACATGAATATGACTTGTCAAAAGTTATGTTTATTGCAACTGCTAACTATTACGAAAATATTCCAGCACCTCTATTGGATAGAGTGGAAATTATTGAGTTGAACTCATACACAACAAGCGAAAAAATCAAAATTGCGAGAGAACATTTAATTGCAATTTCTATTCGTCAAGCTCATTTAAAACCAGAACAATTCGAAATTGAAGATGATGTTATTGAAGCAATTATTAAAAATTACACAGCCGAAGCCGGTGTGCGTGCTTTAAAACGTCAATTTGATAAACTAGCACGTAAAATAGTAACTAAAATTGTTTCAGGCGAAAAAATTGAAACATTCAAGATTGATAAAGAAACTGCTTTTGAATTACTTGGAACTCCAAAATACAGTGAAAACAATAAAGTGGGCGAACCTCAAATTGGTGTTGTAAATGGTTTGGCTTACACATCAATTGGTGGAAGCACCTTACAAATTGAAGTTAGTCCATATCCAAGCAAAAACGGTGGCTTTAAATTAACCGGTTCATTAAAAGATGTAATGAAAGAATCGGCAGCTATTGCATATTCATATGTAAGATCTAATGCCAAAAAATTTGATATTGATTTCAACTTTGAGGAAAATGAAGTACACATTCACGTTCCAGAAGGAGCTGTACCTAAAGACGGACCAAGTGCCGGTGTTACTTTCACCACTGCTTTAATTTCTGCATTAAGCAACAAACCAGTTGGCCAAGATGTAGCGATGACTGGTGAAATTACTTTAAGAGGCCGTGTCCTTGAAATCGGTGGACTAAAAGAAAAATCGTTTGCGGCGTATAAAAAAGGTGTTAAAACTGTATTTATACCTAAATCAAACCAAAAAAACTTGAAAGACATTGCTCAAGAAGTTAAGGAAGCAATTAAATTTATTCCAGTCGAAAGCTATGATGAAATCTATGAAGTTTTATTTAAATAAAAAAAGAAGGAGAAAAAAATGAAATATGAAATAAAAGATGATTTGTTTAAATCGGTAAATAATGAATGATTAGAACAAACTGAAATTCCATCTGATCGAACATCGATAGGCGAGTTCGTGAGATTGGATATTGAAAACGAAAAAATTGTCGCACGTCTAGCGAAAAGATTAGTAAAAAAGGATGATGAAGGAAAATTAATTGATCAAAATTTACAAAATTTTGCTCGTTTCTACAAATTAACCGCTAACTTTGAACAAAGAAACCAAAGAGGTGTTGAACCTTTAAGACCATATTTGAATGAAATATTAAACATTCAAAACATGGATGAATTAATGACAAAATATGTAGATTTTTTACTAAAAGATTACCCTTTACCAATTGATTTTGGTGTAGAAAGTGATTTTTTAGACTCGCAAAAACAAACATTATACGCAGGTATAGCTAGTCATATTTTGCCTGATAAGGATCATTATCAAAACGAGGAAATCAAAACTAAATTTTTAACATCATTCAAAAAAATGGCGAAAAAATTATTAACTCCTTACATCGACGATGTTAAACAAGTTAATAAATTAATTAAATTGACTTTACAATATGATGAATTAATTGCTAAATATTCTTTAACATCATTACAAAAAGTTAAATACACCGAATTATACAAACCATATAAATTCAATCGTATCGCTAATAGAACTAAAAACTTTGACTTTAGAGAAGTAGTTAGCTCAATAATTAATAAGGAAGTCGATGAAATAGTTTTCAGTGATGACAATTTTGCTTTAAATATTGATAAATTATTTTCTCCAAAACATTTTGAAAAAATTATTGCATGAATCGCAGTTAAATTTATTATTCGCTTTTCAAAATACTTAGATGAAAAAACAAGAACTATAGCCTCACAATATTCTTTAAGTGTGAGTGGTCAAGCTAAAGTAGAAAATAAAAACAAATATGCTTTAAAATTAGCTTTATCTTACTTTAACATTCCAGTTGGTACATATTATGGGCAAAAATATCTAGGTGCCAAAGCAAAACGAAACATAGAAAAAATGGTTCAAAATATGATTCAAGTTTATAAAAATAACCTTGAAAACAACACTTGACTAAGTAAAGAAACAATCAAAAAAGCCATAATTAAATTGAATGCTTTAGGCGTGCATATTGGCTATCCAAAAGAATTAAGACCTTACTATAAAGATTTAGTTGTAAGTTCAGACTCAATTATTGAAAATGTGTTTAATTTCAATAAAACATACTCAAAATATAAATTTTCTCAATACTTAGAACCAATCAATAAAAATTATTGAGGAATGTCACCAGCTACTGTAAATGCTTATTATCACCCAATGTATAACCATATAGTTTTCCCTGCCGCTATATTAAATGGTGCCTTTTATTCAATCAATAACACATCATCACAGAATTACGGTGGTATTGGTGCTGTTATTGCCCACGAAATATCACATGCTTTCGACAATAACGGAGCCAACTTCGATGAAAAAGGTAATTTAAATATGTGATGAACACCTGAAGATTTTGAAAAATTCGGGCAAAAAACAAAAGCTATGATAGATCTATTTGATGGTGTAGAAACTGATTATGGTAAATGCAACGGAACTTTAACCGTCAGCGAAAATATCGCCGATGCAGGTGGTGTAGAGAGTGCAATTACAGCCGCAAAAATGGAAAAAGATTACAATGCACAAGAATTTTTCATTAACTGAGCCAGAGTTTGAAAAGCTAAATATCAACCATTAACAGCTCAAAGATTATTAGAAAGCGACCCACACGCCCCAACTAATTTAAGAGCAAATATTCAAGCAGCAAACAGACAAGAATTTATTGATGCTTTCAATATTAAAGAAGGCGATGGAATGTTTATTCCTGCTCATAAGCGTGTAAAAATTTGATAGATAAAAATCATTAGACCGAATCGTAAAGATTCGGTTTTTTGTATAAATTTATTGAAAAACAAAGCAATAATGCTTTTTTTATGGGCCTAATATCTTTCTGAAAAAACATAATTTTAACTGAATATTGACTGAAAAAATAAGTGGCATTTACAGGATATGGCAATCATTTTGTTGACTTATTTTTTTTGATAAAATAGAAATATAAGGTGAAAAAATGGAATTAATTATTCATATAAATAAAAATAAAAAAATGGAAATTGGCGACAGTAAACAAGTAGCCGAATCAGGGGAGAGCCGTTTTAATTATTACATTAAAGATCATTTAGAGTCATTTGTTAAAAAAGAACTTACACTCGATTCAAATATAGAAGAATTTTTTGAGCGAATACAATCATCAATTAAATCTTATTATATCGTTAACAACGATCTTTTTTTTATTGAGTCAAAGGATAAAATTAGAGTTGATTCGCTTGTTTTTATGATCTTTTTAAAAGATGATGAAAATATATTTAATAATAGAAAAAATGTTTGTATTTATGTTAAGACGAATTTCGATGAAGAAAAAGAATCAAGTTTTGAGTTCAATCGAGTGGGAATATTAGATGATTTTGATGAGAAACATTTAAGTGAAAATGGATATAAAAACTGCGCTGACATTAATCTAATTTTCTCTTTCTCAAAACGCAATAGCTTTCAATTAACGACTAGTATGTTAAAACAAATAGTTATTGAGTCACACAAAGAGTCAAACATTTTTAAATCAGGCCGTAAGCAACAAAATGGCATGGTTAAATTAGATAAAACGCTTAGCTTTTATACTGATTACATTTCAAAACAAAAGCGAAAATATGATAGATCAAATCTAAATAATATTTTTCCTATTGTCTTGAGAATGGATAGTGAAAATGAAGTAACTAAATTTTTAATGCGAATTGAAACGCCCGAACATAACTCTGAATTTGTTGATGTGGTTAATAACGGTAAAACATCGTTATATTTTTACAACACTGACGATAGCGAAGAAAAAATTGTTTTAGATACAAGAATATTGAAATTTAAGCCTTTTGATATGGTTGGCCTTTTAGAAAAACATATTAACGATCTTAAGAAAATAATTGATGAAAACAATAAGTCGATAAAGCTAAACGACGAAAAATATTTAAATAAAGACAAGCGTGACCAAATCGATAACCTAAACACAAAAATAATTTATCTCAATGAAGAAATTTCTAATTTAGAAAGCGAAATAGAAGATTTAAATAGTCAAGTTAATAAAAAAAGCAAAAAACATACACCTGATGACAATAATGAAGATTATGAAATGTCAATTGTTAATTTAAATCTTACTGAGAAAAGAAAAGAATTGAAGATAAAAAATGACGAGAAAAGTAGACTCGCAAGTCAATATGAAGAATATAAAAAAGAATATGATTTTTGAGAAAAAGAAAACGAAAAATTAGCTACCACAAATAGTTCAAATCAAAAAATAATAACAGATTCTCAAGAAACTATTTGGAAACAAAAAGGCAAATTTGATTATTACGAATTTTCAATAAGAAATAGTGAATTAAAAAATCTTAGAATTGAAGAAATTAAGAAAATACATATTAGTAGAATCAAAATCGTTAGAGGCTACTTATCTAAAATTTTCAAAGAAAACAATAATTTTATTATTACTGATGAAGATTACGGAAGTTATAGCAAACACAAAAGATTTTATAATTCATTGAGAAATTTCAAATCAGGGCAATACAAAAATCCGCTTTTAGCAAAATCAATAGAAAATCCACAGTTTTTTTCAGTCAATGAAGAGAATATAAATGATTATAGTTTAAATTTACCATCGGTGATCAGGCTAAATGATAAACAAGAACAAGCAGTAAAAAAAGCCATTTTAACTCCTTGTCTTTCTTATTTACAAGGTCCTCCGGGAACTGGTAAAACACAGTCGGTAAGTGCCTTAATTTATCATATTATCAATAATAAACATAAAAATGTCTTGTTAATGTCTTCGACACACGAAGCAATTTTGAACGCTTTTGACCGTATCAACGAATTAACGGAAGATGATCCTAATTTTATTTTCTATAAAACCATTCGCAAAAGAAATGACAAAAATATTAAAACCCAAAACACATTAGAAGAAAACGACGATGTATCAAACATATTTGACTTAGATCACGCTTTTTATAATTTTTCATTATCAATTATTAAACATAATTTAAAAGGATCGGTAAAAAATTAGTGTGTTAGCTGAAAACCTAACTAGTTAATTTTTGATTAATACCATTATACCTAATTTTTTTCAGAAATTTTTAAGATTTTTGCGTTTTAAAAACTGGTGCAAAAAAATA
>NZ_JANUYA010000012.1 GCF_024834065.1 Mycoplasma sp. CSL7475-4
GGCCCCTTTAATCAAAATTGCTTGCAATGCAGCTGCTGCATTGTTGTATTTTTCTACATCGATGGTTTTATCAGTAATATTTTTGGCAATAGCATCTGTTTGTTCTTTAATTTTTGTCTCTAGTTCAGCTTTAAACTCAGCATATTTTGGATCATTTTTAAGATTGTTTACACGTTCTAAAGCTTGATCGTAGTTTTCACTGGCTTTATCTAGTGCTTCTTTTGCTGCCGGAATGCTGTTATTAAATTCATTTAGTGCTCTAGTTTGAGCAATAATATTGGCAATAGTGGTGTTGGCATAATTGTTAGCTTTATCAACGCTTATATTTTTAGCATTAATCAAATCTTCAGTGTCTTTTTCTAATTTTGCATATCTATCAATGCCATGAAGAGCCTCTTTTGAAGTATTTAAATCATTAAGTGCTTGTTCGTATTCATCGATTGCACTTTGGCGTCTATCATTGAAACGTGTTTTTAAATCGCTAAGAGCTTGTTGAGCTTGTTCGTATTTTTCAATTGCTTGCTCTGGAGTTAGTTCTTGTTGTTGAGCTTCATTTAAGTCGTTAACTATCTTTTGAACTGCATTTTCGTATTCGTCTTTTGTTTCGTTATCAATGCCAAAGTGTTCTGGTTGGAATTTATTTTTTAATTCTTCATCATATTTTTCTTTAGCAGCTTGGATTTGTTTAGCTGTTGTTAAAGCATCATCTAATTTTTGAATAAATTTTTTGTATGTTGGGACGTTTTCGACATCTTCAGGCGAAATGTTTGAACGAGAAAAATTATCTAATGCATGTTTTATAACACGACGTGCATTAGGGTTATTTTCTAAATGATTAATGTCATAGTGTTTTAATTCAGCTTGCTTTTCTTCAAGATCAAAAATAGCTTTGTCAACTTTTGCTTTGTCAAATGCTTTTTGTAATTGATTACGTGCTGCAATAATTGTTTTTTCGGCTGGTGGATTAGCTTTGTTTGGTAAGGCTTGGCTATCTGTTTCTTTTTTAACTTTTTCTAGTGGTTTTTTAATGTCGCGCGAGTATTTTTCAGGACCTAAATTGTCATTAATTCATTGGGCAACTTCATCGCTTAATTTTTTGTAATCATTAGCTAAGTTTTCCTCGTGTGTTTTTTGGGCTAAAAATTTAGATGCAGGGATTTTTATCTCACGTTCAAAACTATCTTTTGGCTCTAATTTGTAAGTCGCTCTTACACGGAATGTTACATTTTCGTTTTCATCATAAGTGATATCACTAAAATGATAGTCGTATTGATCTTGATTTAACATATTGCCAATTAACATTTTTGCTAATTTTAGCAATTTGCTTTGATCTTGTCCCGCTTCTTGATTTAGTTCGTTTATTTTTTCGCTAAAGTGTGCCGCTGTTAAATCCTTATCGCCCAATCCTACAACATTAGAATCGTTCAAATCGTCTTTCGCTGTTCTAAAACCAGTAGTTTCAAAGTCTAAACTGATATCTCTTCTTTTAATTTTACCTGTAAAGTTGTATTTAACATCAGCTACGCCAACTCCGTTAACGTCGTTATAACCGTATGACAAAATAGTAACCCCGTAATCTTGTGGGTCAATTTTTTTATCTTTATAGTAAAAAACTATGTCATCAGCAGTAACTTCACCAACTTTTTTAAGTAAAGCTTCCGGTTTAATTTGTGGATATATATCTTTTTCTAATCTTGCTTCTAGGATCGCAATTAAACCTACAGTAGTAGTCGTCGCAACCGCTCCGGTGGCAAGAGTTGTTAAAATCTTTTTCTTCATTTTCCCTCTTTCTAGTTAGAAAAAGTGATGCTATTTATATTAATTTCTAACTATATTCAGTTTTACGTATTATAATTTTTTTTTTTTTTGCTAATAAATATTTTTAAAAATATTCTCTTATAAAAGTATTTTAGCTTAAATTCTAACACAAAATAACAAATAAAAACTCGTTTCGAACTCCTACAACTTAATGTGATTAAGTATTTTTACACGCTTATATCAGAGCACGATTTAACAAGTTATTTTTAAAAATATCTAATCTTAGTTGATTAGATTGCCTATATGCATTTTTTTAAAAAACTTAACAAAATAATATATGTAGATTTAAGCTTTTGGCTCGTTATTTGATAGATCTCTACTTTTAGAGAATAAGTTATTATATACCATTGAATTAAAAAACAAATTTTGCAAAAATATGAAAAATTTTCAAAAGTGGCTAAGTGAAAATCAAAAAATAATGAAATTTAACTCGTGAAGCTCTCATATTATGAAATATTTTAAAACCTAAACCCACTTTGCATACGTTTTAAAATAAAAATGTCTCGAGTGAGACATAATTTTATTCTTTGACATAATTTTTAGCGAATTTACAATTTGGAAAGTTTTTGCAGCCAATAAATTTATTGCCAAAACGATTGGTTCTAATAATTAAATCGCCTTGATCTAAAGGACAAATTTCGTTGGCATATTCATACGATATTTGTGTATGTTCCATATTCAATTCGGCCTCATCATAAACCTTATTAAATCTTTCTCAAAAATCCTGCATAACAGGTTTTAAGCTAGTTTTACTTTGGGCTATCAAGTCTAATTCTTCTTCAACTCTAGCTGTATAATTTTCCTCAATAATTTTAGGGAATGCATCAATTAATTTATCAATAACTATACGACCAAATTCAGTAGGTTTTAGCGCACCGGAGATACTTTCGGCATATTGTCTATCTAAAACAATTTTTACTGTAGAAGCAAATGTTGAAGGACGACCAACTTTAATATTATCTAGTGCTTCAATTAGAGAACCTTCACTATATCTAGCCGGTGGATTAGTTTGGTGATCGGTGATTTCGAATTTTGCGACATCAACAACTTGATTCAATTCATAATTAGGGTCGCTTATTTCTTCTTTTTCACCTTTAACTACATAATAACCATTAAATAAAATTTTGCTTGTTGCCAGTCTAAATTTGACACCATTTTTGTCAAATGTATATGATTTTGACATTCTAACAGGTGGTGTAATTAAAGCTTGTAAAGTGTGTTCGTAAATTAATTTATAAATTTGGTAGTCGTAATTATTTAAAGTAAATTTTTCTTTAGCCATTTCAGGAGTTAAACTAATATCGGTAGGTCTAATTGCCTCGTGGGCGTCTTGATCTCCTGAAAAACCTTTAATGTCTTTTGCTACGTACTCTGAGCCATATTTATTTAGTATATACTCACGAGCATTATCAATAAAGTATTGACTTAATCTCGTTGAATCTGTACGTGGATAGCTGATTAAACCACCATCGCCATACCCTTCATATAGACTTTGGGCTGCTCTTTGTGTTGATTGCGAAGAAAATGGTGATTTTTTATATAAAAACGCTTGTTTAAGTGGTGTAATAGTTGGCATTTTTTTCTGACTTTGCTTAATATCACTCACGATTAATGATTGTGGTTGAGCAAGGATTAATTTGGCTATTTCAGCTTTTTCTTCTGTATAAATTCAATCTTTTTCGCCACTTGGATTTTTTTCGTTGTAGTAATCTGCTTTTAAATCAGAACTTAATTGTGCATTGGCTTTGTGGTATTTGCGTGGCACAAATGCTTCAATTAATTTTTCACGATCCACAATTAATTTTAGTGCAATTGATTGTACACGTCCTGCTGATGGTTTAGTTGGTGAATTTGATAGTTTTTGTTTCATTAATTTACTTAATTTGAAACCAATGATTCTATCCAACATACGACGTGCTTTTTGCGCGTCAATTAAGGCTTCATCTAATTTTAAAGGTTTTTCAATTGCATTTAAAATAGCGTCCTTGGTAATTTCGTTATATTTGATACGTTTATATTTGTCTTCACATTTTAAAAAATGTACTAAGTGATCGCCAATTGCCTCGCCTTCACGGTCGGGGTCAGTTGCAATTAGAACTTCGCTTGCTTTTTTAACAGCACTAGTAAGTTTTTTAACGATTGATTTTTTGGTTGAATCAAGAATATACACTGGCTCTCATTCATTAATTTTTATACCCATAACGATATCGCCTGATGATCTGGTTGAAAGTTTGGTGATGTGACCAACCGAAGCAATAACTTCGTATTCGTCACCTAAATATTTTTTAATCGTAGCCACTTTATTTGGTGACTCTACTATTACTAATTTATTCATACTAATAAATTTATCACATTTGCGTTTGCTTGTCTAATAAATAAAATAAATATTAGGTATAGACTAAAAATAAATCGAGAGCAAGACTCAAATTTAACGGCTTCAATATATCCTGTTACATTGATTTTATTCAATCAATTGTTATAGTTAATAAGAAGTTTTTCTAAAATTGTAATAATTTAAAACACCGTAACTTTGATTACGGTGTTTAGGCTTTATTTTATTATCAAAATCGAGCAAAAATACTTAACTCAAATTAGATTGTGCTTTTGTTTCGATTTTGGCTATTAATTTTGTCAATGAAGGAATGACTAATTTATCAACTACTTTTTTAACTAAAAATCTTGGTAATATTGGAACAGCTTTTTTAACTAGCACTGTCGCAATTGGACTCATTATACGGGCAGCTGATGCTGAAAATTGTTTATTATCGTCAATAAGAATTGCTATTTTAAATACTTTTAGTTTATTTAAAAGTTTTGTAGCAAAATTTGACTCTAATATTTTTTCATTAATTTTTGATTTAATTTTTTGTGTAAAGCTTAGTTTTTTATTCTCTGCTTTAATTTCTTCTTCACTTTGACTTGAGTTTTTAGGTTTTTGAAAGTCAAGTTTGATAAAGTCAGTTTCGATGTCATTTAAACGCAATTTGATTTTTAATGATCAACCGCCGTTTTTATTGTAATTAAATTCAGATATATCGATATTATCGGCAAAAGCCAATAAAGCGTTTTGTTTTAAAAATTCTTTTACTTCATTCACGACAGCATCATATTCTGCAGTTTTGTTAGTTTCGATAGCTTTTTGACGACTAACTCTTCCGTTTTTAACAAATTTTGAGTCCGCTGCACGAACTAATTTTTCTAATTTACCTACAAATCATGATTCAGGAACACGATAATTATTAAACTCAGTTTTTAAAAAAGACGCAGTTTCATCAAGTTCATCTTTATTTGTTGGTGATAAAACTTCTATTTGTTCTCTTTCGCCACTTTCATCTAAAGAAAGAGTGATTGTTTGATCTGCAATTGGTAAAATTAAATTATTGAAATCATCACGTGATAATGTTTTACTAAATCTTTTATTACCTAAATTAATATTCAATGCAATTTTATTATATTCATCACCTAGTGTTCTAACTGCACGCAATTCGTCTAAAAATGACGCATTGTCATCTTCGCCCGCACTTCCTGGTGCCAATGTTATAGTTTTGGTTTTATACTCGATTTGGTGCTTTGGTTGTGGATCAATTTCAGATTTTCCACCATTATTTTCTTGCTCGTTAGCAGTTTTGCCACAAGCAACAGTCGATACAATAGGCAAAAAAGATGGTATTGAAATCGCTGTTAACAATAGTTTCTTCTTGTTCATTTTTCTCCTTTATTTTATGAAACGATTATATAAAAAAAAAAAAAACGAGAGATTTTTGTCTTAGCAAGTCGAAAAACAGGTAATTTTTACATGTTTTTGTGTATATTTTTACTCAAAACTAGATATTTACCATTAATGTTAGATTGAATTTTAAATTATCTAGCTCACTTTAGCGTAAGAAATTAAATAAAAACTAACCTGGCGGTTAGTATTTATTTGCATAAAGGTAAAATTCAATATTTAACCTAGTTTATTGATTTATACACGTTTTCTTGTTCGTCAAAAATTAAATATTTATCATCGACCATTTTCTCTATTATTTCAATTAAATAATACATAGTTTTTTTGTTTAGTGAACTATAACCTAAGTAAGAAACTATTAGACGCATTAATGATAATTGATCAATGATTTTAACAGAGTTCATAATCTTAGTAATCAAGTCAACATACTCGTAGTAATACACTGTCTCTGGAGTACGTTTTTTGTTAATTTTAAATTTGAAATCTTTGGGCTCTAAATTAGGAGCAACTAAAAATTCATCGTCCCATTTAAAATCTAGATATGAGAGTTCTTCGAAAATTTTATTGGCGTGATATTGAACAATCGTTGAATATGTTTCTCTATCAAATAAGTAATTTAAAATTTTCTTCAAATGCGTGAAATGCAATGCTTGAAATTTAATAATTAATTTTTCCAACACCGATTGTGCATATTGCTCACCATGTGAAGGCGATATTTGTGATTTAATCAAAAACTCATCTCAAAAATCAGGTAATGAATCAAATTCAATTTTAGTTTCTGCTTTACGTACAACTTTAAATAATTCTTCTTGATTTTCCTCGTTGTTTTGAATAGATTTGATAGGGCTTTTTATATTCTCAATAATGCTTTTTAATTTGTTTAATTGATTTGCTTTATTGCTGAATCAATCAGTTGACCAAATACGGTGAATTTTTCAGCCCCTTTTCTCTAATACTTCTTGCCTTAATCGATCTCTATCTCTCGCAGTCTTAGATGAATGGTAGGTGGCCCCATCGCATTCAATACCTAAAATGTAATTATTCGGATTTTGCGGATCAACAACAGCTAAATCAATACGATAGCCTGAACTACCAACTTGCGTTTTCACATCGTAACCTAGCTTGATTAACTCTCCATAAACTTCATGTTCAAATAGCGAATCAAAATCACCATCGTGTTTTAAATTGTCTACTAATTTGTTAACACCAAATTCAGCGGTTTGTAAGTAAGTTTTTAAAAATCTAACACCCCGTGAATTTGATCTGTTTAGGTCAATATCTTCTGAATTAAGCGAAGTGACAAGCAATAGACCACGTTTGGCTCTTGTAAACGCCACATTCAGTCTTTTATAGCCATTTTCGTTGTTAATTGGTCCAAAACGCATTGAAATTTTGCCAGTTGAATCAGGACCATAAACTGAGCTTATAATGATAAATTCTCTTTCGTCACCTTGTACAGTTTCAATGTTTTTAACAAAGAAATTGTCAACCTTATCTCTGTCGAAAAAGGCGCTAAAGCGTGGTTGGTCGTGCTTGAATTTTTCAATTTTGCGCTCTATTAATAATTGTTGTTCTTGATTGAAACAAACCACTCCCACACTCGCTTCAATACCATATTGTAAAATAATATTTTTTACTAATTCTATAACTTTATCAGCTTCTACTTCGTTGCGACGATCTAAGAAATAACCCTTAACATATATTTTGTTTATACCTTCAAATTTTTTAGGTTTAAGTTTGGATGGGAATGTTATTAAGTTATTATAAATTTCCCTATTTGAAGGATAAATTAACTCTTCAAAAAGTGAGCGATAATGTCATCTTAATTTGATTGTGTCAAGAGAGATATTGGCCATGTCTAAAATAGAATCAAAACCTTTAATTGAAACAGCATTTTGCTCTAAATCTTCAACTTCGCTATCTTGTTCAATTGTGTTAAAGAAGTTTGTTGGCGGCAATTGTTCACTATCTCCAACAATGATTGCTTGTTTCGCTCTGTATATTGCACCGATGGCAGTTTCAGGCTTAACTTGTGACGCCTCGTCAAAAATAACAGTATCAAAAACAATATCGCTATCTTTTAAATAGGCACTAACTGAAAGTGGCGACATCATTAAACACGGTTTTAATTGAAGTAACAAATTTGGTATTTTTTCAAATAATTTTTTAAAGGGCATTATTTTTCTTGATTTATTTGCTTCAGATTTCAGTATTTTGACCTCAATATTTTGACTTCCTAGACCTGTGCTTGTCGGAATATTATTGAGTAAATTAGCTTCCACCTTAACTCGCGCTAATTTTCTTACATTTTGTTCAACATTAAGGAACATATCTCTAAAAGTTTCAAGGTTTGAGTCATTAAATTGAGCAAAATGATCATGAATAATTTTGTCTACTAATAATTTATAAAAACGTTTTAAAAATATATCCATGAATTTATGTTTTGTTGATGAATTAAGTATCTTATCAGCAAAATCACTTAGACCTAATTTATCTAAATCACTGATTGTTCTATTGATAATTGCCATAGTATTAAGATCATGCTTTTCGTTATTCAATTTGTGCATCATCTCTTTTAATTGTGGTATTGACAACTGAGTTAAATCAATGATATTATCATTGAAATTCGTGTATATTTGATTGAAATTATTCAAAAATTTATCAATTGCCGCTAAGGTGTTTTGAATATCGTTTTTATAGCGTATATCTGAGTTATATGTTTTGAAATATTCAACTTTATCAAGGTTAAAATCACCCCTATTTGAATTGACATCAATAATATTTGCCAACTCAATCATTTCTTTATTTTTGAATAAAACCTCAACACTTGAATCGATTGGTTTAATTATCATTGAATTTTTTAATTCAAGCAATTCACCTTTTAGCTGTTTAAAGATTAATAAATCATTTAAATTGGCTTCAATTACAGCCTTATCATTTGTTAGGGAATAATTTTTAATTATCTTTTTAACATATGTTCATTTAGGGCTGAAAAAACGAAATGCACTTTTGCTTTTTAATAAAAAGTAATCTCTGAATTTAACCAGGTCTTCTTTGACGATTTCAAGTTTAAAGATTGAGTTTAGTTTAGTTTTTAATTGCTCTAAGCGGTTAGTTTTTTCAATAGCTAAGCTATATTTGTCGATTTCTTCACTGTAATCAGAAATATCAAAGATCTTTTGGTTGAATTTGTCAATATTGATAGTTTTTTCAAAAATATCTTTTAAATATAAAATATTTTGACAAAATCTTTGGTCATTAACTGTTAGCGATTTGTGTGATTGCAATAAATTTTGATACAAATTATCAATATTTTGACTCAGTGAATTGATGTTATTAAATAAACGCTCTTTTTCTTCTTCAGTAATTCTAGTTCATTTGCTGCCTCATCACGAGCTAGTTTGAACGCTAAAATTGAAATAAGCACAATAATTTTCCAATTCATTGATTAACACTCTAAGATCATTAATTTTTTCTTCATCAATTGAATTGATCTCGGGGATCGAAAACAATAAATCTTCAGTATTTTTTATAGAGTAATAAAGGCCAATCAATTTATATAGACTTATGTTTAATGGTTTTCTTATTTTCAATAACTGAGCACCATAATCACTCAAAAAGCTAACAGTTTTTTGGTAATCTCTAACCATATTATTAGATATATTTTGGTCAATTACAATTTGCTTTTCAGCTTTTTCTAATGAATCAGCAAGGTTTTTTAAAATAATTTTTTTATCTAAATCAATACTATGAATAGGAATTGAATAATCACCTAAGCCAATTTTATTTAAATTATTGTAAACCACATCAAGGGCAGCTTTTTTCTCCGCCACAAAAAGAATTTTTTTATTTCTGGCTAATAACTCAGTAATAATATTAGTAATCGTGTGTGATTTACCTGTTCCGGGTGGACCTTGTAAAATAAAACTTTTGCCTTTAATAGCACTTTGAATTGCCACTTCTTGTGATGAGTCTGAATCTAAAATATGATAATAATTCGCAATATCGATTTTGCTTTCAACATTAACCTCATTTATTAAATCTAATTCTGTAGTAGCATTTGTTTCTTCGTTGGAAACTGACTTAATAAATTCATTTTCAACAATTTTGTTTTCATTTTGTTCTAAATCAGCATACATATTAATTTTTGAAAAGCTAAATGTATCCAAATATACTAAATCTAAAAAACCTCAGCGTTCATCATGAAAATTATTAGTTAGCATTTCTTTTAAAAGTTCATATTTTTCATGATTAGTTTCACATTTTTCAAGTTCTTGTAAATCGATTTTGATACCAAAAGAATAATTTAACTTTTTCAATAGCGAATAGTTCGGCACTAATTGTGACTCTTCATCAAAAGAAAGTGAAAAAATTCCTTTGCTTTTAGCGTTGCTTTTAATACTCAAATTTGTCTGAACAAACATTAAAGGAGAATAATATTTATCTTCTGTTTCGCCATCATATCATTTCAATAAACCAATACTTAAAAAGAGTGTATTAATTGAATATTGATCAATAAAATCTTGATATTTTTTGTTAATTCTTTTCAAGATGGCAGCTTGATCTTTTTCGTCTGTATTGCTATAAAAATATTTTTCATCTAGCTGGCCTAATTGGTCAATAAGTGCCTCTGTATCGTAATACTGAACATATGATGAGGTTTGTTCATCGTCTTCACGAAGCGATACGTTAGCTATTTCAATAGTTTTTTTATCGCTAAGCGTTTTAAGTATTGATGTCATAGACGGCGCAATCAATTGTAATCTAGATGGATTAGATAGTGAGCTAGTCTTATAGTTAATTGCCTTATTTCTAAATGTTAGATCTAATAAATCATTTTTTCAAACTTTGATGTTTTCAAGTATTCTATTTCCCATTTTTATCCTTTTCTACTCATTTTATGCAATAAAGTGCGCTGAGTACGCTAATATTAAAATTATACGTTATTTAAGTTGTTGATATTGCCTAAATAATTAATTATAAAAACAACTTCAATTAATAATTGAAGCTATTTCTATTTAAAACTTAATTCAACTTCGTCGTGAAGTACTTGCATTTTGGCATATAAAATTTTTTCCTGTTGTTTAGTGCTCATTATTTTTTCATAATTCTCGAATAAAAATTCATTGATTTTATTGCTCAATAATTCGTCAATATTATTGATTATTCCTCTCGCACCCATCAGTGCATCATTTTTATTACTTAAATGTTTTACTAATTCGTCGATATCATCACTATAGTCAATAATCACGTTGTAATTATTCTCTATTTCTTTAAATAAAACTTTTAATTTTGACTCAACAATGCTTTTAATTATTTGGTAGCTATGAATGAAATTAAACGGTACGATGTTTTTATCGCCTATACGGTTTAATAATTCAGGTCTATTTAATTTTTCAATAAAATGTTTGCGCACCTGTTCGATAAATTTTTGACGCACTAAAGGCTCATCATTAATGTCCGCTTTTTTAATATCGGTTGTCCCGATGTTAGAAGTAAAAATAATAAAAGTTTCAGAAAAATCAATTAACTCACCTTTTGAAGAAGTCAATCTTCCATCTTCTAATATTTGCAAAAATTTGTCTAGAATTTTAGAGTGTGCTTTTTCAATTTCATCAAACAATAAAATTGAAAAAGGATTTTGTTTTACTTTATTTGTTAATTCGCCACCTGAATCGTAACCAACATAGCCTGGAGGCGCTCCTATTAAACGTTGATCTGAGTGTTCATGATTATATTCAGACATATCAAATCTAATTAGTTTTTTCTCGTCGCCAAAAACAAATTCGGCTAAAGTTTTAGATATTTCAGTTTTCCCAGTTCCGGTCGGACCGACAAAAAACAAAATTCCTTTAGGTTTGTTTTTTGATTGCGAATATAAAACACCATTTAAACCTAAAAATGAGCTAGTTAAAACATTATATATTTTATTAATTGCGTAGTCTTGTCCTTGAACCCTTTTAGAAAATTCGTTTTTTAAATTTTTAATTTTTTGGTAATCAATCTTTTCCCATTGCGATTCTTTTTGATTGAAATTAGTCAAATTATAGCGGTTAGCAAATGTTTGTTTATTATCCCTGATACGCGCAAATTGCATAATTTCACGACAACTAAGACCATCAGTTAATGCGGTAACATTATTCAAGGTGGTGCCTTCAACACCTAATTCATTAGAATCGGATGTTCTAAAGTATTTTGACTCGTTTTTGATGATTTCTTTACGTTCATCAATATTAGGTTTTTTAATAAAAATCTCAGCATATTCAATATTTTTATTGTAAATATCAGGAATTAGATTATTTGAATCACGCATTATTAAAACAAGTTTATCTTGCTTATCTAATCTTCCATAATCATCTAAATAGTGCTCTTTATTATTGTTATTCAAAAATAGAGAAATTAAATTAATTAAATTATCTAAATAATTACTTTGATTGTTTTGGTTATTGAAAATACTATCAGCAAAATCAATTACATAAATACCAGGTGTGTGTTTAGTTCCTGATTCGGGGTTGTCAACAGTTGATTCAACAATTTTCAGCATAAATTCGTCAATATTGTCTACATCTGTAATTGTTTTATAATTTTTATTACCGTCTTCATCCAGTAAATTTAGCAATTTAAAACCTGGAGAAAAATATTCAGCTTTTGAATAATTATTTTGGCGAGCGAAATTTTCAATTATATTTTTTAAATCAACACTAATAAAATTGTTATTTTCGTCTGTATAAGAATATAAATCATTGACATTTCCGGTAATGGAAACAATGTTTTTTTGTGCTAATTTGATTTCTAAATATTTTAAAGATTTACGCATTTGTTTTATTCACTTTCATTTTAGCTTCTCTGGTTAAAGGGCGTGCTCCAGAGACGCCACGGGTAATTATTTTTTTGCTTTTTACATAACCAAATTTAACTAAATCTTGCTCAACATTTTCCGCTAAGCTTCAACACATGTGATTTTCATAATCACCTATATCATAACTAACTGTACCATCTAGATTCAAGTTCAGTATAAATGAATTATTTTTTAGTGCTGAATTTTTAAATTTTGATATGAACAAATATCTTGGTTTTGTTTTATTTTCTGCATCAGTTTGTACAATAAATTCAATGTTTTTGTGTGTATATTTGTATTTCTTAAAAATCGATTTATAAATTTCGTTTTTATGAATGGCTTCGTGATATTGATTCAAAATTTCTTTTACATAAGGTGCATAATCAGCTAGTTCTTGATAATTATCAATGAACATGAATTCGTTAAGTAAGGAACCTTTTAATTTTGGATCAACATTTTGCTCCAAAACATATTTTTTTAATTCTTCTTTTAGAGATGAGTGTTTTTGTTTATCGATATTTTCTTGTTTGACTTGCGATAATACTTTAGTGAAATTTTCAGGAGTAAAATCCAATTGTAATTCACTCATTTTTTCAAGCACTATTTTTGATAAAAAGCCATTTTGGACAATTAATTCATTTATTAATCGTGTACGTTCATTGATAATATCATCAAAAGAGACATCAATTGTCATATTTTGGACTGTTTTAATTAAATTGCTCTTTTGCAAATTGTACTTTTCAATTAAGTCTTGCTCGCTAACAAAATCTTGGTCAGCAACTTCGCCTTTAATTTTACCAATGGCCTCTAATCTTTTTTCAATATCCTGTACTCGTGACATTATTTTGTCTATTTCTTCGCAAACTAATTGCGAATTAACACTATTGGCAAGCGAAATTAGATTTTTCTTAATATCTTCAATCTCGCGTTTTTCCGTCTCAATGTTTATTTCAAAACTAATAAATGCTGCGTGACTCATTTTATTGCTCCTTATCTTTTTTGCTTGTTATTTCTTTGGGTTTTAATACAAGCTTTTGCAAATGATTATCAATCTCTTTTTGCATATTTTCAATCTCAAATAAACTCATTTTATTTACTTTGTTCTTGAAAGAATTATCGTGATCGTGATGAGCTTTATTCAGCAAATCTGAAACAATCGACTTTAATTTTTTTAATTCAGCAGTAGGTTTGTGTAAGTTTAACATTTCATTAATCATAGCTTTGTCATCTATATCTATACTTTGTTGCTGTTTAATTTTTTTCTTCAATTTGGCCTCTAAATTGACTCTCATGTTTCTCAATAAGCCAATCTTGTATTCGAACAAATTTCCTTCATTTATTGACTTGACGTCTTTAAGCAATTTATTATATTGTTTGTATTCAGCAATCTGAGATGGGTCAATTGGATCAATATTTTTTACGAATTTAACAATATAATCTTCGAATTTATCTTTAATTTGTTCTAAATTTTGTTCGTATTCTTGTTTGTCAAAATCTTGATTTTCAATGGTTTTGCGATATAAATTTAGATCTCTTAGTTTTTGATAAAAATCAGAAATATATTGTTCTGGTTTTCACTTACCATTAAACAGATAATTATTTTCGCTATATTTGAATCCAATTAAATTGTTAAGTGATTCTCATTCAGTAAATTGAATAGAATGAAGAAAATTGTATAAATCATCACTTATTTGAGTTATATTGCCTTTTCTTAACTCATCAATTTTTCCCAAAATAGTGATCAATTCTTCCGAATCATCAATGTAATGCTCGCTTATTATTTTTTTAACATCAGAAAACGGCAATGATTCAATAACATCAATATTAGCAAATAATCAGTCTTTGAATCCTTCCATACCAACAATTGCTTCTAAATTCTCAATTAATAAGCGAACGGTAAAAGTACTCATTTTTTCTGGTTCAAAGTTAACTTTATTGTTCAGTAATTTAGCAATCGTTGTTTCTTGTTGATCAAAACCTATGACACGTGCTTTAGTATTGTAAAAATTAACATCAAAATCACTTAGATACACTAATTTCATCTTTTTTTCTGGTTTAATTAAGACCCACTTAGCAAAAAGCGAGTGGAATTCTTTTTCTTCCTTTGTTCACTTTTTATTGATTATTTCGTCGTTGAAAGCTAATGAAAAATCATTTTTTGATATTTTTTCTGTGTATTTAAAATTATTCATTTGCCCATTAACACTATCAATATTAAGTATTTTTTCAATAATTTTATTGATTTCTAGTTCCTTTTGTACTTCTTCGTCTAATTCTAAACCACTGACTTTTTTCAAAAAATCTAAGGTTTTAGAGTCACTGGCCATAACTTTATTTTCATTTATGGTAAAACTAAATTCATCTTCGAATCATTCAAGACGTTCAGTTTCTTGCAAAAATTCATCTTTTTCGTTGCCGTGTACATTAAAATCAACAAAAACTTTGTTTTTATCCCAATTATCTTCAAAATAAACTTTAAGAGTTGATTCTAAAAGCTTAAGATATGTTGTGTCAAAAATCTTTTTAACATCAAGGTAACGGTAATCACTGACATTTATTTCGCTTGTTGTCGAATTCATGTTTTCAATAGATTCTTCTAAACTCAATAAGTTTTTGTAGAATACTAGATTTTTTGCTTCACTCTTAGACTCTAAACTGACAAAATTATCCTTATCAAATTCTCTTGCAATTGATGGATGTATTATTTTATCGTCTTTACCAAGTTGGTATAAGTATAATTCAGCTGTATCAGTAATAGTTAAATTAGTCAAATTATTAGATAGTATTATTTTGTTATCCAATAAATATTGGAACTCGCTCAAACAAAAATCCATAAGCGAATCTCGATCTATTTTGGTAATTTGTTTTAAAAAGTCCTTAACTGTTAATTCACGGTATTTTTCAAAGTCATATAGTAAGAATAAAATAATAATGTTTTGAATATCATTAGACTTTTGCACGGATTTAAATTTGGCTTCAAAGGGAACTTTGATCTGAGGAATTAATAATTTTGCATTGAATTTTTCACTCATTAGTAAGCCTTTCTATATGTATCTTCATCTTGTGCAATTTCTAAGTATTCTTTCAATATTCATTTTTGATCATTAACTATTTTTTTATTGTTATCATCTCATGATGATACATTAAATGATAAATCTTTTAACTCCTCAAAGGCACCGACTAAAATTAGAGATTGTTTTGCTCTTGAAACAGCAACATTAATACGTTCAGCGCTTTTATAAAAGTCATAATTTCTTTTATCTCTATATTGTAAATTGCCGTCTTTAAACATACCTTTAGCCCTTACAAAATCGACAATGATGATTTCTTTTTCACGACCTTGAAAGTTGTCGACTGTGTCGACTTTGATACGATTTATTGTTTTAGTTTTCAATTCTTTTAATTTTTCTTTTAAATACTCTCTTATAATTGAGTTTTGAGAACGAGTCATAGAGATTATTCCGATTTTTTCTAAGTCAAATTTTTGTCCATCTGAATTATTCAAAATAATATTAGAGACAATTTCACTGATTACAAAGGCATTATATTCATTGACTGCTGAAGCTGTGGTTTTGTTGCTATCAAATGTCGTAGTTTGGTCAAACGCTTTAAAATCATTTGCCACAACGGTATGCGAAATATTTGTATTGCGTATTTTTTTATTGTAAAAATTCTCATTGATATAACTTGTGTCGTATATAACAACTGGTTTTTTAATTTTTTGTTCCTCGTATCTATAGTTAATTAAATAAGGAGTGGTATTTTTGTTCGGTGTACTTAACTTTTCATCAAGATCATAGTTGACATTTACATACTTTTGAATATCTTCATTGAATCGATGTTGCTCAGTTAAAAATGTATAAAAATATTTGTTGAAATTGTTGCTGTAACGAGTGCTATTTTGACTATTTTTCTTCAATTTAAGTGCGTTAAATTTAAAGAACGGATGTTTAAGTTCATTGATTAGTTCTTTTATATTTTCGTCCGAGAAAAATCATTTATATTGGAATTTATTATTGTCATAATCGATTGATTTAGGTCTCAACTCTTTAATTATCGGGAATGAGTCTAATAATTTAGCAATATCAGTGCTTTCAATATGTTCTTGTAAAATTGAACCCGTCTCAAAATCAAGAACAGGTGGTAATTGGCGATAATCTCCGGCCAGTAATATTTTTTCTGACAACATACATGAATTAATAATTTCCAGAGTATTACTTTTCGACACCTCGTCCACAATTGTCATATAAACCGGGTATTGTAAAAATAATTCTTTAGGTTCTAGCAATGAATTTTTTCTAGGATTAATAATTTGGCGTGCTGTTGTAGTTAAACCAATTAAATTAATTAAGTTGTTTTCGAACACATAGTCCGAAAACAATTTACTTATTCTTGCATTGTGTTCGTCTGTTCTTGATTCGATTTTATTTTTAATCAATTTTAACTTGCTTATGATTTTATCTGGTACTTCATTATCATTGCTTTTATTAAGACGTAAATTATTTAAGTCAATATTTTCTTTTTTAAAAGTTTCAAATAATTTATTGATTCTATCATTTCGCAAGATTAATTTCGATAGTGTCAAAGAATGATTGATAACTTCTTCTACCCGATTACGTTTTATTTCTCTATTTAAATCATCACAAGCGTATTCAATATTACTAATTTCATCTGGCTCATATTCATTTTTAAAATTTTCCATTAACTCGTTAATATTGAACTCATATTTTTCAAAAAATGTTTCTAGTTCATCTACAGTGAGTTTATTCTTGCTATCTAGTTTTGCGAGTAGCAATAATATTTTTTTGTTGTACTCGAAATTGGCTTTGGTTTCTAACTCGCCAATAGTCATCATTTTTTTGTAAAACTTATCCATTTCATCACGGATATTTCTTTTTAAATGAATGCGTAAAAAATTAGTGTGTAAAAAAGCTGCAACCTACTTGCAGCTTTTTTGATTTTAAAAAAAATTAGTAAATGAAAAGGAGGGAACAACCCCCCCCTGACAACTGAATATATTATACCACAA
>NZ_JANUYA010000013.1 GCF_024834065.1 Mycoplasma sp. CSL7475-4
GTGATAAAGTCGCTAAATCAAACGAATTAGCAAAAATTGAGGAATTTTATAACCAATTAAAAGCTGCTAATGACTTGGCTAACAAACAAAAAGAATTTGCCAATAAATATAACGAAATCGTTGACTTGGCCTCAAATGATAAATATAGCGACATTAAAGATGCAATTAAAGAGTTGATGAAACCTTTAAAAGATGATGTTGAAAATTCAAATGATACTGATTTTATTGGTCAAAAAACTGAGCAACTAACAACTAATAATTATGCGCAAAAAGTTGAAGATGCTATTGCAAAACACAATGAAGTTGACAGTAAAATTAATGAATTAAACAATGCTAAGAATACTGAATACGCAAATTATCCAGAAGCGAAACAAATTTTACAAAATGCTGTCGATAAATACAATAACTCAACTCTAAACTCTGATGATATTGACCCACAAATAAGTGACAAAAATGTGTTAAATCCACAAAATTACACAAATATCATTAACAAATTAGACAAACAAAAACTTGAAGCACAAAAAGTTAAACAAGCTAATGAAAATTACAATAATGAATTAGCAACTGTTTTATCTGATAGCGATTTTGTTGGTTATGATGGTGCTAAAGCAAAATATGAGGCACAAGTTCAAAAAGCTAAGGATGATTTAGCAGATGCCATTAAAGTGGCAAATTTAGATCCTGCTAAATTAGTCGAAGCTTACAATAACGCCAAAGCCGCATTAGAATTAGCTAAAGAAAATGTAGCTAAAAATAAAGCAATTGATGATTTCAATAAAAAAGTTGATGAGCTAAACAAAGTTAAAGACGAATTAAGCAAAGCAACCAATAGCAAAGCTTATTCAAATTTAATTTTCAATATTAACCAAAATATCAATACTGAAAAAGAAAATGTCGACTTCGCAAATGATTTTGCGTCAGCGAGCGAAAGTCAAATTCGTACAGCTATTGCCAAATTAGGGCAAGTTAAAGATGAAATTTTATCAAATCAAATTGGCATAGATAAAGCAATTAATTTATACAATAACCCAGGTAAAAGTGAAATTGACAAATTAATTAAAAACGACATTAAAAAAGAATCTAGCGAATCAGCTATCGATGATAAAAATCATGTTAAAGAATACCTAGAAGGTGAAATTAAAAAAGCTGACCAAGTAATTAGCGATGTTAGTGAACAAACATATACAACTTTAGGCCATGAAGACGCTTACCAAAAAGCATATACAGACGCTAAAAAGATTTTAGATAACGCCTTATCAGTAGCAAGAAAACGTATTGCAAAAATCGATGAAGCTAAAACAGCTTTAGAAAATTACCAACACAATAGTGAAAATATTATTCCAAGTAATATTGCCGACTGAACTGATCCTAAATATGACGGAATTAAAGCAACTTTAAATAAAATTAAAGCAGCAGAAGATGCTAAATGATTACCTATCTCAAAACTTAATTTAGAAGACGTAAATGTTGAAGATGTAAAAGCTTCAACAGCAAAAATTATCCAAGCTTATAATGATGCTAGATTAGGTAAAGCTAAAATTGATTTTGATACTGAGTTTAATAATATTGCTGACGTATTTACAAATCCAGATTCGAATGCGGGTTCAACCAATAAATACGCAACATTACGCAATAAAATTATTGCCGAAATGCAACCAATTAAAACTGAGGCAGATGCTGTCAATGTTGATAAGACCGATACTTACAAAGGCGCAGACCCTAAAGTTAATAAAGTTAATGAATTAGAGCAATCACTTTCACAATTTAAACAAAAAGCTAATTTAGCCAAAGAAGCATTTGACCAATTAGAAAGTGAAATTGAAAAAACTAAAGAACTTAATAATAATTTATACAACCAAAATAATGATGAAAATTCATTAACAAACCCACAAGCATACAATCTAATCAAAGATGCTATAGCTGATAATCTAACTTCAACAGTTCCTGAAAATGACGTTTTAAACCCTACTGTTTATAAAAATAAAGTTGATGCCCTAAAACAAGCAATAGAAAAAGCCAACGAAATAAACGATGCTAAAAAAGCTTACGATACTGAATTGAATAATAAAGCAACTATTGATGACTCATTGCCTGAAACACAAGATTGATATAAAAAAGAAATTGCAAAAATTGCTCAAACTTTATCAAATACATTAGGTGGGCTAACTAATACTCGTGACCAAAATTACGTGGCAAATGTTAAAAAAGCATACAGTGATGCTAAAAATGCTTTAGAGCAATTAAAAACACAAATTGCCCTTAAATCTGCTCAAGAAAAACACCGTCAAGCAGCGCAAAAACTAAGACATGCACAAGATGAATTAGGTGTAGATAACAATCCGCAACTTAAAGGTTTAAATAAACAAATAAATGATTTAATTGATCAATCAGAACAAGCAGTAAAAACTAATGCTACTCCAACACCATATGAAGGTGTTTCAATTGAAACATTGGATGATCAAAGTAAAATCCTGATTGATTTCACTGCAACTATTGATGAAAAAGTGTTAGAAATCAACAAAGCAAAAGATCTATATGATAAAACCGTTGAAAAATTAGATCAATTAAAAGATGATCCAAAATATGCAGGTGAACAAGCTGAATTAGAAAAAGCAAAAACAGATGCAAATGATGTTATTACAGCTGCACAAAATAACGAAACAATCGGTGCCCAAACATATAAAGATCAAGCTGATTTTGTAATTAATTCAGTAATTGACCAAGCAAACGATAGATTCACTAAATTAAGTGAAAAAGCAAATGATTTCATTAAAAATAATGACCTTGAAAATAATCAACGTTATGAAGAAATTAATCAAACCTTACGTGATAAAATTGCTCAATTACAACAAGGCTTACCAAACAAAATTCACGATGACACTAAAGACAAGATTGCAGAATTAGGCGAAAAAGTAACACAAGCTGAAACACAATATGACGAATTACAAAAAGCTATTGATCAAGCTGAAATAGCAAAAGCAAAAGCTGATTATGACGCTAAAAAAACTGAGCTTGACAATGAAGCAAATGCTTTAGATGAATATCCAGAAACTCAAAAATGAGCTCAAGGTGAAATTAAAAAAGTAAATGATGAATTAACTCAAAAAAATGCCGAATTAGATGCTAACCAAGACTCTCCTACTTATAAGGTTGATAAAGTTAAAGCGTACAAAGAATATATTGCAAAATTAAGCCAAATTCATAATGATATTCAAGCTAAGAAAGCTGAAGAGACTGAAAGAGCAAAACAAGCTTACAATGCAAAATTGGGTGAATTAGACCAAAAAATCACTGAAAGTTCGACCCATCCAAGTAGAAAATACATCAAAGATAAATTAGAAAAAGATAAAACTTCTATTACCAATACAATTAATGATCAATCTACACCAAAAGCTTACAATCAAGCAACCTCTTCGCTAACTGAAGATATTGCTTACGCAGATCAACAATTCCCAATTGCTGATGCAGATAAAGCAGCAGTTGAAGCATACGATGCTCTTAAAGATGAAGTTAATAATTATTTAGAAAATGATATTCCTGCCTCAAAACCAGAATACAACAAAATTAGAACCACCTTACAAGATGTTGAAAGAGAACAAAATGCGATTGGTTCAGCAACTAATGATCCTTATCCAAAACAAGCAGCAGCCAAAGAAGCTAAAAAACAACTAGAAGCATCATTTAGAAAAGCTAAAGAAGAAAAAGAACAAATTGATGCTGCTAAAGCTGAATACGATAAACAAGTTGCTTTAATTGATAAATTAGTTAAAAAACCTGAATATATTGAAGCAAATCAAGTTCAACCTCTAAATGAACAAAAAACAAGTTCGCAAACAGTAATTCAACAAGAACAAGAAAGCAATCAAATTGATGCAAGTGATTACAATGGCGAAACTGATAAATTAAAACAAGCAATTCAAGATGCTGCAGTCGCTGTATACAATAAGTTAGAAGAAAAAGTTACTGAGTTACTAAATAATGACAATTTAGGCGACAAAACTCAATACGCGGCAATCAAACAAGCATTAGAACAAGCCAAAAATGATAATCATTCAAATGGAACTAATAACCAAAAACCATATGAAACAATCAATGCTGCTTATGATAATTTAAATACAGCTTATGAAAAAGCATTGAATGATTCTTTAGACGTAGCTAAAAAACAATACAACACTGATAAACAAAGTGCGCAAAGCGATATAAATAGCACTAACCCTGTTTATAAAGACGCTACTGACGCATATCAAGCAGAAGTTAATAGAATGCAAAATGTTTTAGACGGTATTGATACTGATAGTAATACAGATAAAAATGCTAAACGTAAAGCTTATGAAAAAGCAATTGGCGAATTAGCAAGCGCAAAAGATAAATTTGCGAATGATAAAGCTGCAATTGATGCTGCTAAAAAAGCTGAATATGATAACAAAGTTAATGAGATCAATAATTTTGCAAATACTTTAGATGATTATCCTGATGCTAAACAAGCGTTGTTAGATGCTTTAAAAAATAGTGATAAAGTCGTTGGTAGAGATACAGACGCAACACCAGATTCGCAAGGTGTTACAAATTGATATCCTGAAGCAGACAAAGCTAAACAAATTGCTCCTAATTTTAATGATCAATTACCACTATTGCAAGACGCATTAAACAAAGCTCAAAAATCAACAAGCGATGCGGCTAAAAAAGCCTATGAAGCTGAAAAAGCTAAACTAGACGCTTTGGCCCAAGATGTTCAAGATGAACCATACGCAGAAGCTAAAGCAGCATTAAGAAATACTATAAGCTCAATTGGTGATGAACTAGAAAGAGATCTTGCAGCAGCTGGCGATGATTTAGATAAGCAACGTAAAGCTTACGAAAAAGCTACGCAAGCATTAAAAACAGCAAATAAAGACTTTGAAAACGCTAAAATTGAAAAAGAAAAAGCAAAATACGAAAAAGAAGTCGGTAAATTAACTCAATTAAAAGATGCTTTAAGCAAATATCCTAATATTCAAAATCAATTGCAAGATGCTTTAGATTCTTCAAACCAAGTTGTTGGTAAAGATGGTTCATCTTACGATCCACAAAAAGCAACAGTTGATAATTTTGTTAATGAAATACCAAAAATTATTGATGCAATAAACAAAGCTAAAACAGCAGCCAAAGAAGCCGCCAGAACTAATTACGATAGAGATTTAGCTGCCGCTAAAGAAGAATCAACAAATACAACCGATCCTAGTTATGAAGGTCAAAAAGCTGATTTTGATAAAAAAATAGCAAAAATTGAAAAACAATTACAAGACAATCTAAGTGCTGCTGGAAATGAAGAGGATAAAATACGTGAAGCTTACGAAAAAGCTTCCGCAGCAGTCAATAAAGCTAAAGATGACTTTATTAACTCAAAAAATAGTGAACAAGCACAAAAAAATAAACAATATATTGAATTAGCTAACCAAGTTGATCAATATTTAGCTAAACCTGAGCTTGCTACTGGCTATAATGACATCAAAAAAACATTGACAGATGTTAAAAAGATAACTGATCAAACTAGTGGGGTGGGTAAACAACCAAGTTTAGAACAAGCAACAAAAGACTACAATGCTTTAAACACTGCGTTTGAAAACCTAAAAACGCAAGAGCAAGTCAGAAGAGATAAAATCACCGAGAGAAATAATAAAGATTCACAATTCAATATAGCATTAGCTAACTATAGTGATCCAAAATACAACAATATTAAAAACTATTTAAATAGCGCTAAAACAAGTGCTACTCAAGCCTTAAATAATGTGTTAAATAACCCTAATTCAACTACCAGCGAAATTAATAATGCATATGACGCATATACTGGTCAAAATGGATTACAAGGGGCGATTGAAAAAGCAGCGGCTGCTAAAGAATTTAAAGATAAATATGATGCAATTACTGCTCCTTTAGCTGAAGATAAATATTCTGCTATTAAAACCGCAATTGATAATATTGCACAAGTAAAAGCGGGTCTAGATGGATTAAACAATATAGCAAACACTAATAAAGATGTATTTGAAACAGGCACAAATAAATTAAATGCTGAAAGTTCTAATATAAATAGTGTAAAAAATGCATTAGACAACTTAATTACAAAAATAAATAACTTGAAATCTCTTGCAAGTCCTACGACAGAAAATAGTGATATTACAGCCTTCCATAATTTAGTAAACACTGACCAATTTGCTAATCAATTGAAAGGTCAAATAACAAACGCTTTATCACCACAGCAATATAATGCTCCAACAACTACGGCAAGCTCAATAGAAACAGTCAACAGCGAAGCTGTTAGAGAAGTCAACGGCTATGATAGTGCCCTAAGTACAGCAACTAAGCAATTTGACAATGAAAATGATGCAGCCGTAAAACAAAAAGCCAAAGCTTTATTCAAAGCTGAATATGATAAAGTAGTCAATGCTTTAAGAAAAAATATTGATGATTTCAAAAAAGCAGGTAATAAAACCGCTCTTGAAATTGGTGAAAAAATCAAAAATGAGTATAAAGCTGCTAAAGAAAAATTAGTATTATTAAATAATAATGCTGATAAATATTTAGCAAAAGCCAAAGCCGAAGTAGCCGTGGAAAAATTACATTTAACCAAAAACAATCCACAAACTACTTATAGAAGTTTCTATAATGAAGGAATTGATCCTAACACAGCTTGATTAAAAGATTATGATTACCAAAATGGAAGTAGTTATATTGGTCTAAATTCAAGATTGCAACATTTAAATCAAACCGGTGGTGCTGTCCAACAATATAATGCAATTGCAGCCGAAGCCGCAAGCAAACTAAATCAAAAAATGATCTTGGTTGAAAATAAAATTAAGTCACTGCTGCCAAGTGATATTAAGACCACTTTAACACAAAAAATTAATCAAATTAAAACTGATAAGACTAAACAAAATTACAATGATCTAGCAGCACTATATAAACAAGCGTTAGATAGAGCTCAGGTTGATGCAAAATTAAGTCAATTAAGAGAAAAAATAAACAAAGTAAAAGATCTTTTACCTTCAAATGATGATAAAAAAGCTCATCTTGAAACTCTATTTAATAACAATAGTTCAATGAGCACATTAGATAATGTTATGAACAAGGTTGATAGCATATTAGAGCGTGAACACACCATAGCTGTAAATCGTGCCAAAGAAGCTATTGAAAAATTACCAGCTTTAGTTCCATCATATAATAGACAAAGCAAATTAAATGAGGTTGAATCAGAATCTATTACGACAGCACAAGCATTGGAATTGGAAAAAGAAGCAAAAGCAACGAACCAAAGTATACTTACTCAATTGCAAGATGAAATAGTTAAAATGCCAACTAACGCTCGTACTTACTTGAATAATGAAAAAAGCTTAGCAGAGCAAAACTATAATGGTAAACCGAATGCTACTGATAGAAAAACGATTGGTGACAAACTATTAGAATTGCAAACATTAGCAGCAAATACGGTGGAAAAATCTAGTGAATTTAATACCAAAATTAATAAAGCGTTTGCTGATAAAAACGGAAATACAATTAATGTAAGTAAGTATCGTGATGTTTTACAAAAAAGCTTCCGTGACAGTAGTAAAGCTGATACCATTAGTGAAATACAAGGATTAATTAATGGCTTACCAACCTTAAAACGAAATTTTGAAACCGTTAGAGATTATTTCCTAAATGACTTCAACAATGATAAAGATATACCTCAAAACGTTAAGAATATTTATAAGAACGCAATTCAAAACATCACTAAATCAAATGATAACCCAGCTTCAAATTCGTATTCTACCTTCGATGAAATCAATGGTTACTTGGTAGGTGATGCTGACTCATTGTTGAACCAAATGAAGTTCAATAAAACTAAAGTTGAAGCGCAAAGAAATATAAACAGCTTATCGAACAATGGTCAAAAAACCTTCTTACAGCCCGAATTAGATAGAGTGCACGGAACAACCCCCGAAAACATAAAATGGCTTGAAGACATAAGAGATGAAGCGAGTGGTCTAAAAACAAAATTAAAAAGTGTTAAAACTAAAATTGATATTCTTGATTCAAGAGCGACAGGTATTAAAACCGGCTTAACCAATCAATGAAATTCAACTAATAGATTAGGAAATGACAATAATAGCAGTACATCAGCAACGGCTTATGGTATTGATAAAAAAGTTGATGAAATTAAAACTGAGTTAAGCTCGACAACTGCTGAAATTGAAAAAATAAATGACGCAGGTTATAAAGCTACTTTAGGAACAGAATTAGGCGAAGTAGGTTCAACTTTAGCAAACACTGATAAAACAATAGCTGACTTACAAGCAATTAAAACTAAAGCTGAAAATTGACAAATTGCCTATAGCTCGGCCACAGCAGCTGTAAACGAGTTGAAAGATGATTCGCCACAAAAAAACAATTTAAAACAGAGATTGAATAATAATGGTAAAACACTAAACGATCTAAAATGAATTCTGAAAGAAGCGAAAATCGATAAAGTTCTTGAACCCACAACGGACATTACAGATTTCAACCCTGAAAAAAGAAAGTTAATAAACCAATTAAACGACCTAAAAGCCGATCCTAATTTAGATGTTCCTGAAGACGATTTAAGAAGAATTCAAGAAACAGTAGATAGCATTTACGATGTTACATACTTTATACCAACAACCTATAGTCCATTCAATGAAAATATGACAAGAATATTTAATTGAAAAAAAAGAGATGTTATTGGTTATCTAAAAATTGATAAACTTGAAGGTGACTATTCAAAAGATAAATGATTATATATTGTTGCTAAAAATGAACAAAGTGTAAGAGTTATTTCTGAGCCAATTCGTTTTGATAAAAAAGAATTAAGTTTTACATTCCTAAGAAACAGATTTGTTAAAGACGGTTTGTATTCATTAGAAAAAGTTGTAGTTGCCGATAGCAGTAGAGAAAGTGCTCAAACAATTTTAAGTTCTAATAAGTTGATTAATACAAAATATGCTAACCAAAGTAATTTCAAAGTGCAAAATAACGGAGATATTAAAGCCGAAAATGTAACCCTTCTATTTAGAAATATCCGTGGCAAACGATCAGGAGACCATCCTAATCCAATCGAATTAATCGAAGCAGCTTCAAACAATGAGTTTATTCTATCTGGTTTCAAAACTGAAGGTGTTACCATAAAAGATGGTAGTGTTTCGATCCGTCTAAAAGGTTTAGCTCAAATTGACAAAAATTGATCTTATGTTAGAACAAAACAAGCTATTAAAGAAGAAGAGGAAAAACATCCTTTCAAAGAATTGGATTATGATGCAATTCAACCAAAACCGCTACAACACGATTTAACAATTAATTCTGTAAATATAGAACAAGACGCTAGTGGTAATATTAAATTTAAATTTAATTCTGGAGATCTTAAAGCATTCTATATCTATAACATTGAATCCATAAGCTTTAGAGGATATCCTGATGATGAACCCGCTAAGGAACGAACTTATGTATGGCAACAAGAACATAACGAAAATTCTGAAATTACATTCGTAAATGATAGATATATATCAAATACAAAACCAGCAGATTCATATCTATTTAGTAATTACAATTCATTTATGCTAAATGAATTAAAACCAGATATGATTTATAACAATATAAATTCTACTTTCCCTGAATTTGGTTATACATATGATCATTATGGCTCTGGTGGATATAACATGAATGCGTATGCTGTTGGTCTGAACTATAGCAGAAATTGACACACCGCTGTGTTTTCACACTTGTTTGAATACTTAAATAATGGTGTTCCACAAACAGGAAAAATATTTGACTCATCAACAGGAAGTGAAAAAATAGACCTAAGAGAAAAATGAATTGATTTTATTTCAAATCTAACTGCAACAAAATGAGCAGAACACAAAGTAAACGATTATTGGTGATATAAATCACCTACCGACACATGATCAGGTTCAGGTAAATCAGCATCATCTATACATCTAGGTTACACTGGTAAAATCTATCTTGAATTATTTAAGTTTACCGACGAAAATAATTCAAGAAATGTATTACTTGCTCCAGTTCTAGGTGGTAGAGATCTAGAAGCTAACATTTATAAATTATTAGCACTTTATACCAATGACATAGAGCAAGTTAAAGAACAATTAAGACAAAATCCAAATGACTTAACTAAAAAAAGAAAACTGCGTGAATTAGAAAAAGAAAAAGAACTTCTATTATCAATGCTTAATAGAACTGGTGAGTATATGGCAAAAGGGGCAGGAACAGGTGTTCCTGTAATGTGACTAAAAGAATACAATATCAACAAGGGTGGTGGCGATTATACTGTTAGTCTGTACACAGAGCTTATTTATAAAAGCATTTACCGCGCGATGAAAAACTTAATCAATATTGGTGACTTTAAGTGAGTCGATATCGATTATAACAATGAGAACATAAGATAAAATTATTTCTATATAAACGCAATCAGACAAAAGTCGAAGAATATTCTTCGACTTTTCTTTTTATAGATTTATCAATTTCTTAACACTAAATAAATCGTAATATTAATATTGAATTTATCTGAGTTAAGCAACAAAAAACTTTTTTAAAAATAAGAAAGGTTTTTGTTTCTTACATGATGGATAACATTTCTACGAGATATTTGTTCGTAAAAAAAAAAAAAAAAGAATTATAATGTATAAAAGTTATTTTAGTTAAAAATAATATAAATAGCATTACTTTTTTTAATTAGAAGGAGGAAAAATGAAGAAAAAGATTTTAACAACTCTTGCCACAGGAGCGGTTGCTACAACCACTACCGTCGGTTTAATTGCGATCCTAGAAGCAAGATTGGAAAAAGATATATATCCACAAATTAAACCGGAAGCTTTACTTAAAAAAGTTGGTGAAGTTACTGCTGATGACATAGTCTTTTACTACAAAGATAAAAAAATTGACCCACAAGATTACGGGGTTACTATTTTGTCATACGGTTATAACGATGTTAATGGAGTTGGCGTAGCTGATGTTAAATACAACTTTACAGGTAAAATTAAAAGAAGAGATATCAGTTTAGACTTTGAAACTACTGGTTTTAGAACAGCGAAAGACGATTTAAACGATCCTAATGTTGTAGGATTGGGCGATAAGGATTTAACAGCGGCACACTTTAGCGAAAAAATAAACGAACTAAATCAAGAAGCAGGGCAAGATCAAAGCAAATTGCTAAAATTAGCAAAAATGTTAATTGGCAATATGTTAAATCAAGATCAGTACGACTATCATTTTAGTGATATCACTTATGATGAAAACGAAAATGTAACATTCCGTGTAAGAGCGACTTACAAATTAGAGCCAAAAGATAGTTTTGAACGTGAGATAAAAATCCCTGCATCTAAATTTTTAGCCCAAAAAACACACGAGGAAAACTTAGCTAATGATTACAAAAAATTAAGCGATGAAGTTGCCCAATGAATTAATGACAATTTAGGTCCTGAAAAATACTCGCGCGACATTAAAAAACCACTAGAAAAAGTTAAAAAAGAAACTGATAGCCAAGCCTTGCCAAACAAAGCTAATCCACCAGCCGAAAAAACAATTATTGCAGCACGTAACGAATTACAAAAAGCATTTGACAAAGCAAAAGTTGACAAAGCTATTTTTGATCTTGAAGAAAAGCAAGCTGAACTAAAACACTATGACATTAATCATTTAGAAAATAACCCTAATGCACGTCGTGTTATAAAACATGCATTAGATAATTTTTCTCGTTCAAACATTTCGCCTGAAGAAGTTGAAAACGTCCCAACATACAAAAAATTTATTCAAAAATTAGATGATGCTTTAGCAACCGCTAAACAAATCCAAGCTGCTAAAGAAAAATATGATGAAGAATTAAAAAATAAATTCCAACCAGAACACTTTGGCATTGATAACGAAACAAAAGACGAATACGAAAACGCAGTTCAAAAGATAGTTAACGACTTAAATGAAGCTCAACAACAAGAACTAACTCCAGAGCAAGCAATCGAAAAATACGAACAAGCTCAACAAGCTCTTAACGATTTAAAAACACGTTTCAATGACAGACGTCAAAGCGCAATCGATGAATACGAACAAGCACTTAATGATTTAAATACTTCAAAAGAGGCTCTTAATGGCATTGATAGATATGCAAAATTAGAAAAAGACACTGAAGATTTGATTAATGCTAAAAATATAAGCGTTGATAAAGCTAACAATTATGACAACACCACTATTGCCAATATAGTTGCTCAAACTAATGCACTAAATGAATTTAATAGTAGCATTCCGGCAGCAAAAGAGGCACTAGATAAAGCTAGTGAAAACTACGATCAAGCTTTAGAACGTGTAAACAATCTTAAAAATGATCCAAAATATGCCGAGTTTAAAGATGAACTAGAGACAAAAATTAAAGAACAAACAGATGCTATTGCCAAAAATATTACTGATAAAACCATCGATGTAGAAAAATACAACAATGCAGCAGCTGCATTGCAAGCAATTTTGATTAAAGGGGCC
>NZ_JANUYA010000014.1 GCF_024834065.1 Mycoplasma sp. CSL7475-4
TTTTTCTTTGGTTTTGTACTTAGTAATTTTCATAAATATCATTGTCATTTAAATCACAATAAAATATTATCAAAAAGGCTTTTTTTGTTTCTTATACTACGAGGACATTTTTGTTTCTTACATGACATTCTGTGATTTATTATTTTAAATTTAAATAATCTCTTTTTTTATAAATAATATAATTTAACAAATAAATTTAGGAGGAAAAATGAAAATAAAAAATAAATCATTGTTTAATAGTATATTGCTGACATCATTATCACCAATAACCGCATTAGCAGCAGCATGTACTAACGATAATAAGGGGAAAAAAGGTGACGAAAATGTCAACAACCATGAGGTTACTAAAAAACTAGCTGATAGCAAAAATGAATTAACTAGATTAGTGCAAAGACTAAATACCGAAACATCTTTTCCTGAAGCAAAATATGATGATTTGAGTAAATTAATCAATCAATTTATTGAAAAAATGAACAATTTCAATCAATTAAGTGACAACGATAAAAAAATGTTGCTTAATAGTTTAACAAATGATGTTCAATCTTTTAAAAACAGATTTAATTTTGTCAAAAATATCAATGTTTATTTAGGTGTGTTAAACAAAATTAAAGCGGATTCTAATCAATACAGTAATGATGAAGGTTTTCAAAATTTACTTAATGAAGCACAACTATTGGTTGAGTCAAATGTTGAAAAAGCATTAAACTTATCAATTTCGCACACTGAAATTAATTCATTGTCGAGTGCTATGGCAAAATATCCAGCAGACTTAAATACAAAATATAGTAAATTTAAAAACAAATACAGTGAAGAAAATAGAGAGAAAAATACTGTAAATTCATACATAAATTCAGTAAAAAATCAAATTGAATACTTAACACAAATTAAAAATGAAACTTTAAAAAATGAAATTAGTTCAAATTTAAATCAATTTATTCTTAAAACAGAACAACCAAATAAAACATCAGAAGAAATAAAAGAATTAAGAAAAGAAATTGTTAATATTTACGAACAAAATGAAGTAAAAATCAATAAAAGCATTCAAGTACAAAATGCATCTGAAAATTTAAGTGTAAATGAATATTCATATGTCAATTACTTTCCGGAATATGACGTTAAGTCAGCAAAAATTTCTTTATACAAAGAAACTAATGAAGTTGTTCCTTATGTTGGTTTATTAGATATCATCTATAAAATGAATGGTGTGTATCAAAGTAATAAATTTAAGTTATTATCACACGAAGGCAATTTGTGAACATTTAGAGTTGCTGACCAAGTAAACATAAAAGTTAATACTGACACTGGTGTATTCGAAGCTGATTCACCATACTTTTCGAGAATCACCGAACCATTGCAAGGTATGGATTATTTACAATTTTTAAATTCAAAAAATTCACAAACTCATCAAGGTAAACCAAAAGTTACTTTTAATTTAAAAGAAGCTGGACTTAAATTTATTAACAAACAAAATGATTTATTAATTCCTCTATCTATTTTCAATATCTTATTCAATTCGCCAAATTATTACAACCTTTATTTTGAAGGACAATATATTTATGGTGTTTCAATGTATGTTGAAGCCGGCAGACCGAATTATGAAACAATTAAAACAAATGCACTTAATGGAGCAAGTCAAACAACTAAGGACAGGGAATATAACTTCAATGTATTAAGATTCTTGCTGAACAATTTTTATGGCTTAAAAGACAGAAAATTTAAAGATCAAAAATGAGAACAAACTATTACCGAATTTGATAAAGATTTATTCTTATCAACTAATACTGTTGACAATAATGAAGCAATAATGAATTTAATTTACACCGATCTAAAAGATAGACACTCATCAGTTCACTCATTGTCTTTTTATAACCAACCTGAACTCCAACCAGATGTTAGAGCCCAAAACCAAAATGCTACTTGACTAACGCCTTATTTATCAACTTTATTTTTACAAAACCAAAAACAAGAGTACTTTAAAAGTCAAAACCTTGATTCAAGAAATTCACTATTTGCAGCTTACAACACAACCGGATATATTATTCCACCAAACTTCACAGTAGGCTCTAAACGAGCAATTGAAACTGAAAATGCTCTTTCCGATACATTTATTTTATTCAAAAAATCAATGGAATTGATTGAAGAAAACAACAAAAAAGCCGATAGTACAAAAATTAAAAATATCGTTATTGATTTATCTCTAAATGGCGGTGGTTTGTCGGCAGCTTTAATCAAAGCATTAGGCTTTTTGACTGATAAACCAATTACTAATATTCAAGTTAATAAATTAACAGGTGCATTCACTTTTGAAGAATACGATGTCGATGCAAACGCCGATAACAATTTTGATGATTTAGACGGATATGGCGAAAAATATAAATTCTATATTTTGAGTAGTATCAATACATTTTCATCAGCAAATATAATGACTGGGATTGCTAAAACTAATAATCTCGCAGAAGTTATAGGTCATAAAACTGGTGGTGGGGCATTTTCGATTTTACCGACAACTTTACCTGATGGAACTTCATTGTCAATTTCATCTGTTGAAGGAAATTACACATCTAATAAAGCCTTTGACCAAGTTGATTCGATTTCTGAATTAATCGACATTGAAGGTGGTGTTGAAATTGACGAAAATAGAATGATAGAGTACTCAGATTATTACGATTTACCTTACATTGATTTCCTAATCAATAAATGACAAGGTAATAATATTGTTAATCCACACGGTGAAACAAATCCAAACACAAATCCATATAATATACCAACATTAGAATCGCAAAAAAATTATATTGACTCTTTATTTACTCAGGATACTTACAATATTACCCTTGAAAATAAAGATGCTAAAAGTTTTGTGCATGATAGTTATGCTATTTTACCAACAAGCAACAATAATCAAGATTATAGTCCCTTTAATATTGCTAAATTAAGATTGCAAGATTTGTTCAGCAAATTAAACATTGTAAATTATGACTTGTCAAAATCACCATCCGCAGTTGGTATGTTTGTTAGAGGTATAACTAATAATCAAGTCAAAGTACAAATTCCATTTTTTGAAGTAGGCAGAACTCTACTTTCAAAAACAATTACAATCAATATTAATTCAACAAATTAATGGCAAAATCTAGCAGTGCTAGATTTTTTGTTTATTGTTTTAGCACTCAATGATTGACACATTATTTATAATATGTTAATATGATGAAAAATGAAATAAACGAATTTGTAATTAAATCTTCAATCGATAGAGCACAATTAGTCTGCTATGATTTTGCTCCGCAAACTAACAAACCTAAAATTATCGTCCAATTATGTCACGGGATGATGGAACACGCTTTACGCTATAGCGAATTAGCACAATTTTTAAGTAACAAAGATATAAAAGTTGTTGGCATGGATAATCGTGGACATGGTAAAACCGGAGTTAAAACAGGCGTTTTAGGCCATATCGATGATCAAGATGGAGCAAGAAAATTAATCAATGATATGCACGATTTATACCAATTTTGACACAATAAATACCCAGAAGCAAAATATGTTATTTTCGGACATAGTATGGGTTCGATAATTTTACGAAATTACCTGATTTTGTATTCAAAAAGTCTAAGTGCCGCTATTATTAGTGGCACAAGTGGTTTAGCCGGCCTTAAAGAAAAATTAGGTCTATATATTGCCCAAAAATTTGTCCAAAATGAAGGGGCAAACAGCTATAATCGCTTCATTAATAATTTAGTATTAAAAAATGTCAATAAAAGAGTTAAAAACCCACAGACAAAGTTTGATTGACTAACAAGTGATCAAAGTGAAATTGATAAATTTATGAATGATGATTTATGTGGTTTTTTATGCACTAATAGTTTTTATGTTGACCTAGCACGCTTAGCCATTAACATGGGTAATAAGAAATATAGAGCACTTTTAAATAAAGATTTAAAAATGTTTTTTATTGCTGGCGAAGATGATCCAATTGGAAAATACGGGAAAGGTGTTATTAAAAGCGCCAAATACTACAAAAGTGCAAAATTAAAACATGTGGAAGTTAAAATTTATAAAAAAATGCGCCACGAAATACACAATGAAATCAATAAGAACATTGTTTTTGAAGATCTTAAAACATATTTAGAAAGTCTAATTTAAACAACTCGCAAAATTAAAAATTCTCTTATTTTGGGAATTTTTAATTTTTGTTATTTTTTTTCGTTATTGTCTTAAAATTATATTATGAATAATCTCGCAAATGAATTACGACCACAAAAACTCGACGATATTATCGGTCAGGTCAATAATATAAAATTACTAAAGCAAATTGTTACCAAAAAACTACATACAAGTTTTATTTTTTATGGCGAAGCAGGAACAGGCAAAACTTCTTGCGCAATTGCATTAGCTAATGAGCTAAAGCTCAATTACGCAATCTTCAATGCTAGTATTCATACTAAAAATGATTTAGTGCAATCTATTGAAAATAATGACATTGTTATTATTGATGAAATACACCGCTTAAATAAGAATTTGCAAGATATTCTTCTCTCTTATTTGGAATTTGACAAAATAATTATTTACGCAACAACAACTGAAAACCCTTATTTTAGAGTTAATCCGGCGGTTAGAAGCAGAATGCAAATTTTGCAGTTTCGTAAATTGGAAGAAGAAGAAGTTTTTAACGCAATTAAAAAAGTTACAAGCAAAGTTTATCCTGAGTTAAAAATCAGTGATAAAAATTTAAAAATATTAGTAAAACATTCCTCCGGAGATTATCGTTTTTGTTTAAATAACTTACAAATGTTGGCGATTCTCAATAATGGCGAAGAAGTCGAAGAAGATACAATTAAAACTTTGATTCCTAATGTTAATTTTTATTCAGATATGGACGCTGACGCACACTATAATAATTTATCTGCATTTCATAAATCGATGCGTGGCTCTGATGTTGACGCTGCTTTGTACTACGCAGCATTGATTTTGAAAACTGGCGATTATCAAGGCCTATTTAGGCGTATAACAGCGATAGCTTATGAAGATATCGGTTTAGCTGATCCTAACATCGCCTTGCGTGTTGAAGCTGCAATGAATGCGGTTGAAAGACTAGGTTTTCCGGAGGCTAATTTACCGATTTTTTATCTTGTTAGCTATATTGCTCTTTCGCCTAAAAGTTCAACAACTTACAAAGCAATGAAAAAAGTTCAAAGTTTTATTGATCAAGGTAATATTTACGATGTGCCAAGTATTTTACGAGAACGTGCATACGCATCAGCTGCAAAATTAGGTCATGGTGTTGGCTATAAATACCCACATGATTACCCAAATTCGTGAGTAAAACAAACATATTTGCCAAAGAAAATACAGAATGTTAAATTTTTTACTCCTGGCGAAAATGATGCAAAAAAAATAGTTGATTACTATAAATTAATTGAGAAATGGAAGGAAGAAAAATAATGAATATAAATTTTGATGAAATCAACACTCTTGAAGAGTTAAAAATTGCTAAAAGCAAAATTTATTCAAAGGATGGCGAAATTTTTAAATTACAACTACAATTAAAATCAGCTCCGGTCGAAGAGAAAAAAATAATTGGGCAACAAATTAATAAATTAAAAACCGAATACGAAAATCAATTTGAAAAAGCAGAAAAAAGAATTGAAGAATTACGTATTCAAAAAATAGTTGATTCTTCACGCATTGATGTTAGTGAACCATTATTAGCAAGTGGTTCTTTACACCCTATTACTATCATTGAAAATAGATTACGTGATTGATTTATTCAAAATGGTTATTTTGAATCAAAGGCAGGCGAAATTGTTTCAGATTATTATAATTTTGAAAAATTAAATATTCCACCTGATCATCCTGCTCGTGCAATGCAAGATTCTTTATACTTAAACGCCACAACTCTTTTAAGAACCCATAATACTGGTATAAGTGCTGTTGAATTAGAAAAAAATGTGAATAAAACAATGAATAATTTTGCAATCGGTAAAGTATACCGTAACGATGAAGACGATGCTACTCACTCGCACCAATTTACACAATTAGATTTTGTTAGCGTGGGTAATGTGAGTTTTCCTAACCTTATTTGAACTCTTAAATCTTTACTTTCGTATGTTTTTGAAGAAGAAGTTGAACTAAGATTGCGTCCAAGTTTTTTCCCATTTACTGAACCTAGTGTTGAAGTAGATATATTTTACAAAGGGAAATGAATTGAAGTTTTAGGTGCGGGAATGCTGCATCCGAATGTGATGAATTTAGCCGGCTATGATTCGAAAAAATTTAATGCCTTTGCAGCTGGTATCGGTATTGAAAGATTGGCTATGATTAAATACGAAATTAAAGACATTCGCGAATTCTATAATAATGATTTAAGAACACTAAATCAGTTCAATGGCGAATAAATTTACTGAATTTTTACACAAAGAACAACAAAAAGATTATTTTATAGAATTAAAGCAAAAACTAAAACTTGAACAGGAAAAATACATAATTTATCCAAGCGACAGCGATCGTTACCGAGCATTAGAATTTTTTGAACCTGAGGATGCAAAATTAATTATTTTAGGACAAGATCCTTATCATTTGCCAAACCAAGCAGATGGCCTGGCGTTTAGTACTAAACAAAACCAGTGTCCACGCAGTTTAGCTAATATGATTAAAGAATTGTTAAAAGATTATCCGCAAGCAAAGATTGAAACATTTAGTTTAGATTCATGAGCTAAGCAAGGAGTATTACTTCTGAATACAGTTTTGAGCGTGCGTGAAAAAGAGCCTAACTCACATAAATATTTAGGTTGAGAAAAATTTGTACTTAATTTATTGCAATTTGTGTATGAAGCCAATAGTAATGTTCTCATTGCCTTATGGGGCAATCAGGCCTTAAAATTTGTGCAACCGCTAGTTGATTCAGGCGTAATTAATGCAAAAAATATGATTGTATGTTCACACCCCTCTCCTCTATCATATTCAAGGGGAAAAGTGAGTTTTAAAGACTTTAATTTTTATAAAAAAGTCAATGCAAAACTGCTAAATCCAATAGATTTCAGTATAAGAAAGGAAAAATAATGATTATTACATTAAAAGAATTAAATAAATTCCTACCTAATAAACATTTAGATTTAAGTGTAGAAAAAGATATCAATAATTTAGGATATGAAGTTGAATCGATAACTCCGTTAAGCAAAGTAAGAGGCGTTAAATTTGCTAAAGTTATTAATGTTTATCCCAACCCGAATTCAAAAAATTTGACTGTAGTTGAACTTGAATTAGATAAAGCGAAAAAAATTACTATTCAAACAAACGCAAAAAACGCAAGAGTTGGTGCCTATACTACTGCCTTTGTTGAAGGTTCAACTAATGGTGAAATAATCTTTGGTAGCAAAAAAATGGCGGGTATTGAATCGCAAGGAATGTTGTCAAATTTTAACGAATTAGGTTTTGACATTTCTAAATTACCATTTAACGAAGATGATTTAATGATGTTAGATGAACAATTGCCTTTAGATGCCGATCCGGTTGAATATTTTGGTTTAGATGATTACATTATTGACATCACAACACCGGCTAATCGTTCAGATGCCAACTCATATTATGTTTTAGCCAGAGAATTAGCAGCATACTACAATACAGAATTCAATTGATTTGACTGAGAAAACAAGAAAATTAAAGAAAAATTCAAAGCTCACATCACTGCAAAGAAAAATGATCAAAATGCTTTAGCATTAATGGAATTAAAACACAAAAACAACAAAACTTCGTTATTAGATATGTTGTTTTTGGCTAAACATGGTGTTGATGCCAAAGGAATTTGAGCAATTGATGTAACAAATTTAACATTGCTATTTACAGGTGCTCCTACTCATGCGTATGATAGAAACAAAATTGGCTCACGTGTTTCTACTCAAATTTATTCAGGGGAAGTAGAAGTATTAGGCAATAAAGTGGTTGAAGTTAAAAACGTTTTAGCTATTCATGACCACAAAAAAGTTATTTCGTTAGCTTCACTTATTGGAGCACAAAATTCAGCAGTTGATGAAAACACAAATTTTGTTGCTTTTGAAATCGGTTCTTTTGATCATAAATTAATTCGTCATGGTGCTAAAGAAATTAAAATGGAAACTAGTTCAAGTATTCAAGCGGGCCGTGTTGTTAGCACCCAAATGGTGCGCTTAGGTATGCAATATTTACGATATAAAGCCCATCAGGATAAAAATCAATTTAGCAATGTTGTCGGTTTACCGGCTGCTAAAAAAGGCGTTTCTGTTTTGCAAAACCGTAAAAAATTAGCTATTTATGCTAATTGCGAAATCGGAGAGTTGAAAAAATTTGCTAATGTAGAAAAGCAATTATTAACTATTGGTTTCAAAATGGACAAAAACAGAATTACTGCACCGAATTATCGTCGTGATATATCAAATTATGAAGATATTATTGAAGAGTATTTTAGATTTTATGGCTATGATAATTTCAAACCAGTTGCCCCCAATTTAGTACCTTTTAAAGTAGCTCAACGTGATATTTCAAAATCATTATTGCAAGCAATGGGCTATAGCGAAGTGAGAACTTTTACATTAGAGAGTGCACAAAACAATTGATTAAATCCTTTTAAATATGATAGCGAAGTTAAACTTGAAACATTTGTTTCTAAGGAGCGTGAAGTTATTCGAAATTCAATCATTACTTCAATGTTGCAGGTCGTTGAATACAATTTCAAACGCAAAATTGAGAAAATCAATATTTTTGAAAAAGGAATGATTAATTACAATGATTATGCAGTCGGTTTAGTTTCGAATACTAAAACATATAGCCAAATTAAACAAGACATATTCAATTATCTTAAACAAAATACACTGAAATTTGTTCCTTTTGTTGATGATGAACACATTAATCCTAATGTTTCAGCAAAAATTATTTTAGACAACAAAATGATTGGCTGAATTGGTAAAATTCACCCTCGTTATTCTAATTTAGATGTTTGAGTTGCCGAATTTAAAGAGCCAACAAATACTGAAAAAGTAACATTCAAACCTTACAATAGCAATCCTTTAAAAACATTAGACATCACATTCGAACTTGCTAAGGATGTTTCTATCGGCCAAAATATTGATGACATTAAAGATAACTTCAACGTTTTTGCTATTCAAAAAATTGATGAATACCATACTGAAAAAACTAAAAAAATCACACTAAGAATTAGTGCTGAAGGTGAAACTATTGAACTACTTAATCAAAAATACAATTAGAGGTAAAAATGTATAAACTTATTGAACTTAATGACAAAGAGATTGAAAAAGCTATTAATAACGAAGTTAAAAGACAAAATGAACATATTGAGTTAATTGCCTCGGAAAATTATGTTTCGGATGATGTTTTAAAAGCAACAGGGAGCGTTTTAACAAATAAATATGGTGAGGGTTATCCTGGTAGACGTTACTATGGTGGTTGCGAAAATGTTGATATTGTTGAACAATTGGCTATCGATAGATTAAAGAAACTATTTGGTGTCAAATTTGCTAATGTGCAACCTTATTCAGGCTCTGTAGCTAATGCAGCAGCCTTAGCTTCAATTGCTCAGCCTGGTGCTAAAATAATGGGCCTTTCTCTTAATTCTGGTGGTCACTTAACACATGGTTATAAAATCAGTTTCAGCGGAATTTTTTATGAATCAGTTTCATATGAAGTTGGTCAAGATGGTGTTTTAGATTATGAGGCAATTAAGGAATTGGCAATTAAAGAAAAACCAGCAGTCATAATATGTGGTTATTCAGCATACCCAAGAATTGTAGATTTTAAAAAATTCAGGGAAATAGCTGACGCTGCCGGTGCTAAGTTAATGGCAGATATTGCACACATTTCAGGTTTAATTATTGCTGGCGTACACCCTTCGCCAGTTGGCTATGCTGATATTATTACTTCAACCACACATAAAACATTGCGTGGTGCACGTGGTGCAATAGTAATGACTAATGACGAAGAAATTGCTAAAAAAATAGATAGATGAGTATTTCCGGGATACCAAGGTGGTCCACTATTTCATGCAATAGCTGGTAAAGCTGTTGCTTTTGGTGAAGCGCTAAAACCCGAATTTAAAACCTATGGTGAAAATATCGTCAAAAATGCCCGTATTTTTAGTGAATGATTCATTTCGAGAGGTGTTGAAATAGTTTCCGGTAAAACTGAAAATCATTTATTTACCATCAATGTTTATAAAAGCTATGGCTTAACCGGTAAAGACGCAGAGAAATTGCTAGGTTTATTCAATATAACTGTAAATAAAAATACGATACCTAATGACTCATTAAGTCCGATGGTGTCTTCGGGCATTCGTATCGGTGTTGCAGCAATGACCTCGCGTAACTTCACTAAATGAAATGAATTGGCATCAATCATTGATTTTATTTTACGAAATCATGCTAATATAACTCAAAATGAAACTTTATTCACTGAATATAAAAATAAAGTAATTTCCCTAACGAAAGAATTCCCAATTATTACACAATACTAACAACAATATAATAAGCAAAATCCAGGTAAAATTACCTGGATTTTTTAAATAATTTAACATTATTCAAACACTAATTCGGTAGCAAAACCGTGATTGTGGAAGACATATTCAGTGTCGCCATTAAATACGACATCAATTAATTCTGGATAGTCACTAAACGGATTTCTATTTTGTTGGTGTTGATATATTCCGTTATTTCTATCTAAATCAAATTGGGTAATTGGGTCAAGTTTAGATCATCTTAACATAGTATCCAAAAATGGTTTTCTAATCGAGTTTCCATTTCTTGAATCGAAAAATCTATTGCTTGATTCGTTGTTTGTGATGTTTTTATCTTGATATGTGATCGCAAAGTATAAGAATGCTCGAGCAACATCACCTTTAAACTCGTTAATTACTTCAGTAACAGGTTGGCCATCTTCAACACTAGTCCCGACTTTTGTTCCGTTTTCAGAGGTAAATGTAGCACGACTAACTTCACCATAAGGATAATTTCCGTGCGCTTGGTTTACTGTCGCATCTGTTGGTCAAACATGGTGTGCATCATTACGCATTGGCGAAGCCTTACTAAATCATGATTGCGCAACTAAGTGCTCTCTATTTCAACCTTTACCTTCATAACCAGAACCGCCTGTGTTGTTGAAACCATAAATGTGTGGATCATTTCCTTGCGGATCTTCTTCGTAAATATCCATTAGTGAATTATCTTTTTCATAGTATTTATCGACAAATGAATTACGATATGTCGCATACAAATCATTATAGTTTCCGGTCGTATCTCGGTGCATTTTTTGTAAATTAATTAAGGCATTTATCAATTCTTGGCCACTTTTTCCTTCTAAACTTTGGTAAAAATTACTTTCGACATATTTAATGCTTTTGGCAGTTTTTATTGACGGAGCTACTAGATTTTCATAAACTCCATCTTTCGTTTTTCTTACTGCTACGCTTTTTTCCTCACCGGTGGTTGTTGTGTTTGCATCTGTATTGTCGTTATTATTTGCACTTGAATTGGCCGAGTGATTTGTTTGTTTTGTTTCGTTGTCTTTGATACCTAATGTTGAATTATCTCTAACAAATTTAGTCTGGTAAACTTGGGTAGAAATTAATGGATTTTGTCCTTTAATATATTTTGATGATTTGTAACTTAAAATTATTTCATCATCGGTTATTTGGTATTTAATTTCATCATTATTTTTATCGCCTTGATTAATATCGGGCGAAGCGATGTTGAAAAATTTAGGTGGAGTATTTTTAAATTCAAATACTGTTTTTGCGCTTGATCATTCATTTCTTGATGGTCTATTTTCACTCACAACTAAAGCATTTTTTAAAAATGAGTAAAATAGTTTCTTACCATTAATTAAATTAATGATATTTTCATTAACTTCCGCAGAAATTTTTAATGCGTTATTTAGATTTAAAGTTCAACTTGCAAAAGATGGGTCTTGAGAAGTTAACTCTTTTTCGTTATTAACAGTATTATTTTGTGCATTAGAATCAGAATTAGTTTTCGAAGCGGGCTTTGCGGGGTTAGATTTTTGATTATCTTGTTGTTTTTTTCCTTGACAAGCTGCAACGCTTATCCCACTTAATAGTGTAGTTGTGATTAAAGACGGGTATAATAATAGTTTTTTTTGTAATTTTTTCATTTCTTCCTTATTTTAAATATTTTTGAAAATATGTTTTCATTCGATTTTGCATCAATTTAATGGATCGGTAAAAAATTAGTGTGTTAGCTGAAAACCTAACTAGTTAATTTTTGATTAATACCATTATACCTAATTTTTTTCAGAAATTTTTAAGATTTTTGCGTTTTAAAAACTGGTGCAAAAAAAT
>NZ_JANUYA010000015.1 GCF_024834065.1 Mycoplasma sp. CSL7475-4
ATAAAAAAAAAATACTCCGTGTGGAGCGTGTTCTCTGAAAACTGAATAGTAAATTTTAAAACTCATTGAAATGTATAAAATACACATTACTTTTAAACCTATCGATTTATTAGTATTGGTCAGCTCAACATATCGCTATGCTTACACATCCAACCTATCAACCTCATAGTCTATAAGGAATCTCAAGGGAATACTAATCTCTGAGGAGGCTTCCCACTTAGATGCTTTCAGCGGTTATCCTTTCCGTACTTAGCTACCCAGCTATGCTCCTGGCGGAACAACTGGAACACCAGTGGTACGTCCGTTTCGGTCCTCTCGTACTAAAAACGGCTCTCATCAATATTCCAACGCCCACATCAGATAGGGACCGAACTGTCTCACGACGTTCTGAACCCAGCTCGCGTACCGCTTTAATGGGCGAACAGCCCAACCCTTGGAACCGACTCCAGCTCCAGGATGCGATGAGCCGACATCGAGGTGCCAAACCTTGCCGTCGATGTGATCTCTTGGGCAAGATAAGCCTGTTATCCCCAGGGTAACTTTTATCCGTTGAGCGACTGCCGTTCCATGACGTACAGCCGGATCACTAAGTCCTGCTTTCGCACCTGCTCGACTTGTAAGTCTCACAGTCAAGCACACTTCTACCTTTGCGCTCTGCATACGGTTTCTGACCGTATTGAGTGTACCTTTGAACGCCTCCGTTACTCTTTAGGAGGCGACCGCCCCAGTCAAACTACCCGCCACGCACTGTCCTCCCACCTGATTATGATGGCAAGTTAGAAACTCAATATAACAAGGGTGGTATTTCAAGGTTGACTCCGCTAGAACTAGCGTCCTAGCTTCAGCGTCTCCCACCTATCCTACACATGTTAGACCAAATTTCAATACGAAGTTGTAGTAAAGCTCCATGGGGTCTTTTCGTCTTGATGCGGGTACCCAGCGTTTTCACTGGGACCATAATTTCACCGAGTCTAGTGTTGAGACAGTTGAGAGATCATTGCGCCTTTCGTGCAGGTCAGTATTTAGCCGACAAGGAATTTCGCTACCTTAGGACCGTTATAGTTACGGCCGCCGTTCACCCGGGCTTCATTTCAACGCTTCGCATAAGCTAACGCATCCACTTAACCTTCGGGCACTGGGCAGGCTTCACCCCCTATACATCACCTTGCGGTTTAGCAGAGAGCTGTGTTTTTGATAAACAGTTGCCCCTCATAATTTTCTGTGGCTCACTTTCGTGAGCACCCCTTCTTGCGAACTTACGGGGTCATTTTGCAGAGTTCCTTAACACTAGTTTTCTCGCTCGCCTTAGAATACTCATCTTGGGGACGTGTGTCCGTTCTCGGTACAGGTTTCCGTAATATTAAAGTTTAGAAGCTTTTCTTGGAAGCATGAAATCAACTAATTCAACTAAAGTCTATGCGTCATAGCTCCCGGTTAATGAATTGCGGATTTGCCTACAATTCCCAGTTACTATTTGCCCCTCAATCCAGTAAGAGGTAAGTTTATCCTTCTCCGTCACTCCATCACTATTACAGAAAGTACAGGAATATTAACCTGTTGTCCATCGACTACGCCTGTCGGCCTCGCCTTAGGTCCTGACTTACCCTGGGTGGACGAACCTTGCCCAGGAAACCTTCCCCAATAGGCGTCGCAGATTCTTACTGCGAATCGTTACTCATACCGGCATTCTCACTTCTTAGCGCTCCACTAGTCCTCACGGTCTAGCTTCACCGCCCTAAGAACGCTCCTCTAACGTACATAAATGTACCCGTGGCTTCGGTTTCGTGTTTTAGTCCCGTTAAATTATTGGCGCAGGGTCTCTTGACTAGTGAGCTATTACGCACTCTTTAAAAGATGGCTGCTTCTGAGCCAACTTCCTAGTTGTTTATGAAACCCCACAACCTTTCTCACTTAACACGAATTTGGGACCTTAGCCGACGATCTGGGTTGTTTCCCTCGCGAGCCGGGACGTTAGCACCCCGGTTCCGACTGCATGGCAATACATGATGGTATTCAGAGTTTGATTATAGTCAGTACCGCTAGGCGCGGCCATTCCACATTCAGTGCTTTACCACCATCATTTAACACCACACGCTAGCCCTAAAGCTATTTCGAGGAGAACCAGCTATCTCCAAGTTCGATTGGAATTTCTCCGCTATTCACAAGTCATCCGGGCACTTTTCAGCGTACTACGGTTCGGCCCTCCACTTGGTGTTACCCAAGCTTCAGCCTGCTCATGAATAGATCACCTGGTTTCGGGTGTATGCCATCGTACTAAAGCGCCCTATTAAGACTCGATTTCTCTACGGCTCCGCTTTTTTCTGCTTAACCTTGCACGATAACATAACTCGCCGGTCCATACTGCAAGATGTACGCCATCACCCTTAAATGGGCTCTGACTAATTGTAAGTAAGTGGTTTCAGAATCTATTTCACTCCCCTCCCGGGGTTCTTTTCACCTTTCCCTCACGGTACTTGTTCACTATCGGTGTCTGGTTAGTATTTAGCCTTACCGGATGGTCCCGGCAGATTCAGACAGGGTTTCACGTGCCCCGCCCTACTCAGGATGCAGTCAAGAGATTAAACAATTTCGCTTACAGGGCTATCACCTTCTATGGCGCATCTTCCCAAATGCTTCTGCTATCATTTAATTTTGTAACTCTGTGTAGACTGTCCTACAACCCCATTATAAAATGGTTTGGGCTCTTTCTCGTTCGCTCGCCGCTACTGAAGAAATCATTTTTTATTTTCTTTTCCTCATGCTACTAAGATGTTTCAGTTCACATGGTGTCTCGCTCGACTTCCTATGTATTCAGAAGAAGGCAACTAGGCATTACCCTAGTTAGGTTCCCCCATTCGGAAATCCCCGTTTCGTAGCTCATATCCAGCTCCACGAGGCTTATCGCAGGTAATCACGTCCTTCATCGACTTCCAGACCCAAGGCATCCACCACAAACTCTTACTTATTTAAAAGTATGTCCTTAATTTATAAAATTAAGATTTCCTATTGTTGTTATGATGTGTATTTTAAGACATTTCAATGAGTTATATTAATATAACTACTCGATGAATCAAAACAAATTAACCAAATTAATTTATTGTTTGATGTCGTTGTAATATTTTAAAATAATTACTATTCAGTTTTCAAAGAACGAATTGAGAGTCGTCCTCTCAAAACTAGATATATTGCTTACGACCTAATAAGCCATGACAAGTTTTATAAATATAAAGTAGGTCTGAATTAAGGTTAGTGTATCGATATTAAATCGATTTTGTACTCCGTAGAAAGGAGGTAATCCATCCCCACGTTCTCGTAGGGATACCTTGTTACGACTTAACCCCAGTCACCAGTCCTGCCTTAGGCAGTTTGTTAATAAACCGACTTCGGGCATTACCAGCTCCCATGGTTTGACGGGCGGTGTGTACAAGACCCGAGAACGTATTCACCGTAGCGTAGCTGATCTACGATTACTAGCGATTCCGACTTCATGGAGTCGAGTTGCAGACTCCAATCCGAACTGAGACCGGTTTTTTGTGGTTTGCTCACTGTCACCAGGTTGCTTCACTTTGTACCGGCCATTGTAGCACGTGTGTTGCCCCACTCGTAAGAGGCATGATGATTTGACGTCATCCCCACCTTCCTCCCGATTACTCGGGCAGTCTTCTTAGAGTGCTCAACTAAATGTTAGTAACTAAGAACAGGGGTTGCGCTCGTTGCAGGACTTAACCGAACATCTCACGACACGAGCTGACGACAACCATGCACCATCTGTCATTCCGTTAACCTCCACTATATCTCTATAGCTTTGCGGAAGATGTCAAGAGTGGGTAAGGTTCTACGCGTATCTTCAAATTAAACCACATGCTCCACCGCTTGTGCGGGTCCCCGTCAATTCCTTTAAGTTTTATTCTTGCGAACGTACTACTCAGGCGGATCATTTAATGCGTTAGCTGCGCCGATGAGTTCCCCATCAGCTAATGATCATCGTTTAGGGCGTGGACTACCAGGGTATCTAATCCTGTTTGCTCCCCACGCTTTCGTCTCTCAGTGTCAGTGTATGTCCAGTTAGCTGCCTTCGCCATGTTGGTGTTCTTCCTTATATCTACGCATTTCACCGCTTCACAAGGAATTCCGCTAACCTCTACATAACTCTAGTTTACCAGTATCCAACGCGGTTTGGGGTTGAGCCCCAAAATTTAACGCCAGACTTAATAAACAACCTACAGACGCTTTACGCCCAATAATTCCGGATAACGCTTGCAACCTATGTATTACCGCGGCTGCTGGCACATAGTTAGCCGTTGCTTTCTAATAAGGTACATTCAATACAATGGCATTTCCTACACTGTTTTTTATTCCCTTACCACAGCAGTTTACAACCCATGAGGCCTTCATCCTGCACGCTGTGTCGCTCCATCAGACTTTCGTCCATTGTGGAATATTCCCTACTGCTGCCTCCCGTAGGAGTCTGGGCCGTATCTCAGTCCCAGTGTGGCGGTTCAGTCTCTCAACCCCGCTAAACATCATCGCCTTGGTGGGCCGTTACCTCACCAACTAGCTAATGTTGCGCACCCCGCTCCTCCAGCGATGCTTTAAGGCACCTTTTATATTTCGGTCATGCGACCAAAATAAGTATTTGGTATTATCAGTTGTTTCCAACTGCTATTCCAAACTGAAGGGTACGTTGAGTACGTGTTACTCACCCATTCGCCGCTAAGTACAAAAGTACTTCGCTCGACTTGCATGTATTAGGCACACAGCCAGCGTTCATCCTGAGCCAGGATCAAACTCTCGAAAAAATTGACTTCGTCATGTTTATATATCTAGTTTTCAAAGAACGATT
>NZ_JANUYA010000016.1 GCF_024834065.1 Mycoplasma sp. CSL7475-4
ATTTTGTTGTATCAATAAAATATGTTTTGTTTGTATATAAAAAATTTTCAATGTATAGCTCTAGCTCAATTGAATTAGTGATTTTATCTTGGTCATTAATTTTTCTAAAATCTTCATTTTTGTCATTCTTTAATAATTCCGCTCTGGGTGCTAAATAACCATATTCATTAAAATGTTGTTGTAGTTCCTTGCATTCAGCAAGAATATCTTTTTTAGATAAAACACTAATTAGTGCGTCATTATAGGCTTGGGTGTTTGATACCTTTTTTAATAAATTTCTGTTTATGCTTCCTTTATAAAATGAAGTTAAACCATTTGAATCTTGTTTTCATTTTGCTTGCAATTCATAATAGCTTCATTCTTTTTTCTTTTCTTCAAAGTTTGAATAAAATCAATATTTATTGGCAATTGAATCTTCGAACAATTGATCATCATTATCAACAAAATAATTAGGGTTAGGATTTCTTTTGATTCTGCCTAATGTTTGAATATTTAGATTTTCCGATGAAACATTTCTTAGTTGCACGAGCATACATGCTCTAGGAATATTTCAACCCGTAGCCGGACCAACTTTGAAAATGATGCAATCAACACCTGAATTATTTTTCGATATCTTTTTTAATGAAATTTCTTCTTTAATGCTGCTGCCATTTTGCTCAGCTTTATCGCCACTGAAATATTTAACTCATGTTAAATTATTTTGTTCCAGTATTTTGATAATTTTATTCATGTTTTGTTCAAAATTGACATCTTTTTCCGTTTTATCTTTTACTTGAATAAGCATTGCTGGATGAATATTGATTAATGCCGGTTCTGATTCGGCATCATCATAAGCTTTTTTGATTTCTTTAAATCTTTCACATGCTTTTTGCAATAAATCAAAGTCACTAATTTCTTCTAAAAATTTATCGACCTTAAAATCATTTCGTTTTGCTTCAGTTTTAATTAACTTAATTGAGTCAGTTTGCAATTCTTTTTCAGTGATTACTACTTGATTTTGTGTTCTTGGCGGAGTAGCGGTCATTTTAATAATGTATTGTGCAGCTTTTTGCACCAAAGCTTCAAAATGCTTCTCATTTTGTTGATTTTTATTTTTAAAATCGCTTCTATCAATGTCAACAAAATTGTTTTTAACTTCACCCCCGTGGTGTGATTCATCTCTTATGTAGATTAATTTATAACCTTCACTTTTAATTTCTTGAATAAAGTTTTCTAGATAATTATATTCAGTAAGGATTCTGCCTTTACCAAAAGTTGAAGCTCCAAAAATCATCACTTTATTTTGTTCCAAAACTAATTGTGGTTCGTAGTCTTTATTTTTAGTTTTATTAACACTGGGCGATTCAATTCTTTCAATATTTCTAATTGAATATAAAACATGTTTATATTCGTTTAAATTTTGTTCCATTTGTTTAGGCAATTCGCCAGAAGACAAAGTTGCTATAATGAAGAATAATTTTTGCTTGTGTCCGTGTAATTTAATTAAACGATCAATCACATTGGCGATCATAAATGTTTTACCACTACCGGTAGGTGCTTTAAAATAAACAGATGACTTATTGTCCAAATCACATTTTTCAACTAATTCATTAACCGCTCTAGCTTGCACATCAGATAAATTAATTGCTGCCATTTTGCTTTTCCTTATCAATATCAAGCGGTTTTAGAGACATTAAATCATAATACAGATGTTTTTCAAATTTTGTCGATGTTGTAATTCCATTATCTTGTAATTCTTTAATTAAGGTTTGCTTAATTAATTCATTATTAACATTGTCATTAAAAAGTTGTGTGTCAAAATATTCAATGTTAAAAACATTAAGATTTTGTTTATAAGGCTCATTTTTTTCTAGTCATTTGAATGTTTCTTCTTTTGTTCCTTTACCATTATTTATTCTGTAAAGTCTTTCGTAAGTCACATCGTGCGCGATGTTATTTTCGTTATTAGTAACAAGGGTAAAAGTTCTGTTTCCGCCATCTTCTCTATTCAATTCCATAACGGCGTGACCTGTTGTGCCAGAACCGGCGAAGAAATCTAAAACACGGGCGTTTTTGTTAGGGATTAATCTCAGCAGTTGTGTAATTAAATTTACGGGTTTGGGAAATGAAAAGTTTAATTGTATTTCACTGATTTCTTTTGTCCCGTTAAGGTTTTTAAAATCTTGATTTGTTGCGAATTCTGTTGTATTCATAATCATAAATTCTTTGTTAGATTTGACCATTTCATTTGTCTTTTCTTCAAAATGATAGTTCAAATAATTTATTTTTCTTATAGAATTTTTTTCTTTATTATATTTAAGTATTTTATGTTTAATTGCTGCTTCAAATCTCGGTTTACTTCACAATCATCTTCAACGTTCTCCGTTTGACAACAACGGTTTAAAAATATGACCATCTATTTCGATATCATAATCTAATGAAGATACATATCCTTGTCCCACAGATGCCAGAATTGCTGATGTGTCGTTAATAATATATTTACGACCAAATTCATCATACTCTACTTTACTATTATCAATTTCTTTTTTTACTACTTTATTAAATTTCTTTAAATTATATTTATTCTTAGCAAAAATTAATAGATAATCGTGATTAGTATTTAAAAATTTTTCTTGATCGGCCCTGTGTGGTGTGGTTAATCTAGAAACATTAGCCACAAAATTCTCTTCACCAAATATTTCGTCCATTAAAACTTTTAAATAAGCTTGTTCAGTATCATCAATTGATACAAAAATAACCCCATCTTCTTTCAATAGGTCTTTTGCCATTCTTAGACGTTCGCTCATCATATTTAGTCAACCTGTGCGGCTGAATTTATCACGATAGATAAATTTTGAAGCTGCGATATCATCTTTTTCGCCGTTTTTTAAACTATTTCCATCGCTCAAAGATGATTCAGTATTATAAGGAGGATCGATGTAAATTACATCGTAAAGTGCATTTGAGTCGCTAGCGACTCTCTCTCTCTCTCTC
>NZ_JANUYA010000017.1 GCF_024834065.1 Mycoplasma sp. CSL7475-4
ATTTTGTTGTATCAATAAAATATGTTTTGTTTGTATATAAAAAATTTTCAATGTATAGCTCTAGCTCAATTGAATTAGTGATTTTATCTTGGTCATTAATTTTTCTAAAATCTTCATTTTTGTCATTTTTTAATAATTCCGCTCTGGGTGCTAAATAACCATATTCATTAAAATGTTGTTGTAGTTCCTTGCATTCTGCAAGAATATCTTTTTTAGATAAAACACTAATTAGTGCGTCATTATAGGCTTGGGTGTTTGATACCTTTTTTAATAAATTTCTGTTTATGCATCCTTTATAAAATGAAGTTAAACCATTTGAATCTTGTTTTCATTTTGCTTGTAATTCATAATAGCTTCATTCTTTTTTCTTTTCTTCAAAGTTTGAATAAAACCAATATTTATTGGCAATTGAATCTTCGAACAATTGATCATCATTATCAACAAAATAATTAGGGTTAGGATTTCTTTTAATTCTGCCTAATGTTTGAATGTTTAGACTTTCCGATGAAACATTTCTTAGTTGCACGAGCATACATGCTCTAGGAATATTTCAACCCGTAGCTGGACCAACTTTGAAAATGATACAATCAACACCTGAATTATTTTTCGATATCTTTTTTAATGAAATTTCTTCTTTAATGCTGCTGCCATTTTGCTCAGCTTTATCGCCACTGAAATATTTAACTCATGTTAAATTATTTTGTTCCAGTATTTTGATAATTTTATTCATGTTTTGTTCAAAATTGACATCTTTTTCCGTTTTATCTTTTACTTGAATAAGCATTGCCGGATGAATATTGATTAATGCCGGTTCTGATTCGGCATCATCATAAGCTTTTTTGATTTCTTTAAATCTTTCACATGCTTTTTGCAATAAATCAAAGTCACTAATTTCTTCTAAAAAATTATCGACCATAAAATCATTTCTTTTTGCTTCGGTTTTAATTAATTTAATTGAGTCTGTTTGCAATTCTTTTTCAGTGATTACTACTTGATTTTGTGTTCTTGGCGGAGTAGCTGTCATTTTGATAATATATTGTGCAGCTTTTTGCACCAAAGCTTCAAAATGCTTCTCATTTTGTTGATTTTTATTTTTAAAATCGCTTCTATCAATGTCAACAAAATTGTTTTTAACTTCGCCCCCGTGGTGTGATTCATCTCTTATGTAGATTAATTTATAACCTTCACTTTTAATTTCTTGTATAAAGTTTTCTAGATAATTATATTCAGTAAGGATTCTGCCTTTACCAAAAGTTGAAGCTCCAAAAATCATTACTTTATTTTGTTCTAAAACTAATTGTGGCTCGTAGTCTTTATTTTTAGTTTTATTAACACTGGGCGATTCAATTCTTTCAATATTTCTAATTGAATATAAAACATGTTTATATTCGTTTAAATTTTGTTCCATTTGTTTAGGCAATTCGCCAGAAGACAAAGTTGCTATAATGAAGAATAATTTTTGCTTGTGTCCGTGTAATTTAATTAAACGATCAATCACATTAGCGATCATAAATGTTTTACCACTACCGGTTGGTGCTTTAAAATAAACAGATGACTTATTATCCAAATCGCATTTTTCAACTAATTCATTAACCGCTCTAGCTTGCACATCAGATAAATTAATTGTTGTCATTTTGCTTTTCCTTATCATTATCAAGCGGTTTTAGAGACATTAAATCATAATACAGATGTTTTTCAAATTTTGTCGATGTTGTAATTCCATTATCTTGTAATTCTTTAATTAAGGTTTGCTTAATCAATTCATTATTAACATTGTCATTAAAAAGTTGTGTGTCAAAATATTCAATGTTAAAAACATTAAGATTTTGTTTATAAGGCTCGTTTTTTTCTAGTCATTTGAATGTTTCTTCTTTTGTTCCTTTACCATTATTTATTCTGTAAAGTCTTTCGTAAGTCACATCGTGCGCGATGTTATTTTCGTTATTAGTAACAAGGGTAAAAGTTCTGTTTCCGCCATCTTCTCTATTCAATTCCATAACGGCGTGACCTGTTGTGCCAGAACCGGCGAAGAAATCAAGAACACGAATATCTTGATCAAACATTTTTAATAATTGGATTATTAAAGTTATGGGTTTTGGATATAAAAATTTATTTTTATCAACTAAAATTTTTTCAATTAATGAACTTCCATCTGATGTGTATCCGTTATTTTTTCCATCTCAAATTAAATTTACATTTCCAGAACCTTTACTTTCTGAAAGAAAAACTTTTTTTCTAGGTATAGAATCATTATTTTTACCTCAATAAATTCTATTATCGCTTTGCAATTTTAAAAATGTTTCTTTAGAAAAATTTCACGGTAAATTAAATTTAATTCCTGCTGGAGAGATAACTTCATATGATTTTGGATTTTTTTTCTTATACATCTGAACCGTCATATATAAACCTCTTGAATCATTGTCTGGGTTTTTGTAAGTTTTATCAATATATTCATCTCTTAAAGGTTTATTTAATAATTTAAGTGTTTTTTCATTTTTTGAAAACATAATAATATATTCATTTTGTATAGTTATTCCATTTTTTTTGTCGTTTGAAATTGTATATTTATTTTGTCATATTATATTTGCCACAAAATTTTCTTCACCAAATATTTCGTCCATTAAAACTTTTAAATAAGCTTGTTCAGCATCATCAATTGATACAAAAATAACCCCATCTTCTTTCAATAGGTCTTTTGCCATTCTTAAACGTTCGTTCATCATATTTAGTCAACCTGTGCGGCTGAATTTATCACGATAAATAAATTTTGAAGCTGCAACATCATCTTTTTCGCCGTTTTTTAAACTATTTCCATCGCTCAAAGATGATTCAGTATTATAAGGAGGATCGATGTAAATTACATCGTAAAGTGCATTTGAGTCGCTAGCGACTCTCTCTCTCTCTCTC
>NZ_JANUYA010000018.1 GCF_024834065.1 Mycoplasma sp. CSL7475-4
AGTACAAAAGTACTTCGCTCGACTTGCATGTATTAGGCACACAGCCAGCGTTCATCCTGAGCCAGGATCAAACTCTCGAAAAAATTGACTTCGTCATGTTTATATATCTAGTTTTCAAAGAACGATTATTTGCTATCAATTTAGCTAATTTATTATAGCTTAAAATTATTTTTAAGAAAACATTTTTTTAATTTTTTTTTAGCTATTTTTTTTGTTACCACTTAACGATTAATAGCAATATTATTTTACATAAAAAGACAAATTGTCAAAATAAAAAATTAAATTTTTTTTATATTTAAGGTTAGGAGCCTGAATTTTAATTTTCTAATTAATATTAATATTGAACTCTTATATTATATATAGTCACAGTTTGCTAAATTTAGTCGGTATATAGTTTGTTTTAGTTAATAATCATCAAAATAAATTAGCTTTAGGCGAAAACATTTTTACATAAATAAAAAATTCACGCTTGCGCGTGAACATATTTAGTTAAAAAATTTCATTACAGCATCATAATCAGGTTCATTACCGACTTCTTCTAGGTATTCAACATGTAAGACTTTATTGTTTTCGTCCAAAACAAAAACTGCCCGGGTTAAAAGACCAATTCCTTCTAGAAGAGTTCCGGTTTTTAAAGCGAAATCGTGATGTCTAAATTCGCTGACCGGAATTACAGTTTTATTACCTGTGGCCGCACATCAACGATTGAATGCGAATGGTAAATCTTGTGATACTGCAACTACTGGGTAATTTGTTTGTGCAAATTTATGCATAAATTTAGTAGTTTCCATTTCGCAAACACCAGTGTCGATTGATGGAATTGATAAAATAAGTTTTTTTGTTTTTGGCAATGAATCAAATTCAAAATCACTCATGTCCAAATTAACACCTTTAAAAGAAGGGAATATATCGCCTACTTTTATTTCATTACCAAGTAAGTTTACTGGTTGAGATTTAAATTTTACTTTCATATTTTTCTCCTTAAAATTATTAATTTAATTATACACGAGTATCTTTATTGCTTAATTAAGCAAATAGAAGATGGGGAGTTGTTATGATTTAAGAAGCAAAAAAGCTTTTTTAAAAAATAGGAAAAGGGTTTTTGCTTTATAGATTTGTGATTTAATGTAGAATTTTATTGTCCAGTATTGTGCTTTTTTTAAAGCACATTTTAAATTTTATTAATTAATTCTTGATAAGTTTTGGATAATAATTTAAGAATTTCCGCGGAAACTAACAAGTTTTTTTAAGCAATTCTTTTTCTCTTGTACTTGAATTTCTTAATTCATTGATCACCTTATATAAATTAATTGTAAATTAAATGAGGACAAAAAAATTTGACCCAAATCGTAAAGGTTGGTGTCTAATTTTTTTTGTCATCGTTTATTTTATTTTTTTTAAAATGATATTTAATTATTCATGTAATATAAAAACTAAATGTTGCCAATAGACAGCAAAAATTTTTAACAAAAACACCAATGTGCCTTTCGGACATTGGTGTTAAATTTTCTTAATCTAATATTAATTATTATTTGCGGTGTATAAGCTCTATTTTACTTGGACCATATTTAAAACTTAAATATAAATCTAGTAAAATCCAGCTAAACATTAAAGCCACAAAAATTGTTAGAATAACAATAAAAATAATCAAATAATGTTTTTTAATTTTAGCTAATTCAATGTTATTATTGAACTCGTTTCTAAATTGAATATAAATTATTGAATAAATCAATGTTAGAACTAACAACAAAATAAATCAAACAACCATTGAATGTGAGTAATTTAATTTAAATGAAGTTCTGTGTTGGAATGTTAAATTAAATAGTGTTAAGGTAATTGCGATTAATGATAGTACAATTCCGATTGAACTAACAACCACAACTTTTTTAGTTTTATGTTTCACTATAATTTCAACTATTGATCAAAGCGAAACAAACACTAAAATAGCACTTATCGGTGTCGAAAGAACAGCAAAAGCTTCAATAACAGGTTCGCCACTTGCTCATAAATATGAGTTATTTAAAATTACCATAAATGCCTTTGTAATTCCAATAACAGCACTCAAAACAATTACTAAAATGTTTATTAAAATTTTAATTTTGTCGCTAATTTTGTTAAATATCATCCATTCTCCTTTTAACCAAGTGAAATATGTTTTTGTGTTTTTAAAATGCCAACAATTATCTCCTCGTAATTAAATTTTATAAGGAAATCAATAAATGATATTCATCATATAAGAAATATTTGCAATTATTATTGTCATTTGCATAAATATGTTCCACATTAATCAGCGAACTGCTAGGCCTTTCAAAACTGGCGATAGTGCCCAAACACTGCATTGCCTTGTGAAATAAAAAACAAAAGTTCTCATTTGTCAAATTTAAAAAAGTGGAACTTTTGTTTTTTATTTCATTTTATCTATACGACTGATATTTCATTTCATAATTACATTTATGAATAATATAATTTTAATTAGATAAAAACTAGCTAACGTATCAATAAGGAGAAAATATGAGCAAAGAAATAATCTTAAATGATTACATTGATAAAATCAA
>NZ_JANUYA010000019.1 GCF_024834065.1 Mycoplasma sp. CSL7475-4
TGGAATACCAAAATTAATGAACAATGTTATGGCAGAAATTAAAATATGCATTCCGCCGTTAAGTGAAGAAACCAATAAGATTTCTATATTAATAAATTCATTAAATATGGTTGTATCACTTCTTCAGTGTAATTTTGTAAACTATCAAAATTAAATAAAAAACGTATATCAAACAGATATACGTACAGAATTTAAACAAACATCTTCTCAAGAAGTGTATTTTTTATATTTTCTAGCTTTTCTAACTTACGCTGAAGAAGTGATACCGTCGATTCTATACGGTTAAAAAGAGAACCAATTAAAGAAATCTCATTATTTGAAGGCTTTTTAACCATGAAATTATAGATATGTGGTTTTAATAAATTCGGTATAGACACATCACCGACAATAGTATTGATTTTTTTATAGAAATTTTTGTACAAATAAAAATACAAAAATTTGGCGTTATCATTTATCGTTTTCAATACAAAAGTGCGTTGATTTGCATTAAATTTATCATTTATGTAATGAACAAAGCCAATATTTACTCCACTACCAACTATAATTAAATGCTCGCCTTCAAACAAAAACTGATTTATCTTATAGATATTTATTCCAGATGTAAAAAATACATACTTTCCATTATCATCTTTATCTTTTGTATCTAATTTTCCTGTTTTCAAAACAATTTCGTTTTCAAGTTTTTCTTGTTCTCAAGCGTTTGTAAATCCTTTGAATCTAATGGCCGGATAAGACGATTTTGCTGATGCAAACATCTTCCCAAGAAGTGTATTTTTTATATTTTCTAGCTTTTCTAACTTACGCTGAAGAAGTGATACAACATTATCTATTTTTTCTATAAATTTACCTACTTTAGATTGTTCATTTTTTGAAGGTGCTAATAATTCTATATTCAAAACTTTATTTGGCTGGATATTGAATCTAGAAATACCTTGTGCAAGAATCATGATTTTCTGTCTAAAAAATTTTGATCTAAATAGATATGATAAAAAAATTAAATCATTTTCACCAATTCTATATTGTCTAAAACCAAAGCAAAAGCTATTTAAATACACGTTTTTATTGAAAAAAGTTGTAATTACTGATGATATGCCAACTTCTTCAGGTATCTCAGATGATAATGTAAACAAAACATCACCATACTCAACTTTGTTTTGCTTTTCATCAACATTAACAGTGGAGATAGGGTTAAAGTTAATCCGTGGATTTTTAAATACATCAATGTAAGAAATATAGTTTGAATTTCCTTTTATGAAGTCTTCTTTTCTTTTACTTTTTAAACCACCATATGTACTCCCCATATCACCTAACTTTTTTTGTTCTCAAGCGTTTGTAAACCCTTTGAATCTAATAGCTGGTACAAGCTTATTTTTCATTTTCGCCACCTAACAAGTTGATTAATTCTTTGATTCCTTTGATGTCGTATTCATCACCTTCAAGCTCGTTTAACATTTGAATTAATTCATTTTCGCTTTGTTTGATTTCTTCATCAATCTGTGCCAAAGTTTGATCGTATTTTTTAGCTAATTTTTCTAATTTTGCAATTTGGCTATTAATAACGTCATTACCTTTTTCAAGAATTGATTTTGAAAGATTATCGCTCCATTTGATGTGTAGCAATTCGATAAATTCATCAGTATCTATCGAATCTATTTTAGATTGTTTTTTGGCGTTAA
>NZ_JANUYA010000001.1 GCF_024834065.1 Mycoplasma sp. CSL7475-4
AGAAATTCAAACACAAGAGAAAAAGAATTGCTTGAAAAAAACTTGTTGGTTTCCGAGGAAATTCTTAAATTATTATCTAAAACTTATCAGGAATTAATTAATAAAATTTAAAATGTGCTTTAAAAAAGCACAATACTAGACAATAAAATTCTACATTTAAATCACAAATGTATAAAACAAAAAAAGCCCGTTTTTATTTTTTAAAAAAGGCTTTTTTTGTTTCTTAACTCACAAGATATTAAGAAACTATTTTTAATATATATCAATTAAAATTTTTAATCGCCTTTAGCAAATTAAAACTTAAATTGAAACTAACAAAATTATCTAATGGTTATCAATCGATTTTATAAAATCCCGAATCTTTTTCAAATTATAAAAATCATCATAACTGTATATATAATCAGGTTTCACACCGTGTTCACTGATTGGCAAATCACTTATAGAATTAACATTACTTTTTGGACCCGTTCAAGCATCTGGTCCAGAAATATCAACGTTTGTACCATCTGGCAAAATAGTCGGTAAAACAGCAAACATACCGCCACCACTTTTTTGACCAATAATTTTAGCCATTCCACTTTGTTTAACTATATGTGCAAATAAATTTGCAGCACTAAATGTATTAATTCCTGTTAAAAGATACCAATGATATTGATTGTAACCATCTTCTGAATTATATTTACCATCTGAATTAGTATCAATACCTATTTCAATATCCGAGTATGTTTTAGTCATACGATCTTGCACAAATAAGCTATATGGTTTCTTTGTTAAAAAACCAACAACTTTTTCTAAAGCAGCGGAACTACCACCGCCATTTTGTGAAATATCAATAACAATATTTTTAACTTTTCCTTCTGTATCAACTCTTTGAATTTTAGCTATTGCCGCTTTCATCAATTCGTACGAGTCGTATAAATATGAATCGCCACGTGCAATTTCTTCATTAGTTCCTGATAAAAACGAATCAATTCTTATTCTTGCAACATCATTCTCAATTACAACAATGTTTTTTGGTTCTTCTTGTTCTCTTAATTTTGTAAGCTTGTCAAGCACTTGCATATATTCTTGTCATTTTCGAGAAAGAGTTCTACCATCTTTTTGATTTAAATTTGTGTTACTTGGCGCTGCGTAGCCTTTTGTGATAATTCTTGAATGTAATTCATTTAAGTACTTATATCATAACTGTTGATAGGCACCTGTATATACTGAATATTTTTTATCAATTATTTTGTCGTATAAGCCTACAGAATGTGTAAATTCATCAAAACTTGTTGAATTATATTTTTTATATAATTCACTCGATAAGCCATAGAAATTATCAAATAATAATGCTAAAAAATTATAATTATTTAGGCGTTGTTGATCGTTGACTTCGAGTTTACTTTGATTGTAAAATTTTTCATATTCAACATTATCAGCATCATGCGAAATATCATAATCTATCCCCACTAGTGAAACACCATTGTACTGAAGATTATAATAATTTTGCGACATAAATAATAAATTGAATAAACTTAAAGGCATATAGATATTTTTGTTTTTAGCAAAAATCTTCATATTGTATTTTCCTAAATCAATATAAGGTAAAAGCTCATCTTTTGGGCGTAGAGATTTTGTTGAAAAGTTCAAAAAATGTATGTACTTATTATAATCATATGAAACAGAAGATTTTGCCAATTCAAAAGCTTCGCTTCCAGAATAAATAATCACGTCTTGACCTAAAGCAAATTCAATTACATCTCCATCATTTTTTTCAATTACCCCTTTATCATCAACAACATCAATTTGAGATATTTTTTCTAAGTCAAAATAACCATTTAATTTTTTGATTACTTCATTAACATTGATATAAGTATCTTTATTTTGTTTATTTTTGAAAATATTTATATTTTGGTTGGCAATGACATAATTGTTGCTAATGTTACTAAAGCTAGCATTAGCAACAAAATCTAATTCATCTGGAACATCTTCGGATACAAAAATATCTCTGTGAACCAGTCTTAAACACGCAACAGAGGCAATTGGTGCTAAAGATGTAGCGGCAATTAATGGCATAAATTTCAATGTTGATTTAAATTTCATAGTTAAATTGTAAAATAAAAAATCAATAATCGCAATAATAAAAGCGATTATTGATTATTTTTAATTAGCTTGTGCAAAATATCATGATCTGCAAAGTTTTCATAATTCACGAAGTAGTCGACATCAACTCCATCTTCAGTGTATGGTAAATCCTTGATAGATTTGATTGATTTGTTTGTACCACCGGTTCAACCATTGACGCTAGAAATATCAACATTTGTCCCGTCAGGTAAAACTGTCGGAAACACTGAAAACATTCCGCCACCACTTTTTTGACCAATTATTGTGGCTATTTTCATCTCTTTAGCAGCATGTGTTAAAAGATTTGCGGCACTAAATGTATTAATTCCAACCAAAATGTATCATTTGTAATTTGTGAAACCATCTCGTGAATCAACAACACCGTCCCCATTAGTATCCACTTTGTAACTAAGTTCTTTATATTCACCTGTTTGTCGATTTTGTATGAATAAATTCAATGTTTGATTGCTTAAAAAACCTAAAACTTTTTGTAGAGCATCAGTGCTACCACCGCCATTTAATGAAATGTCTAAAATAATGTTTTTTACTTTTCCGTGCGGATCGTCACTTTTAATACGATTTAGAGCTGCTCGCATTTTTAAATATGTATCAAATCTTCAAGCATCCGGCAATCGTTTTTGTTTTTCAGTAGCTGAGACAAACTCGTCTAGAACAATTCTAGCCGTATCCCCGTGCACGTGTGTTATTTTATTATTTAAATTGTATATACCATTGCGATCTCTAGTGATAGATTTTTCCCTATAAGATACCAATTCATCTTTTTTTACTGCATGTTTATTGCTTTTAGCCGACAATTCACGTCCGTCAAAATTAAAGTAGTCGGCAATTTGTCCATCATAAATGTCATAGTATGATTTAGAAATCAATCTTGAATGTAGATCGTCTAGGTATTTATATCATAATTTTTCATAGGCACCTTTGTAAACATTCACATTGGTGCTTAATAATTTTTGTTTTAAATTTGTTTTAATTGAAAATTCATCAAAATTATTGACATTGTTTTTTTGATAAAAACGTTTTGCCAGTCCGTAATAATGATCAAACAATAATCTTAAATAGTTGTAATTATTTATCCTGCTTTGCACAGTTGGTTCATGAGTATTGCTTGATGTATAGAAAGAGTATAAAGGTCCTGGATTTGAACGACTTGTATTATAACTTGCTCCAACAAATCTATCGTTATTGTAATACACGTTATAGTACGAACCACTTAGAAACATTAAATTAAATACTGAAACTGGTAGATATACATTTCCGTTATCAACAATGACATCAACGTTGTATTTTGACAAGTCAATTGTAGTGCTTGGCTTTGTTTTGTGTGTTTCAATACCTTCATATTTGATTGAATCATCGCCAAAAGAATTGCCATTAAACGGGGCAATCTCAAAAGCATTTTGTGAGTCAAAAGTCACTGTATCATATTCTTCATCAAAAATTAGTCTGTTAGTGTTGTTGATTTTAAATGTAATGTTTTTTGAATCTTGTGCTTCGATTTTAAAATAGTTAGTGTTATTGTTGGCTATTATTCTATTGACAAAATCATTAACATTAATATAGTCGTCGCCGGTTGAAATATGACTGTAAGTATCAAATAAAATCTTTGGATTAGATTGAGAATCTAAGTCTCTAAACTCTTTTTCACCATTATTTATTAATCTTGACCGAATTGTTTCGTCAGTATAAACATAGATAGGAGCAGGTGGTTGAGAATCTCATTTTGACCCGGGATTGTCAGTTTTTTTTGTTTTGCCATTTCTAGCGTTTGTGCTCTGATGTGAAGTCTCCTCAATATTGTCAGGGGCATTTTTCTCTCTTATATTATTATTGGCATTATCAATACGTTGTGGTTTATCATTTGACTCTTGATTTGTATTATTGGCGGGAACGTCATTATTTTTATCTCCGTTTGATTTTGGTGAAACAAATGCGTGAAAACATGATGCACCTAAAAACGGAATAGATCCGATTACACTAAGCGACACAACTAAATTAATTTTTTTTAATCTCTTCATTTCTCTATTTTATTGCTTTTCCACTAATAAAAAAATAATTTGATTAAGCTTACAAAAAAAGCATCTAGTAAGAGATGCTGTGATTTTTATATATCATTGGCGAAATTATTTTATAAGTAAAGAAAATAATAAACATATTTCCCCATATTTTAACAGGACTAATGATTATGTGTTGGAACATGTAGACAAAGATTGAAGATGAACTACCAGCACCAATTGATTCTTTTTCGGCTAGTGCTAAAATTGGAACATTAAATAATTCAATTAATGCTGAAAACACAACAATAGGAACAATTATGATATATAGCGAAGATTTAAGCTTAAATCTAGTAATAAAGATGAATAAAATCATCGCAAAATAACCTGATAACATCAACGCTAGTAAAACTCATCTATTAGGAATTATTCCGTTTTCAATTGTTTGATTATTTATTTTAAAGCCTATTAAGTAAATAACAACCATCGAAACAATTGACAATATCGATAAACACACAATCATGTTAACATTTAGCAATTTAGAGTTAACTTTTTTAGAATTATTGTTTTGTTTTAATTTAAAAAAAAGTTTAATGATTCGGTTTTCTAAAAGTTTTATTTTTTTCGCATTTTTATCCAGCTCTGTTTGTAATCTTTCTATTCTTTTAAACAAGGTTTTAATAGTTTCTTCGTGTAAACTTCTTTGGAATCGACCACCAAAAATAAATCTGATTAATCTCATAAATAGTAAACCAATTATTCCGGGGATAATACCGTCTAAAACGGCTGCCAATAAAAATAGCGGATTAAAATAAGTCGGCACAAACATAAATGATATTAAGTCGGAAGTGGCACCGACAAAGGCACCGACAAAAGGACCAAAAATAAATCCTGTAATTTTAATCGGCAAACCTATGATACTTATCTTATATGAAGGCAACGAAATCAATGGCATTAGCTGAAAGACAATTAAAAAAAACGCAACTGAAATTGCTATCAAAATACCGATGAATGTAATCTTGCGAATCGATCAACGAGAAAATGTTTTGAAATCTTTGTCACCGTCATAATTTTGCATGATTTTATTATACATTTATAATTGAATCATTATTTAAAAAATTAAAATAATAAAGGCAAAAATTATATGTGCAAAATTTATAGTGTTAAAATATTCATATACTAGTAAAGGAGAATTATGTTATTTGAAAAAATAAACCAAAATAGAAACAAAGATGTTTTATTAAAAGCAACTTTTAAAGAAGATAAAAAAATCGAACATTTAATTGAAAAAAACCAAGCAATAACTGAGTTTTTAAACGATAATGTCGCTTATGTTTATTTAGGCGAAAAAGATAAATTATCTTTCACAACGTTAGTTAAATTTTTCGGTAAATTATCAATCAACTTAGCACGTAGTTACCAATTTGACGTTGATTCATTCACAACCCCAAATTTAGACGCTGCTAAAGTTATGGAAGCATTCATTCGTGGTCAATATTTTGAAAAAGCAAAACTATTTAACTTAAAAACAGACAGAAACGACAATGAACTTGTTTTAGAAGCTTTCAAAAAAGATGTTGATAAAGAATTGGAAGCTAAAGTTGAAAAAGCTTTAATTTTAGCAAAAGCAACAAACTACGCACGTGATTTACAAGTTACACCTCCAAACGTGCTAAATTCAGAAGTTTTAGCTCAAAAAATCGCTGATGATTTCAAAGAATATGAAAACTTAAAAGTTAGCGTTTTAAACAAAAAACAAATCGAAGAATTAGGAATGGGCTTATTACTATCAGTTAACCGTGGTTCAATGTATGAAGCTCGTGTGGTTGTAATTGAATACAACGGAGATCCTGAATCAAAAGAAAAAACTGTATTAGTTGGTAAAGGAATCACATTTGATGCTGGTGGATACTCATTAAAACCATCACGTTCAATGTTAGGCATGAAATATGACATGTCAGGTTCTGTAATTGTTGCTTCAACTCTAAAAGCAATTGCTCAACTAAAACCTAAGAAAAATTTTGCTGCCGTTATGGCTATCACTGACAACCGTGTTAATGGTGATGCGTCATTACCTGATTCAGTTTGAAAATCAATGAATGGTAAAAGCGTCGAAATTAACAACACTGATGCTGAAGGTCGTTTAGTATTAGCTGACGGAATTACATACGCAGTTAGAAACTTAAAAGCGACTCGTATTATTGATGTTGCGACTTTAACCGGTGCAATCGTTGTTGCTCTAGGACACACCTATTCAGGTGTTTGAGCAACTAGCGATAAAGCATGAGAAGATCTTTCACAAGCTGCCAAAAATGCAAACGAACTTGTTTGAAGAATGCCATTTGATGAAGCATTTAGCCAAAACATTAAAAAATCTGTTGTTGCCGACTTAAAAAACACTGATTTATCAGGTAATGCTGGTTCATGTTCAGCGGCTATGTTCTTAAAAGAATTTACCGAAGATGTAGAATACATTCACATCGATATTGCCGGTACCGCAGACATTAACGAAGTTCCACAAGGACCAATGGTTAAAACATTAACCGAATTAGCTTTAATTAAATAATTGAAAACTCGCAAATGCGAGTTTTTTACATATTTTTAATAAATTTTTTTGAGCCTTGCTTATGCATATTTTACTTTTAGGCCTTAATTTTTGACTTTTTGTTTTGATTTAGAGTACTTTTTAATTTCACAAAGAAAATTAAGTTAAATAGGAAAATACGGTCAGTTTTTTTTATAATAATAGACATGAATAGAGGAAATATAAAAGGGTGATTAGAAGTAATCACAGGTCCGATGTTTTCGGGCAAAACAGAAGAATTATTAAAACGTGTCAATACTTTAAAATGAGCAGACGTAAAGACGTTGGTAATTAAACCATCTTTTGACAATCGTTTTAGTGAAAGTGAACTTGTTTCACGTACAGGAGCAAGACTTAATTCTCAAAATGTTACAAGTTCAAAAGAAATACTAAAGTTATGAAATAAAGAATACAGAGCAGTTGCTATAGATGAAATGAACTTTTTCGATGAAGATTTACCTATGGTTATTGAAGAATTATTATGCAATGATGTTAATGTATTAGTATCGGGGTTAGATTTAGATTTCTTAAGAAAACCATTCGGCATCACTCCACATATTATTGCCATTGCCGACGAGGTATCAAAATTAAAAGCTGTTTGCGTTAAATGTAAAGCTCCTGCGGGATTTTCATTTCGTAAAATAAAATCGCAAGACTTAAATGTCTTAGGTGATTCGGAATACGAAGCACGTTGCAGACTTTGTCACATCGAAGGTGAAAAAGAAAAACTATCAAATTTATAGCTTAGATTATTTAAATTTCTATAATTTAATCAGTAATTTATATAAATTAAAATCAAGAAAATAGATCCCTATTTTCTTGATTTTCTTTAATTAAATATTTCTACCTGTTCCGTCTTTTTGTAAGCCTAGAATGGCTAAAATAATATCAACAATGTACATAATACCAAAAAGTCCACCAGTTAATAATTTTAACAACCCTAATCAGAAGCGTCCGGCGTAAAATCTATCTGCTCCTAGGTACCCAAAAAATATTGCTAATAAAATAAGTAAAAGTCTGCTTTTTTTCATTTTTCCCTCTCTATTTTTTTTACACATAAATTATAGACTTTTGAAAAAAAAAAAAAAAAATAGCTTTCGCTATTTCGGATCAACTTAATGATATGGTGCGAACGAATGGACTCGAACCATCGACCTCACGATTATCAGTCGTGTGCTCTAACCAGCTGAGCTACGCTCGCTTATGTGCTGCGGGATTATTATACCACAGCATAAAACATAATGAAATAAAAAATTAAAATTAACGTTTTGAGAATTGACGTGAACGACGTGCTTTACGTAAACCTGGTTTTTTACGTTCTTTAACACGTGCATCACGAGTTAACATTCCTTCTGGTTTTAATTTTGCTCTGTAAGAATCGCTAGCAAGCAATAATGCACGAGCAATACCTAAACGGATAGCACCAGCTTGACCGCTTAAACCTCCACCACGAACATTAACAGAAATGTCAAATTTTCCTTCAGTTTCAGTTAAAACTAATGGTTGTGAAGCGTCTTGTAAAAATAAATCAGAAGCTAAATATGCTCTTGCATCACGACCGTTAATTGTGAATTTACCTTCACCAGGTCTTAAAATAACACGTGCTGTTGAACTTTTACGACGTCCTAATCCACGGTATTCAATAACTGTTTTTTGTGCCATATTATCTTACCTCTAAACTTTCTGGTTTTTGTGCTTGGTGATTGTGTTCTGGTCCTGCAACAACAAATAGGTTTTTAATTTGTTTGTTTCCTAATTTTGTGTGTGGTAACATACCTGCAACTGCTTTTTGTACTAATGCAGTTGGTTTTTTAATTCTTAATTTAGCAGCATTAATACTTCTTAGACCACCTGGGTAACCTGTGTGGTGGTAGTACATTTTATCTTCTTCTTTGCTTGCTGTTAAAACAACTTTTTCAGCATTAACTACTATTACATAGTCTCCCATGTCAGCGTTAGGAGTAAAAGTTGGTTTGTTTTTTCCTCTTAATACAGAGGCAACAGTTGCTGCTAAACGACCTAAAACTTGACCTTCAGCATCAACAACGTATCATTTTTTGTTTGCGTTTTGTTTGTTAACAATTGTTGTTTGTCTCATTGTTTCTCCTCAAATTTTGGTAATAACCATTTTATTCGTTAACGGGATAATTTTTTACTGGATATTTCTCTCGTCGAACCGAGTATAACAAATACCACGACACAAGTGGTACTGATATAAATAAAAATATACAACAAATTTTTGAAAGTGAAAGCAATTTTATAAAAAAAATTAAATCTGCAATAAAATAATAATATGAAAAATTTAAAATCTTATTTTAGAATGGCTAAAAATATAACATATCTTGATAGTGCAGCCCTAGGTCTTAAGCCTAATGCCGCAATTAAGGCTAACAATGATTTTTATAATAAATACTCAGTGAGTGTAAGAACTAGTAATGCTCCACTAGGTATAAAAAACATCAAAATAATTAGCGATTTACGTGAAAAAATCGCAAAACTGTTAGATACAAATATAGAAAAAACATCTATTATTTTCACATCCGGAGCGACACAATCACTAAACAATTTTACCTTAATGTTCGCAGACAAAATCAAAGGCAATGATGAAATATTAATATCTGCTTATAATCACTCATCAAATTTTATTCCGTGAATAGAATTGGCAAAAAAAGTTGGTGCTAAAGTAGTTGTTAAAGAAAATTTAGAAGATTACATAAACGAAAAAACAAAAGTGGTTGCTCTTTCGCAAATCACAAACAATTTCAGCGTTAGATACAATTTAGAAAAAATTTATCAAAAAGCCAAAGAAGTGGGGGCAATTTTAGTTAATGATGCAGCACAAGCAATTGTTTATGAAAAAGTTTCAATGAATAATTGCGATGTTGTCGCCTTCAGTGCTAATAAATTTTATGGACCTACAGGTTTAGGAGTTTTAGCAGTTAATAACGAAGTGCTTTCTAAACTAAATCCAGTAAATTTTGGTGGCGGATCAGTATTGAACATCGATAAAGAAAACAACTGAATAAAAATTCCAAGTATCGATTTATTTGAACCAGGTACAGCAAATTTTGCTGGAATATATATGTTCAATGCCGCAATTGATTTTTTTAATACACACATTGGGTACGAAAATACAGGCAAAATCTTGAATGATATTTCGAATTATGCACATAAAGAGCTGAAAAAAATCAATAATATTCAGGTTTATTCACAGCCAGGCGATCATATTATTTTATTCAATATTGATGGTGTTGATTCACACGATATTGCTCATTATTTAGGTCAAAATAATATTTATGTACGCTCAGGTTTATTTTGTGCACACTATGTAAGAAATGTCAAAGAGTCAAATTCTTATGTTCGTGTTTCTTTAGGAGTGTATAATACAAAATCAGATGTTAGAAAATTAGTTGACGCTTTGAAAAAAGGAGGTGATTTCATTGTCATATAATCAAGCCCAAAAAAGAGAAATAATAATGTCTCATTACACAAATCCACAATATAAAAAAGTAATTGAAGGAGATAAAAATATCAAGCACGGACAAGCGTGTGCCGACTATCTAGAATTCAAATATTCAATTAAAGACGGCAAACTTGTTGACTTGCATTTTGATGGTAGAGGTTGTGCCTTCATGATGGCTTCTACTGACTTATTAATTAGTTATTTAAACAATAAAACTGTTGAAGAGGTACTGAATTTTATTGATAAATATGAAGATTTTATTAGAAATGGCGGTGACGAAGAAACAGAAAAAATTTTAGGTGAATTAGCTATTTTCCAAAATGTTAATGAACATCCAAATAGAATTTTTTGTGCCACGATGTTATCAACTGCCATCAAAGAGAAATTAAATGGCTAATATTATTTTTCATATTGATTTTGATTCATATTTTGCCAGTGCACATCGAGTGCTCAATCCACAATACGAAAATAAACCAATCGCAATTGGAGATAATAAAAAAAGATCTATTGCTTGTTCCGTTAGTTATGAATTAAAAAATAAAGGTGTAAAAGCCGGCTGACCTAATTACAAAATTTTAGAGATCGAACCGCGCACAATTTTTATTAAACCAGACTTTAATTTGTACGTTAAATTATCAACAAAAATTTTTGATTTTTTAGTTGAAAAATACACAAAGAAAATTGAAGTTTATTCGATCGATGAGTGCTGAATGGATGTTAGTGATATTGTTGACGAAAACAACGCAGTGCAATTAGCTTTACAGATTCAAAAACAAATAAAGCAAAAATTTAGAATACCTGTGTCAATTGGTATTTCTTACAATAAATTTATTGCTAAATTGTCTACTAATCTTGCGAAACCATATGGTGTGAGACAGACAAAAATCACTGATCTTAAAGATTGCATATGGCCTTTAAAAATTGAAGAATATTTTGGAATTGGCAAGTCAACTTCTGTTAAATTGAAAAATATCGGAATTGACACGATTGGTAAATTAGCGGCAAGAGACAAATACGATACTGATTTGCATGAAATATTCAAATCTCAAACATCTGTTTTTATTAATGAAGCAAGAGGAAACGGAAAGTCGGGTTTAAATTACGATCATAACGATCTAAAATCCATCGGAAATGAATTAACTTTTCTCTCGGTTGACTTAGACGATAGAACAGAATTGTTAAAAATACTTTATCAACTATCCTTAAAGGTTTCAAATAGAGCAATCAATCGTAATATGTTAGGTTATTCAGTTACTGTTTCTTTAAGAAGTGTTGAAAAAACATGAAAACGAAAACAATTAACGCTTAATCAACCAATAAATAACGCTGAAGAAATATACAAAAATGGTGTTATTTTATTCAATCAACTTTTCAAAGAAGAAATGATAAGGGGAATAGGAATAAAAATTTCACAACTGGTTAATGAATTCGATATAGCCAAACAGCAAACTATTTTTGATGATGAAAAAGTTGAAAACAATAATCAATTGAAAATCTTGGTTGATAACTTAAACAAAAAAATTAAAAGAAAAGTTTTAAAGACTGGTTTTGAATTTGAAAAAGATAAAATCAAAGAAAACATACAAAATCGTTATTTAAAAAGCGATAGAGAGGAAAAATAATATGAAAATAGGTTTATATGGCGGTAGTTTTAACCCAATTCACAACGGACATATGAAGATTGCAAAATTTGCTTATCAAGAGTTGAATTTAGACAAATTAATTTTTATTCCCGCCTCAACTAATCCATTCAAGAAAAAACAAAAAAATGCACCGGATAATGACCGTGTAAAAATGATTGAGTTGGCTATTGAAGATGCTAACGAAAATTTTGAAGTTAGTTTATTTGAAATCAAAAAAGGTGGTTTAAGTTATACTTACGAAACAATAAGATATTTTGCCAATAAATACCCACAAGATCAACTATATTTTATTATTGGCTCTGACTCATTACCAGCCTTACATAAATGAGAATTTATTGAAGAAATTACTCAAACAGCTCAATTTGTTGTGTTTAAAAGAGATAAAAATATTGATAAAAATAATATTAAAAAATTCAACATTTTGCAATTGAATAATCCAATTTACGAAGAATCATCAACAAAAATACGCCGTGGCGTTTTAGATTACACAGACGAAAAAGTTAACTCGTATATCGGTGAAAACAAATTATATGCCAGTGAAATAGTGCACTCAACCTTGAGTGCTAAAAGAGCAAAACATTCATTGGCTGCTGCTGAATTTTGTGCAAAATTAGCTAAAGCAAACGGCATAGGCTATAACAAAGGTTATTATGCTGGACTATTCCACGATATTTGCAAAGAAATAGACGAAAATAGTTCGCGCGAATTTATTGCTTCATTTGGTTATGATGGGTTCGACAAAGAAAAATTCCCATGGCATAAATTACACCAAGTTGCTGGTGCTCTATGGGTAGAACATGTTTACAAAATAAACGACAAAGATATCGTTAATGCTATTGCATGTCATACAACGTTAAAATTAGGCGAATTAACCAAGATGGATAAAATTCTCTTTATTGCTGATAAAATTTGCGATGGCCGTGCTTTTACCGGTGTTCAAAAATTACGCAAATTAGCTTTAGAAAATCTTGAAGAAGGTTTTAAAGAAGTTGTGCGTGTAAACTATCAATACAATATTGATAAAGGTGTTAAATTTACTGATGAAGCATTGAAAATATACGAAAAATATTTGAATTAGGAAAGATTATGGACAAAGAAAAGTTACAAAAAGTTATAGCACATACAGGTTTAATTAGCCGTCGTGAAGCGGAAAAATTAATCGCACAAGGTAAAGTCTCAGTCAATGGTGTTATCGCCAAAATAGGCGATAGAGTTTTAACGACCGACGAGATAAAAATCAACAATAAACAATTAGCAATCGTGAACGATAAAATTGTTTATTATGTTTTAAATAAACCTAAAAAAACAGTTTCAAGTGCTAAAGATCAATTCAATAGACAAAGTGTAGTCGATTTAGTTCCCGACACTTATCGTGTTGTGCCGGTAGGTAGATTAGATTACAACACCACAGGAACAATCATATTAACAAATGATTTCGAAATGGTCAATAAACTTACTCATCCTAAATACGAAATTCCAAGAACTTATCGTGCAAGAATCAATGAACCTTTAACATATAAAGAATTTATGACCCTAAACGAAGGTGTGATGATTAATGGCAAAATTTCAAGCCAAATTGTTGATCAAGTCGAAAACAAAAGTTATATGGTAACTTTACACGTCGGCTCATATCATCACGTTAAAAAATTGTTTGAAGCCGTTAACAAAAAAGTTATTAATTTAAAAAGAGTTTCATACGCTAATATAAATGTTGATAAAATGCCTGAAGGAACTTATCGTAACTTAACAAACAAAGAAATCAAGGATTTAAAAAATCTAATTAGATTGCAAGAAGAAAAAATAACAAAAAATAGCGAAAATTAATCGCTATTTTTTGTTAATTGTGGCAATTATTTCTGTAACTTTATCTAACGAATCAATATTGAAGCCTGAAGAATGGTAATGACCTCCACCGCCATATAAATTCGCTATTTTTGAGACATCAAAATACGAGTTAGAACGAATTGAACAGCGATAATTATTGTATTTATCTTTTAAAATTACTAACGAGACTTCTGTATTAGAAATATCTAAAAATGAATTTACTAATGGCCGCACAATATCATTTGAGATAACATCTTGCGAAATTACATAAGAAACTAGACCATCAATCTTCATAGTTTTTAACGTGTTAAATATAGCTTGTTTTTCGTCTGTATTTAACCTGATTTTTTGCAATACTTCCTTATAATCCAAGCCGTTTTTCAGTAAAAAACTCATCGTGTCAAATGTAGTATTAGTGATGTTTCTCTGAGTAAAATTGTTGGTATCAGTAATTATTGCGACCGCTAATCCTTGCATTGCTTTTTGGTTAATTTTTAAACCTAACGCCATAACCATTTGTGTCAATAATTGGCCTGTTGCCGGTCAATAGTCACCGCCAATTCCGAACATAAATTCTTCTTCGACTGGGTGGTGGTCAAATTTTAGTGATTGCGAAGGTATAACTCTTTGATCAAAAACACGTTTTTTGTTTGAAGTATCCACAACAATTTTCAATGATTTATCAAAAAAAGATTGATCAACTAGATCTAATTTGTCATCAAATAAAAATTCAAGATTACGAGGGCAATCACCGCCAGATATTCTAACTTCTTCAGTATTTGGCGAATTAATATCAATAATTTCTTTTAATGCCACAGAGGCACCGATGGTGTCGCCATCGGGGTTTTTGTGTGTTAATAAGGTGATGAATTTAGCTTTAGATATATATTCTCAAAATTTTTTAAATTGTTCAGTTAAATTATTCATGAGCTAATTATACAAACCTAATTAATTTTTTTCGTCAATAAAAAATAGAGCCCTTGCTCTATTCGATATCTTCTTCATCATCGTGGATGTCATCGTCTAATTCTGATTTATCACCAAACATTTCTGAACGAATATTTTTCAAAATTGATTTTGTTTTATCGTTAGATTTAGATTTTTTCTCAAATGAAATTTCAGAATTTTTCAATACTTCATCATCTGCATCGTCAGTGTATAAGATAGTTGGAATAATTATTGGTTTTCTTCTTTTTTCTTTATAAAATAAATTCTCAAGACGATCAACAATCAACTGTTTTAACTCAACAATATTGAACTCTTCAGTATTTTTTATGTAATATAGAGCGGCACCGTGTGCAACACGCTTAGCTTCTGTAACTAAAGGTAGTGATGTTTTAACGTAAAATGCCCCACGTGAAATCAATGAAGGTCGACCAATAATATTTTTATTTTTACGATCAATAACTAAACAAATATTGACAAAACCACTTTCGGCAAGTTGTTGTCTTTCTTTAATAACATTCGCATTTAAGTTTAAAACATTATGTCCATCAATATAAATTGGACCATAATCTATTTTTTCATCCGTTTCACTCACAACACCTTTAATAATGTTGTACACACGACCTTTTTCAGGAATAAAAACATTATCTGGATTTACACCATTACGCACTGCACTTTGACCGTGAACTATACTCATACGATATTCACCGTGGTAAGGAATAAAGTATTTCGGTTTTGTTAATTGGAATATTTTATCATGTTCGTGTTTGTAAGCGTGTCCTGATGTATGTAAGTAGCCATCAACACCGTTTTCTTTTATGTCGGCACCTAATTTTGCTAAACGATTGACAAGAAGCTCAATAACCATGTGATTGCCAGGAATTGGGCTTGATGAGAAAATAATTAAATCACCTTTTTCAATTTTAACGCTTTGATGTTTACCATGTGACATTCTGGCTAAAGCAGCCAATTGCTCACCTTGACTACCAGTAGTCAAAATAACTAAATCTTTGTCTGGAACGTTTGAAACTTGTTTTTTATCAACTAAAACATTGTTGTCAACATTAATATAGCCTAGTTTACGACCTATTTTAACCCCGTTAACCATTGATCTACCAAATGTGGCGACTTTTTTACCTAATTTTGCAACAAGTTCAATAATAGCTTTAACACGAGTTAAGTTCGACGCAAAAGCAGTAATAATTATTTTACGGGTTGCTTGACGCATGTATTTTTCAATGTCTTTTAAAATATCGTTTTCTGATGGCGAATGGAATGGACGCATAGCGTTTGTTGAATCTGATAGTAAAACAGTTAAGCCTTCTTTACCAATTTGATCTAAACGAGCAAAATCAGTATAACTTTCTCCGATTGGATTGTAATCAAATCTAAAGTCACCAGTACACATTATTGACCCGTTTGGTGTATTGATTCTAATTCCAAAAGCATCGGGAATTGAGTGTTGTGCTGATCAAAAATCAACTGAACATTTGCCAAATCTGTGGACTGCTGATTTTTCAATTTCAACAAATTCTATATCACCTGGAACTTTGTGTTCTTCAAATTTAAGTTTTAGGTACTGAATTGCAATTCTTGGAGCAAATATTTTTTTCAATGGAACTTGTTTAACTAAATAAACTACACCCCCGATGTGATCTTCGTGTCCGTGAGTGATAAATAGGCCTTTGATTTTGTGTTTATTTTTGGCTAAATACGAATAATCAGGAATAATACCTTTGATACCTGTTTGGGCTGTATCTGCAAATTTTATACCCGCATCAACAATAAAAATATTGTCATCGTATTCAACAAATAGCGATGATTTACCAATTTCTTGGACGCCACCAATGGCTACTAGTCTTGTAGGTTTCATTCTCCCCCTGTCTATAAATATTATTAATAATAAGAAAATTTATAATTATAGTAATAACTAATGTTATACCACAAAAATCAATAAAGCAAAAAGGCAAATAAAAAAATGGCCGGTAGTAAGGGATTTGAACCCTTGAGCGATTTGCATCGCTATTTGTTTTCGAGACAAACCTCTTCAGCCACTCGAGCAACTACCGATTAATTTATCAATAAATTGATAGATGTGATTCAATAAAAGAATTACCACTTAATTTAATATACATTATAATTAAAAAAGTTAAATAATTATAATAATTTAGAAAATAAATAAAGGAGGTTAAATGAATACTAATAATAAATACGATATAGTTGCCGGTATTCCTGCCAACTCTGGTTCAGTATTATTCACTATTGGATCATTCCCAATTCGTACATATTCAATCACAATGATGTTAGGTATGTTAGCCGCAATTTTGACAATTACTTTTTTCTGAAAAAGAGAAAAATATAAATGAGATATTCTATACACATTGATTGTTATTGTAATTCCCACCTCAATCATTGGTGCTCGTTTATGAGACTTAGTTGAAGTAGGTCTTTATGATCCTAGTTTCAAGTGAGCAGACTGGTACAAAATTTGAGAAGGGGGATTAAGTATTCAAGGGGGTGTTGTATTGAGTGCCGCCTGCGGAATGCTTTATGTCTACCACCGTCGTCATGAGGTTGATTTTAGAAAGGTTATTGACTTTATTATCCCAACAATATTGATTGGTCAAGTGATCGGACGTTGAGGAAACTATGCAAACCACGAATTATATGGAAAAGTTGACTGAGACGGGTCTTCTGTGTTGATTTTTGGTAAAACCTTCGCACAAAACATGTTTATTTCCGATGCATACAGCGCTTCGTTAAACCAACCAGGACTATTCAGATATCCACTATTCTTATATGAAGGTTTAGCAAACCTTGCGGGATATTTAGTATTAGTATGAATAATCAATTTATTCGGTTTGGCAAAACCAGGTTCAACATCAGGGTTATATTTCGTATGATACGGTTTAGTAAGATTGGCTCTTGAACCATTGCGTGAAAACGCATACCAAATTTATACAGTAGCTTCATTAGTCTTTATCGCAATCGGAACAATAATGTTTATCTACTTTATGTTCTTCAATTCGGTGCACTACGCAAAAATTAAAGACAAATATAGATTTAAATACGTTTATGCGCATCCACAAAGCTACTTAGAACATGTAAACAAAACAAGATTGTTTGATAGAAAAAAACCATTATATACAATATTAAGGGGGTAAAATGGATTACGATGTAATTATCATTGGTACAGGTCCAGCTGGTTCAAATGCTGCACTATACGCAGCTAGAGGCGGCCTTAAAACACTGATTATCGAAAAAGAAAACACTGGTGGCAAAATTGTCACAAGTGCCACAGTAGAAAATTGATTAGGTATTCCAACAATTTCGGGCTATGATTTGGGTGAAAAAATGGTAAACCACGCCAAAGAAAACGGGGCCAAATTAATGATAGGTGAAGTTGTTAAAATAAACTCGTTATCTGACTTCGAAAAAGAAGTTGTCTTGAAAAATGGCAATGTAATTACTGCAAAATCAATAATTATTGCAACAGGTTTGAAACACCGTGAACCAACATTTATCAAAAACTATGACAAATTCAGAAATAATGGCGTTCACTTTTGTACAACTTGCGATGCACCGTTATATCGCAATAAAAATGTTGTTATTTTAGGGGGCGGAAATTCCGCTGTTGAAGAAGCTATTTTCGCCGCAAGATTCGTTAATCATGTGGATATGATTGTTTTGAACGAAATTACTGCTGATAAGGTATTAGTTGATGCATTGCAACAAACCAAAAATATTACAGTTTATACTAAATCGCAAATACTAGAATTGAATGGCGATGAAAACGGAATTAATGAAATTGTGGTTCAAAACAATGAAACAAATGAAATCAAAAAATTTGATTCATTGGCCCTATTCTCATTGATTGGATTTGTCCCAGATGACTCAATTCACAAACACCTTAATTTGACTGATGAAAAAGGTTTTATAAAAGTCAATGAAGACATGGAAACCGCAGTAAAAAATATTTATGCTGCCGGTGATATCATTGTTAAAAAAGTTAGACAACTAATTACAGCAGCAGCTGATGGTTGCATTGCTGCTAAAACATTAATCGACAAATTAAATTTAAATAAATAGAGCAAAATTGGTAAAATTTATTTTTAAAAAATCATTTTTAGGTATAATACAAATACTTTTTATAAGATAATTAATTATTAAATGAAAGGAGCAAAATGGCTAGAGTAGATCAATTAACAGGAAAGCGTGCTCAAACAGGAAATAAACGTTCACACGCTATGAATGCATCTAAAAGAAAATTTAACTTAAATTTACAAAAAGTTAAAGTATACGTTGATGGCAAAAAAGTTACTTTAAGAGTTACAGCTAAAACTGCTAAAACACTTAGAAGAAACGCAGCTAGTGTTTAATTTCTTTCATTATGTATGTTTAAACTCAGCAATAATCATGTTGAGTTTTTTTATTTATATTTTTGTGTAACTATACCAACAAATATTGAAAAACACTCGCATAAACGAGTGTTTTTAAGTATTATTAAAGACCTAATTCTTTATCTGTCGGTATTTTTAAAGCTGAACCCACATATGAGAAAATTTCAGGACTTTGTTTTAAATATTCACCATTAAGTATTTTTTGAACACTTTTTACGGTGTCTTTCAATTTAACAAATTCACCTTTTGACTTAGTAAAATGTTCAGTCATAAAGAAGTTTTGAGTAAAGAAGTTTTCAAGTTGCAATGCTTTTTTAACAATGATTTTATTTTCGTCATCTAATTCATCAAAACCTAGTATCAAGATAACATCTTCAAGGTCTTTATACGCTTTTAAAATTCTTTTTGTTTCAATGATTGCGTCAAAGTGCTCTTTACCAATAATTGTTTCATTGACTGAGTTTGATTGACTTGCTAATGGGTCAAACGCTGGGAAAATATTTTTTGCCGTTTGTGCTCTTGATAAAACCAAATTACCATCAAGGTGGTTGAAAACAGCTACGGCTGATGGATCTGATAAATCATCCATTGGTAAAAACATTGTTTGGAATGAAGTTATTGCCCCGTTTGCATTTTTAAACATACGGTGTTCAATGTTGGCAACATCACTTTCCAATGTAGATTGATATCCACCAACAGAAGGTTTTTTACCTAGAGACGAGCTAACTTCGTTTTCGGCTTGAACAAAACGATAAATATTGTCAATAAACAATAATACGTCTTCTTTTTCTTTATCTCTTAAATATTCAGCGGCTGTGATTCCAATAGGAACAATTGACATTCTAGCCCCTGGAGATTCGTTCATTTTTGAAACAAACATGATTGAATTTTTCAACAAATTAGACTCTTTTAATTCGTTATATAATTCAATACCTTCACGTGAACGCTCCCCTGAACCAATAAAAATATTGCTCGTTTGTTTACTTGCATTATTAACGTTAAAAATTATCTCTTTCATTAACACGGTTTTACCAACACCGGCACCACCGAAAATGCCCATTTTGTAACCTTTAATAATTGGGATAAAGAAATCGATTGCTTTAATTCCGGTTTCAATTAGTTCAATTTTAGTATCAATGAATTTATCTCTATTGATTGTTGAATTCATTTCTACATAATCAGGCTGTTCTATTTGTGGTAAAAGAGGATAGCCGGTGAAACTGTAAATATTATTTTTTGATTTTTTACCCACTGGTACCATAAAGCTTTTTTGAGTATTGAATACTTCATCAGACATCGAGATTGGTTGATATGTATAAATAACAATAGCTCTGACAGTTGTATCGCTTAAAATTCTTTTTACCAATAAGTAAGTTTTACCTTCGTGTAAAGTTAGCAAAGTATTAACTTTAGGTAATTCTCCACCTTCGAATTGAATTTCAATAACATCTGAGTTAAATTTAATAATTTTTCCAGTCATTATTTATCTCCTAACATTGACGCAATTGATGAAAGATACTCTTTATCAAATTCAATAAATTTATGTTCAACTTTAATGTTTCAACCTAAATTTAAGTAATCTGAATATTGTTTTAGAGCAAATGCAAAAAAGTTTTTAACAATATTGTCATCATATTTATTAGCACTTGAAATGATTTCGAATGTTTCTTTAGCCTCTTTATTCGTGTCAATTAATTTGTTTAGAAAACTCATTGCTTTTTGTTCGTCTCTAACACCTTTGAATAATCCTCAAGAAATTATTTTTGAAGTTAAAATAATAAATCTATTCGAGTATAGAGAATAACCTCTCTGTGTGAACATTTTTTCAATCATTTTACCTTTTGAAAGCAATAATGATGTTTCAGCATTGAACTCGTAATCTAGTGTTGCTAATTTTAAGTGACGTTTATATTTACGGTAAATTTTACCTATCTCACCAGCAACTTTTGTTATGGTGTGGTTTTGAACACTCGAACCGGTTCTCGATACTGATAAATCAATATTGATAGCTGGTAATTTTCCGGCTGCGAATAAATCTGAACTAGTCACAACTTGACCATCTGTAATTGAAATAATATTCGATGAAGTTAATGAAGTAATGTCGCCATCAATAGTTTGTAATATTGGCAATGCTGTAATAGTTTTACGTCCAACAAAGCTTCCCGATCTTTCCAATAATTGCGAATGAGCAAAGAATATATCACCAGGCATCGCTTCTTTACCAACTGGTGCATCTGAAAGCAAAGCCATTTCACGGAATACGTTTGCGTGTTTGGTTAAGTCATCAAAAACGATTAAAACATCATCGGTTTGTGAAATATTTTCTGCGTGTGCCATACCAACATATGGAGCTAAATATTGATCGTATGTTGATGTCGCAAAAGCATCAATAATTATTGTATTTTTCAAGGCATTATGTTTTTGTAAAGTTGAATATACACTAGCAATTGTTTCTCTTTTTTGACCAATAGCAACATAGATACATTTGACATTTTTATTAGATTGATTAATTATTGTGTTAATAGCAATGTGTGTTTTACCGGTTTGACGATCGCCGATAATCAATTCACGTTGACCTTTCCCGATTGGTATCAATAAGTCAATTGCAGGAATACCTGTGTAAAGTTGTTCATTTAGGGTTTTTACACTCATCAAATCGTGTGCAAGATTGAATATTGGACTTGAAAATTGAGTTGGTGAAAATGAAGGTTTTGCCATCGCAGTTGGTAAGATAATGTTACCTGCTACGTCAATAACTTTTCCAAAATACGATTGTGAGGTAAAAACATTGAAGTTTGTGTCTAATAATTCAACTTCATCGCCAACTTCTAATTCGTGTTCTTCATCACTTGATAGTAAAATAGCACTTTTGCTATCAGCATTAATTAAAATAAATTTAATATGAGGTTTATTTTTAGCAATAAACATCTGTTTTTGTGAGTAATCAAATTTGCCTTGAATTTCTACCATGTAGTCAAAAATAGATGTAATTACTGGGTTTTTTGTAATTTTAGCCATGTTTTCCTTTCTATATTAGCATTAGCAATACACCGGCAATCATGACGCTGAGTGCAATTCCTAATAAAGTGATATATACGTTTCTTAATTTTTTTTGTTTGATAGTTTTTATGTTTAGAGAAATTAAGATAATAAATAGTGCAAAGACCAGTGAACCCAACACAAGTGTTGAAATACCAAGTTGCTTTTTAATATTCTCAACTTTCGCTTTTCTTTCGCCGTTTTGTTTCAATGCTTCTTGATATGCAGCATCATATTCTTGATAATTGCTATCGGTTACTTCTACCGAATTGGCCAATGTTCTTAAGATAGCAAAGTTTTTGCGCACGCCACTAACTTGATTTAAATATTGATTATATCAATCGTCAAGATTACGTGGTTTTGCTTCGGCATTTGCTTTTAATAAAGAAACATCACGAGTGGTTTTATTGAAAAATTTATCAATTGTGGCAATTGTGTAATCGGTATTGTTATTAAGTTTAGATTTAAATTCTTTGTTCATTAAATCAAGGTTTTTAATGATTATTTTTTTATTCAATCTAAATACATCGACCTGGTATCTTTGAACAAAAGTATCATATGCCTTAGGAATTGCAACCCAAGTTTTTGAATCGTTAAATCTAGTTGCAGAAATAAATGAAATAAACATTAATCTTGCCTGTTTAGCTACTGCCTTAAAAGATTTTTCGTCAGTAACATTATTGATTTTTTGTCTTCAGTTTTCAATTTCTTTTTCTTGTTCATTAACAAATATGTCTGAATAAATTGATTTAACAAATAAATCAACCATACCAAAAAAAGTATTAGCTAAAACTGAGTCACTTAGTTTTTTATATTCAATATTTTCGTCTAAGCCCAGTGATTCATAGAAACGCAATACAGTGTTTTTTATTGATTCTATGTTTGTGTAACGAATTTTTTGTAATATAGGATCATTGTTGTTTGTAAAATTGAATTCAACGTTATATACACGTTTTAGATTAGGTTTACTTTTTTCAAACACAGCAACTTTTGCTTGCCCATTTTGAACTGCTTCGACTTCATATTCAAAACGTGTATTGATTGGGTTATTGAAGAAGAACACACCTTTTGCCTTAGAAATAGCTAAGGCATTTAATTCAGCCAGTGATTTGTTTGCGTGTTCAGCACGCACAAAGGGAACTAAACTTGGGATGGCTTCAGCAATAGTATTTGGTGGTACCACTTCAGGTTCTGAAGGTGCATTATCATTAGGCACTAATGGTGGCACATTGGGTGGTGATGTTTGTTCTTGTTGTTTTTGTTGTTCAGGAACAAATTCTTGGTTTTGTGTTAAGTCAAAATCAACAAAACGTGGCTTAATTTTTGCTACTATATAGCTATTTCACGAGTCAAAACCTTTTGGTGTTGTTACACTAAAACCATTGAATGTAACTGTATCTTTTGTTACTTTTTCGTGTCTTAATTCAATATCTTTATCAAGCAATAAAACGTCAGACTCATTGAAAGAAATTTCCATCGATCTTTTCAATAATTCATCGGTATATTTACGAATAGTTTTTTCGAAAAAATCTCGATCGGTAAAGTTTTTTTCATTTGATGTCTGAACCTTAATATCAGTCTCAGGATTAGATACGACTCTTTCGTATTTAGCATCAACATCAGTCACGCTCTTAGCACCAAAAATTACATTATCGTAAATTTTTCCGTTATATTCAACGCTACCACGATCATATAATCTCAATTTAGACACTACGTTTGGAAATGTAATGTAAAATCCATATTTATCAGGATTTTGTTTAATATCATCTTTGTTTGCTTCAAAAAAATCTAATAAAGCATAAAGATAAATTTGTTTTGAAAGCGACTTACGGTACTCTATCTTGTCGTCGTTTTTAAGTTTTAAAATTTCATTTTTAATTGCTCCAATGACGACGTCAGGCATTTTGGTCAATGCCTCGTTAAGTCTTTGGGTAGTGAAATTTTTAAAGGTTGAAAACGAAGGGTCATAATCTTTTGGTTGTTCGACTGTGCTATTATCAAATTCATTAGAATTTTCTGTGGAACTAGGTTGATTACTGCTTCCACCTTCACCTACACTAATAACTGCTAATGGCAATGAAAGTGAAGTTATTGAACCTAATGAATAAATGAATCTTTTTTTTCTACTCATTATAGACTCCTTCATATTCAATTAAAGAAAATTCTAACAACATTTGCACTTCAAATTTTTTTTGTTTCAACTCGTAGAGTTTAGCAACTTCATCAAGTTTAATACCGATATTTTGACTTGCTGATAGATAATTAATTTGGGCATTTATTGCTTTTAATTCGTTTTTAAATCGGTTTTTTTCAAAATTATTTTTATCACTGACCATTAACTTAATATTAGAAAAAGTGTTGATTATAATACAGTCATTTTCGACAACAATATTAGCGTTTTCGATAAACAAATAAAAATCAGGTTTATTGTTAGATTTTATTTTAATTAAAGTCATCTCGTAGCTAGCTATAGAATCATTTTTTATAGTAATTCATTCACCAAATTCACTAATATTTAAATATAACATTGCGTTTTTGAAATTTAAGGAAACATTTGAAAGCGAGTTAATTTGAATGTTAAATTTATTATTCATTTTACTCCTCTCTTTTTTTTCTGAAGAACATAACAATGTCTTCGATTTCTTTTTCACGTTTATATTTAATTATTTTTTTGTTTAATTTAAGAATATCTTCATCCAATTGTTTAATAATCTGGTTCGTACTAATTAAATTATTTTTAGCGTTATAAAAATACGATTCAATGATTAAAGAGTGGATAGCGTTTGATAAAAATATGTTTATTTCATTATCAATAAATTCCTCTAAATTAGGGTAAATTTCATATTTTTTAACCGGTTTTAAGATTGGTTGTTTAACTTCATTTGATAGTTGGTCAACATCAAAGTTTTCTAACGGAAGAACTGTAAAAGCGTTTTTAAAGTTTTTATTGGTATTGATAACAAAACGAACACTGTCATAGCCTTCATCAATATAAAGATATTTAATTAAAAAAGTCAATTCTTTGGCAATATTCATTTTCGCTTCATTTTGTTTAAATGATTTAATTAAATTCAACTTATTGTTATCGACAAAATCAATAGCCTTATCTCCAATTGCTATAAAATCGGCTTGAACTTTTTTCACATTTTGCAAAATCATTTTTTCATAACGTGTGTACGAGTCTGTTGAGTGTTTTTGTTCTTCAGTTAAATAAATTCACAACTCACGTTTTTTACCAAATATCTTTCTTAACATTTTGCTAACAAAAGCATTAGTGAATGATTTTTTCTGAATAAAATTGTTTTTAATATTGTATTCTTTGCGCAAATTGGTTATTAAATTTTTGTTTGTTAAAGCATTATCAACATAAAACCTTAGCTTTTTGTTCAGCTTCATAATCTCAATCAACAAAATATTTTTATCATTATTAACACGAGTATAGATGTTTTCTAAACTCATTTTTTTCTGTTCAATTTTCTTAAAATGCATAGTTATTCCTTAATTGTTGATAGCATTTCTTTGCTAAATGACAATTTCAAATTATTAGATTGTTTCGAACGATACAAAATCGTATTAGGAATAACTTCTACAAAACCACCTTTATCAATCAATTTATCTATTTCTTGATTTAATTTAACTAAGTATCTTGAAACTGAAAGTTCAGGGTCGTGAGAAAGAACAACAACATCATTAGACGATGATTCTTCTTTAGTTAATATTGGCAATAAAATATGTTGGCTAAATTTAATTATTCTGCCAAAACTGATAATGAATTTATTAAAAATAATGTCATATTTTTTGCTAAGTGCTAATTGAACTCTCTCTTCGATAGTTTTGAAGACTTTAGATTCAAAACCTTCGCCAATCGAAAGTAATATTGATGCGTGCAATTGTTGAAAAGAAATAAAATTTTTGCTTTGTCTTTTTTGTTCGTAAGCATCATACAAATTGAATAATGTTAATTCAGTTTGCAATTTTAGATTATGAAGTTCTTTTTTGGAAATTTTGCTATTTTTCATCTTTTACCTCGTTTTTATAGATTGATTTTGCGTTGTTGATTTTGAAAATTACTATTCAGAATTGTGCGATTGCGGCAATTAAGAATGCAATAGAAATACTTACCTGAATAATTGCGAATATTTGCGGAATACTTAAACTTGAGTTAATGAAACTTAATTCATTATTGCCATTTGATATTAGCAATTGAGAAAAGCTAAATATGCTTAAAACGATAACGCTAATAATTGTCAATAAAATAATGAAAATAATACTTGTTTTGGCTGGTGAGTAATTCTTATACATAAATATCGCAAGAATAATAAGCGAAGAAATTATTGAGCTAAATAAAACGATAAGGTTAATTTTGGTATCAGTTGATTTCAATGAAAAAATTGCAAATGCTAGTCAAAGAATAGTATTAAATGAGGCAAATATCAATGTGTTCATTAAAATCCCTTTGTTTCTAAATTTAGGAATAACATTGATAACAAAATAAGTTACAAAGAGTAGAACAGGAACTAAAATAAATAGCAATGATAAATAATTATTAGTTTTAACTTCCTCATCAAAAATGTTTCTTGTTGTTTTTAGTAAAGTCATTATTCTGATGCTTCATAATAGTAAAGCGAATAAAATGATTAGATTGAATAATAACTTTTGTTTTAAGTATTCTTTAGAATATTGCTTCAATATTAAAATATTAATTTTATCGTAGATAGCAAAGAAGAAAACAAGTGAAAAACCAACAAATAGAGCAATGATTATTGCTAAATTTGCTGCTTTTTTGACCTCAAATAGGTCTTTAAATCAATTAGCAAATTTATTGTCTTGTAATAATAATTTTCCACTTGAACTTCAAGCAAAAAAGATTGTTATTGCGATGATGAATAATGCAAATTTAAATACTTGGGAAATGATTAAAATATTGCGATTACCACCGTTGATAGGATCACTTTTTCTTTTTAGATAAAAATTAAATATTGAGTGTGTAAAATCACTTAAAAATGTAACCAATAATAAGACAGATGTTGCAATAAAGGTGTCTTTAGTGATAAACGAATGAAAGAAGAATAACAAGAAAAATGCAGTCAATGAAATCAGTGTATAAGATATAAATCAAGGTCAATAATATTGAACTTTTTCTTTGTTTAACCTTAAATCTCCAAATGCTTTTGAAAAAGGATAAATGAAGACGAAAAGCAGTAATGTCATTCTAATAAAAACAATAGCGTTTATCTCTTTATAACTAGCGTTGGTGCTATTAAAATAAATTCCGTAGTTATTTTTTACACCACTAATTTTTTCAATAATTTCAATACTTAATAAGGTTTTATCTGCAAAAAGAAATAACAAAAGAGTTGTGATAAAAAGCAAAGATATCAGTACTCATTGGTAAATTTTAGTCGAAATATTTCTCTTTTGTTTATTGAGCAAAGACTGATAATCATCATAAACACGCTTATTATCAATTTTAGTGTCTAACATGTCAAATTCCTTTCTGCAAGCTATTGGGTTGCTTTTTTATTCAATAAATCTTGTGTATTAAATTTGAATTCATCAGGAATGTCGTTGTCTGATACACCATTAGCGAACAATTGTGTTTTGAATTGACCACCATATTTTTTCTGTAGTGCTTGTCTATATGAAGTTTTTTGATCTCTTCCGCCACCATAGATTAAGTCATATTGCTCTAAATTGTATTTACCATAAGCGCCTCTATAATCTCAACCTTCAGATCTAAATGCAGCAACAAAATCTGTACGTGCATCTTTGATAATAGTGCTGTGAACGCCAACTAATCTATTGTCTTGATTTCTAACACTCGAGCCAGATGAACCACCAATCGGAACAAAGTGTCTTAGCATGTATTGAAGACCTGAGTTAAAATATTTGTGAGAATGATAATTATCATCAAGAGTTGTGTAAATATTGTTTCCACGAATTGGGCTAACAATAAAACCATCGTTTAAACCAGGTTTATCAATAAATGAACGATAACCAATTTGGTAACTTAAGTAATTTCCTCTATCCAATTTTTCTTTTGGTGTACTTGGTGTTCCGCCTTCCGAAGTTGGCACACTGTAGTAGAATTGATAATCTGAATTTATTCATAGACTTTCGTATGAGTCTTTTACTCTATATTGATCATGATCGGCATATTTATCTAGGAAGAAATCTTCGGTTGATCTTGGGTAACCTAAAGCAAATAGTTGATCTGTTTGTTTAGGTTGAACACCTTTTCTAATAACTAAATCATAATTAATTTTTTCATAGTCTTTTAGATATGAATTTCCAAGGAATTTAACTTTTTTGCTTTCGTCTAATTCTGCATAATTATTAGTCATAGCACGAGCTAAGTTTTCAGCTCAATTTCCTGAATTAGCAGTGACAAAATCATTGCTTATATCATTGTTATTATTTCTAAGAGAAAAAGTATTCTCAGTATCTAATTGTAGTTTTGAAAAATCAATTTCAACCACTGCAAAATCAATCATTTCTTCAACGCCAGCATACTCTTTTTTATCTTTTTCATCAAGGTATTCAGTTGGAGATGATTTTAGATAGTCAGTACCATCGTAAATTCTTGTAACAGCTTTTTTAACATTTGGACCACCAAATATATATGTGTCAAAATGAGGATCTAAACCGTTTATTTTTAATTTGGTATTTAAACCAACTTCAGGCGATGACTTAAGAATGGTAATTCCAAAACCAGTGAAACCTTCACGTTGAAAAATTCTTGCCACGTGTGAGTTTGTACCAAAATATCATTTAGTTGGGTAGCCACCATTTGCAGGTTTTGCGTAATCTAATATTCACATTGTTCCTGATGAACTAAGATAATTTCTGGCTGAATTTTTTTGTTTTTCAAAATCCTGGATTTCTTTTTGTCAACCGGCTATAACCGCATCAAAAGTTAATTTTTTAATATTTTCTTCAATGTTTCTATTGATTTCATCGATTTGATTTTGATAACTAGCTCTAATTCCGTCTTTATCTCTCTCTGCTGTTTCGGGGTGTTCTAAAGTTTGTTTCAATTCGTATTTAAGATATTCAATTTTTTCTTTTTCAATATTGACAAGAGCTTCTATGTACTCTGCTAATCTTTGATTTTGATTATTGTTTTTTCACTCAGTCATTTTGGCAATTTTTGCTTGCAATTCATTTATTTCGACTTCAAAATCATTGGCGTATGTAAAACTTGCTGACACAGTTTGATAGGCAATATCTCTATATTTTTCATTTGGCAATAAACGAGCTAACCCGATTGATTGGAAAATATTTCTATCACCTAAAAAGTCTGTTTTTGAGTATTTTGTCGGAACTGAACCAGAGTGGATTGATAAACCGCCAAAACTACCATCAGGATTAAATTTAGGCAAGGTAAATCCTTTATAAACTCCATCCTCATATGTTGGTATTTTCGCTTCGTCGGCTAAATCATTGAATTTTTGTGCATAAGAAGGGGTGTAATTTAATTCTTCACGCACGCTGTTTTCTGGTTGATCGTGATATTGGTGTTTCAATTCGGTTAAATATTCTTCATTATCTAATTTGTATCTTTCCATTTGGTTAGAATTGATGTATGTGTTTGTTACAACATTTTTTGTTGAATCAAAAGGAATGTTCCCATTACTGTCTGCGCCGTAAGCTGTCTTTTTAAAACCGCTTAAATCAAAACTCTTAATAATGCTTTTTGTTTTGTCTTTTTTATCAGTAATTTCAATGCTAAATTGAGCTAAACCAGTAATATTTGCGTCCGCTGCAGTATTAACACCTATTAAGTTAAAATCAAAATTATTTGCTAAATTATTTTTAAAAGTTAAGTGCACTAAATTAGTAGCATCTTTTGACAATGATAGAGCATCAATTTCCGATCTACTTAAACTTGAATCAAATCCAAAATTAGCGTCAAATAATTCATCAAAACTTAATGATGTTAAATTATCAAAAGAAACATCTTTTGAGTTATTTTGTGTTTGTGTTGTTGGGGGATTTTTTTGTTTGTTATTGTCGATATCGCTTACACTGTCACTTTTTGCACAAGCTGCAGCAACCATTGGAGTTGTTGCTGATATGCCTAAAAGTGAAAGCATCAAGTATCATTTTTTAGTTTTCATATTTTCCTCTCATTATTGGAATTCAATTCCATTGTCAATTTCAACATCGAAACCAGCGCCGCGTAATCTATTAATTAATGATTCGCTGTTTGGAATATCCGCTGAAACTAATACTTTACCTGGAAATAAAGGATCTTCATTTCTAGCTAATTCTCTAAAACGTGCTAAATTAGCAATTGCTCTTGAGTTAATATCTTCATTGATTCTAAAACCGATAGTCGTAGTACCATTTGAAAATTTAATTTTTGGTCTCATCCCTGGTGCTGGTGGAGCGAAGTTTTCTAGTCCTGGTGAATCTAAATCTTTTGCACCAATTTCAAAATATTTATCATTGTTATAGAATGTTGCTCTCCAAATTTTACGTGGAGCATTACTTTGTTTAATTTGGTCCTTAAATACTAAGCCGTGTAATGATCTAATTTTAGGCACTCTAGTGAAGTCAAGTCCAGTTGGATAATTGTTGCCACCTTCATTGTGGTCCACATCTAAACCTGGTCCATACCCACCTTGGAAGAAAGGCTCGTTATTACGAGCATAATATGCCATTCTTAAACCTAGATTTATTCTTTCGTATGGATATTGTGAGTTTTCATCGTAATCTTGGGCATCAAAAGCTAATGTGTCAAATGTAATACGTGAAATTGCGGTGACATTATTAGCAAATTCTGAACTAACATTGTAGTCATTGGTATTGATTCACTCAGTATTTCTAAGTGAAAGTGGGTTAATACTTCAAATATCAAGTAGAGAATTACCAAGTGTGTACAATGCCAATTCTTTAATTCTTTTGTTTTCTAATTCAATTAGAGAACCAGTGTTTGTTGCCCGATCACTAAAGTAAAGTTCAAGCTGTTGTATTTCGTTTGGCAATTCTCTAAGAATAGGTTTGAATGCTTGGGCACTATCATTTTCACCCATATTTTTTATTCTGTACGAAACAACATTAAGATTTTGTTCTTTAACTCTTCGAATTAAACGAATAGTTTTATCATAACCGGCAGTATTGGCTGCATCGATTTCTAAAACCAGTCCTTCGTTGATTTGTTTAGGATCATCAATTGGATTATTTCTTTTCATTTGAATGATTTTTACACCATCGCCATAGGTTACAATATCTCTAAATGCTTTGTGAGTACGAGTAACATCACTGCTACTTCAACCTGGATAAGTCCCGTTTTTGATATCTTCTGGGCTTCTGTTTCATTGAGTATCATAACTGAATACACGACGAGTAAGGTTATCTCTTTTTAATCTCGAAATTGTGCCATTAAATTCATCAGGCAGATTTCAAACACTTGACTCCAATTCTCCGTTTTCAGTGAAATATGTTTCACGTGGGTCTAAAACATAACCTTGTGCTAAGTATTTTTCGGCAGTAGCAGAGATTTTAGTGAATTTATTAAAATCTAGATGTTGATACAATCAAACATATCTTCATTGCTTGCTACCTTGAAAATCCATCGTGTCATATTGTTGTTTTCCTTCATCGTTAAGAAATTCTTTGACCTTATCACTGTCGAATAATCTGCGTCATTTTCAAAATTCTTTATCTCAATATGCTTGGTTTTGTCCAATAAAACTATCTATGTTTTTGGCGTTCTTATCTTGGATTTCGCTTATATAACCAACCAAAGTTTTGATTCCCGATCCATTAATACCAACCGGTGAGTCTTTTGCTTGTTTAATAACACCTTCTCTTAATTCATTAGTAACATCTACGTGAATAATTTTACCGACAGTGTTATTTTGATAAGGGTTGGGGTTAGTAATTTTGTTACGCACATCATAGTTGTAAACTTGACGTCTTCTTGGTAGTTCAACCTCTGCGTGAACATCAACACCCGCTATCGTTATGTTAGTTAAGTTGTCTTCGTAGGCAACTTTTTTATCATCATCAAGTATTTGAACATCCGGCTTTGGTTGTGGTTTAGGTGTTGGCTTAATTTCAGGTTTTGGTTTTGGTTTGGGTTGTTTGGGTTTTGGTTTTGGTGGTTCGGGTTTGGGTTTTGGCTCTGGTTTAGGTTCAGTATCTGTCTTTACAATTTCAATCTTTTTAGGTGGTTCGGGTTTGGGTTGTGGCTTTGGTTTTGGTTTTTCAATAGGTTTTTCTATTTCTCTAATGTTATTATCAAGGATAGATCTAACGGTATTTTCTAAATCTAAATTATCTTTGGGTATGAATTTTTCATTAACTTTTGCATTGCTTTGATAATCGATTGAATCTGCGGGTTTTGACGTGCTGAAATATACAGTTGTTGTAACAACTGAGGCTATTGTGACAGTCGATAAAAGCGAAAGAGCTATTTTTTTTGTTTTTTTGTTTTTTAAAAATTTCATTTTTACCCCATTAATATTAGACTTATAGAATATATAGATATTTTATTACTAATTAAAATAAAAATTATATCAAAAACATTTTTTTAGGCATTTATTAATGACGAATTAGCATTTTTTATGATAAACACTTAAAAATAAGAACACTTTAGTTATTTGATAATTTCTATACACAAAATAAAAGTATAAAAATATTCTGTTGTTAATATTTTACACCTAATATTGAATTTAAAAAGATGCAATATGAATTGCACCTATAAAATGTTTAATATTTATGATGAGCGATTAAATCATGCAAGATTCACACTCAAGATTTTCACTACCTTCTAGCACTTCTTGACGAACTCTAACGTAGTAAATTGAGCTACATTTTTTACTAAATGCTCTAATGTAGGCTTTATTTAAATCTCTGGTTGTTGCTTTGTCTGTCATAAACAAAGTTAATGATATTGCTTGGTCTACATGTTGTTGCGCAGTTGACACCAAGTCAATTATCGGATTAGGTCCTAGCTCATAGGCACCGTCTTGATAAAATTGAATATTTTCGTTGTTTATGTTGTATGCAGGTACATAAACTCTACCAACTTTACCTTCTTTACGAACTTCAACAGGAGCTACTACAGGTTGAAGCGAAGGGGTACATGAAGATAGGTATGAAATACTTCCTGTTGGCGCAATCGCCATTAGATGAGAGTTGGCTAAACCATATTTTTGAATTTGTTTATCTAATTCAATTCAATCAGCTTTTGTTGGTATTTTTACTGAATATTTATTGAAAATATCAGCAACTTCTTGTGTTTTAGGAGTAAATTTGTCATTTTCACAAGCAGTATATTTCTCTAAATATTTACCGTTGGCGTAATCTGATATCTCAAAGTCTTTGAATTTACCTTTTTCACGTGCTAACATATTTGATGCCTTATAAGCATAATAAGCAACAGTGTAAAAGAAAATGTTAGTAAAGTCCAAAGCTTTTTCAGAATTGTAATAGATATTGTGTGTTGCTAAAAAGCCGTGCATATTCATTGCCCCTAAACCTAAGGCGTGATTTTTATTATTACCATTTTGAATACTTGGCGCTGATGATAAATCAGCAACACGTGAAACAGTGTCTAGTGCTCTAATTGATCGTTGCACAACATTTTCAAAATCAGTGCCAGATTTCATAAGTTTATCAATGTTTAAACTTCCTAGGTTACATGAAATATCTTGACCTAATTGTTTGATTGTTAAATCACTGTAATAATCGGTTTCAGTTGAAACTTGTGCAATTTCTGAACACAAGTTAGACATTACTATTCTTCCTTGTTTTCGATGTGCGTTATTGGCATTTACTGTATCATCAAAAAGAATATATGGGTAACCTGATTCGAAATGAAGTTCTGAAATTGTTTGGAATAATTTACGAGCACTAATAAATGTTTTTTTAATTTTTGGATTAAATAATAATTCATCATATTTTTCAGTAATTGAAATGTCGCTCATTGATACGCCATAATAATCTTTGATATCTTTGGGCGAAAATAAAGCCATATCTTTATTTTCCTTAGCTAATTGGAATGTAATATCAGGCACAATTAAGCCTAATGATAATGATTTAATTCTTATTTTTTCATCAGCGTTTTCACGTTTTGTATCTAAAAAAGATAATACATCTGGGTGGTGAACATTTAAATAAACCGCACCAGCACCTGGTCTTTGTCCCAATTGATTAGCATAACTAAATGAGTCTTCTAATATTTTCATTACAGGAATTATTCCAGATGATTGATTTTCTAATTTTTTAATTGGTGCACCAAACTCACGTAAATTTGTTAGACACAAACTGACTCCGCCGGCTCTTTTTGATAATTGTAATGATGTTGAAATTGCTCTCGCTATTGATTCCATATTGTCTTCGACACGCAATAAATAACACGATACATACTCGCCACGTTGTTTTTTACCAGCGTTTAAAAATGTTGGAGTTGCCGGTTGAAAACAACCATCAATGATATCTTTGATTAACGATTTTGCAAGCTCAATATTGCCATCGGCTAATAAAAGAGCATTCATCAACACTCTGTGTGAATATGTTTCTAAATACTCACTCTCATCAAACGATTTCAAACAATATGTTGAATAGAATTTAAAAACTCCCATAAAACTAGGAAATTCGTGTTTTAAACTCAATGCGTAATCAGTCAATGAAAGAACATTGTCAAGGCCATATTTATCGATTAAATTTTGCTCGTAATAGTGATTTTTCAATAAAAAATTCAGTCTTTGTTGTTCATTTTCAAACTTTCTTGTTTTTGGTTCTACGTGTGAAATTAAATACCTTTTTACTGCCTCTTTATCTGCACTAAAATCATGTTTCCCATTGAATTTAATTCCTGCAATTGCGTTTAAAGCAATATATTTGTCGTCTTCATCATTCAATTTATTTTTTGTCTCGTTATTCATGTTTTCCTCAAAAATTAATTAGTGTTTTTTGCACATTTTCTACGTCCGCTTTTGTCCCTCTCAACTCATATTGATAAAGCAAAGGAACTTTTAATTTATTTGAAATTATTGGACCTGCAATAGCGTAGGTATCATTAAAATTGGTATTGCCTGAGCTGATAACACCACGGCAATGTTTTCTATTTTGCTCGTTGTTTAAAAATTGGATTACTTGTTTAGGTACGGCACCCTCACGAAATTCCCCACCGCCCGAATAGGTAGGGCAAAATAATACATAATCAAAATCAACACTGATTTTTTCCTCAATACTATATGGTATAGCAGTTGATTTAAAACCTAATTTGTTTACGAAAGTTTCTGTATTTTTAGTATTTGTTGTGAAATAAACACAGTGAATTTCACCTTTTGGTTGAATAACCTCATCTAATTTAATGTAATCTTTGCTCATAATTAAAATTCTCAATCCTCATCTTCAGTTTCTTCGCTAACGCCCATAACATAACTACTGCCATTTCCCGAAAAGAAATCGTGATTTTCATCGGCTCTAGCAGATAATTGGGCGAATACATCCGGTTTGATTCTTGTCTCTTCTTCGCTAAATGGTGAATCATATCCTAGATTTTGTAAAAATTTACCAGCATTATATAAACTAAATTTAATAGCATCTTCAGCCAAGTTTTCACCGTCGCTTAAATGAAAACCATCATAAAGTTCATATAAAAATTTCTTTTCTAAATCAATCAATTTATAAGTTAAGTCAAAAACAAATTTTTTCATTTCTTCTTGCTTTTCTTTAGAATATTTTTCTACTTTGCGTTGATATTTGTAACCACTGTAATAGTTGTGGATCACTTTGTCTCTCAAAATTAATCTAATAATGTCGCTAGTATTGGGCAATTTTGATCTTGCTGCTAAGTAAAATGGCAAGTAAAATCCACCATATAATAAAAACCCTGGCATAAGTGCTGATGCAACTTTTGATTTTAGTGGGTCATCTCCTACATAAAATGGAATTAATGCTTTTGCTCTCGCTTGCAATGCATCATTGTTTATAACTCATTCATGAGCTTCTTCAATTTGTTCGCTAGAACATAGAGTACTAAAAATTGTTCCATAGCTTCTAGCGTGCACACCAACCATAAAAGCAAAGTTAGCATATATAACTTGCTCATGATCGGTAGTTGAATGTGGTATTTGAGCTGTATCCGATACTGTCGCTTGAACTGTATCAAGTAGAGTTAGCCCTGTAAATGTTCTTGTAATCAATTGTTGTCACTTCTCATCTAAAGTATTTCAGGACTTTAAGTCATTTGACACAGGTATTTTTTCAGGCAGTCAAAAATTTTGGGTAATTCTATTTCAAACTTCCAAGTCCTTATCGTCGTTGATTCAATTTCAATTAACACTTCTTAGTCTTCCTTGAAAACCATTTTGATAGTATTCTATTGGTGAAACTGAATTGTAGTAATATTCGTTTTTTCTTTTAGTTTTTCGATCTTTCATAATCACCTCCTTTAAAGGTTAATAATTATTATAAACAACCAAAAATGAGGCAAAAAATAAAAATAATAAAAATATTTTTTTGCATTTTTTTGTAGAAAAAAAGTGCTAAAAAATAAGTATTTTTCATCAAAAAAGCCTTTTTTGAATAGCAAAAATTAATTGTGAAAACTCACAAGTAAATATTTATCATTTGCACGTTTACCGATAACGCTTGTTTACTATTTTTTTGGACAAAAACTAAATTTATTTAATTTACTTATCTCGTTAAAATCTCAAAAAATATGAAAATTAATATCAATTTGTTTAATATAAATTTTTTGCGACAAAAAATTTGCTTTGACCAAAGCAATATAAAAAAACCATGATTACCATGGTTAATATTTCTATCTTTTTCTTGACCTTGAATTGAAGAAAATTACACCATAAATTAGTGCTCCAACTATAGGGATTGATAGCAGTCAAAGATAATTTTTATTAAAACTAGCTTTATTCGATTTTTGTTCTTGTTTTAATATTGGATTATTTTTAGTGTTTTGATTTTGATGTTGATGTTTGCGTGGTGATTCGTTTGCGATATTGCTTTTTTCAGTATTTTGTTTTTGTATTTGATTATTGTGTGGCGATTCGTTTGTGATATTGCTTTTTTCAGTGTTTTGTTGAGCGTCTAAAAATTTTTGCTCTTGGTCTGATTTTGTTTGTTTGTTATTTTCTTCAGCAATACTGTTTTTTGTAGGTTTTAAAGATGGTTTGGGCAAAAAGCCCTTAATCTCAAATTCGGCATTTTTATTTAAATTTTTATAATTCAAAGAAAAATGAATAATGATTTTTGAATCTTGTAGATTTTTTTCAATACGATCTATTTTTAGGCTGATATTACTATCGTTGACATTTGATGTAATGTCAGAAATTTCTATTTGCGTAATATCTTTTTCTTTCGGTATTTTAAATTCGGTATTATTTATCAAATTATTAAGGTAATGATTTACGAAATCATCAACAAATGACTTTGTAGACTTAAAATCATCTGCTACTTGTTTTGATATCTTGTCAATTTGAACAGGTTCTAAATTAGATGAATTTGATTGCTCGTAATAATGATTTAATTTAGTATTAAAATCGTTAATTTTATCTTGGATTTGTTCTATATTTCAGTTATTTTTTGAAAAAATTAACTTATCATTGATTGATTTTTGAAGAGAATTTATCAATTGTTGTCTTTCTTGTTCAATTCTTTTTGCTTCTTCTACACGACTTGTGGTCAACAAACCAGTAATTACTTGTGTTTTATTATCTATAAATTCATTGTCAGTTGTACTGATTGTATAAGAAATCGTTATTTCGCCGTTGTCATTATTGGCTGATAAATTTATGTCCGAAATTAGATAATTAGGGTCGTAATTGTCTTTATTCAGTTGAGATGCAACAATATTAGACGGTAAGATTGTCTCTTTTGTTTCATCATTGATCGTGAAATAAAATAGATTGTAAAAATTCGCAAAATTCGATCTTCTTTGTTCCTTGTCATAATTGTTTTTGGCAGCTATTTTTAAATCATTAATTTTCAGTAAATAATCATTTAGTTTCTCATTTGCTAAATTAATTTCAGTAGTTGTTAAAGCTCCATCACTGATAGTAAGGTCGCTTTGATCGATTAAATTATTAATTTCGGCAATAATTTCATTGTATATATACTGGTCATTATTTAGCCGTTCTTTTTCATCGTTTAATCGGTTCTTAGTCTCTGCATATAGCTGCAGTGCTTGTCTTTTTTCTTGATATTGAATGTATCTTTCTGATTCTGAGTATAATAGTTCAATTTTTTTCTCGACCTCGCCTATTTGATTCAATATTTGGTTTGAGTCTTGACTTATCAAGTAAATATGTTTTAAAACATCGATGGAGTCAATTAAATTTTGCTTATTTTCTTCGAAATTATTGATATAACGTTGATCATTTTCTATATTTGAAATTCTACTCAACAAATCAATGGCATTGCCCACAACATTGTTTAGTTCTGTTGTTCTTTCCTTGATTTGTTGATATTCATCTTGACTGTTTGCATTTACTAACGCGTCTAAAACATTTTCTTCTTGTGTTGCTGATAATAATTTAAATAACTTTTTATCATTATTTATCAAATCATTTTGTTCTTCGAGTTGAATTAATTTTTTTAATGATTGTAATTTTGAGTAGTTGTCAACAGTTCTTAAAACGTCTTTAAACTTGTTCTTTTGGAATGAATATAACTGGGTTGAATTTGTAATTAAATTATCAATATCAGCAATAATTTGGTCCCCGTTAAAAATATTTTTATTATTCAATAAGTAAGAAATTTTTTGTTCAATTTCTTCTATGTTTAGATCATCATTTATTGACTGAGTTATCAAATGTATATTGTTTGATAGTTCTTTTTTATTCTCATCAAGTAATAGTTTATAACCTATTAAATTTTCAAAATCGCTAAATTCATCAACAAGATCTTTTAACTCCAACATTTTTGCATTAACTAATGCAAAATCGACAAATGATTGATTAATTGCATTTATATCAATATTAGATTTAATATTTGTTAACATTCTTTCTTTTTGAGCTTGACTTAAATGAACTAGATTATTCAATTTATTATTAAAATCACCATTTTTTAAATCACTAATTAAATTTTGAATTGGCTCTACTGATTTATCAGTAATGTCATTAATATGATTTAATTTTTCCTTTAAAAGTTCTTTTCATTCACTGAATAAATCATCATTTTCGTCTATTTTTTCACTAATTTCAGTGTAAAGATTGTTTGAATGCATAGCGTGTTTGATATCTGTATCAATTTTATTGTTTGCTGTTTCAAAATAGCTAATGTTAAATTCAATTCGTTTTTGATTTTCAAACATATTATTGATTTCATTAATTGTATTTTTCAATGTATGCATTGCTTTGTTAGAAAAAACGGTATTTTCGTCTAAATATTGTTTTGCCTTTTTCAATGAAGATTTTAGAGTTTGTAATTTTTCTTTGTACAATTCAACATTTTCTTTAAGAATATCAGGCGATGATAAATTCTCGATATTTTCAATAATATCTTCAGTAAATTTATCAAGTAAAGTACGGTTTTCGTCAGTATCAAAAAACTCTTTTATAATCTCAATGTTTTTGACAGCAAGATTAATATCTTTTACAACATTCGGCATTGGACTTGAAAAATTATTTTTAAAATCTTCCGCCGCTTTATTTATCCTGTCTATATTATTCAAATTTTCAATATCTGATATTACATAATTTGGTTTAGTTAAAATTGTGTTTAGTTCATCAACTCAATATTTTTTAGCAAAATCAAAAGAAGAATCAACACTATTTAATTGTTTTTTTGCTTCGGCAATATTTACATTCTTATTAATATTAATAGTCTCTGTAGCAACACTAGTAATTTGTTTATTTTTTGTTATTTCGGTCAATAAACCATCAATGTCATCACCACTTATATAAGTGTTGTTATTACTGAATAAATTATCAATTTTACTGATTGCATTGACTTTGGAATTCATTATTTTTTCACTATTTTCATTAGTGAAAAAATTATTTAAATTTAACTCGCTTTGTTCAATATGAAGCAAATTATCGTCAATGTTATTTAAAACAAGCAATTGAGTTTTCAATTGTTCTTTGATTGCATTGAAGTTGTTATTTAATTCGGCAAATTTTTCATTATCGCCGTTCCGTATTTTGCTTAAAGGTGTCATGAAAATGCATTGTAAATAATCAACAATGTTACTGTAATCTGGATTGTAACTATAATCAATGATCATTGAATATACTTCATTAATCATGTTATTACGGCTGATAATGAAATCATTAATTTCTATTTCCAGTGTTTTGTTAATTTCGTTGTATTTTCTTTGCATATACCAGCCATCATTTGGAGTCATTTTGTAAGATTTAATAGTTAAATTTTGTCCTTGTTTTAATGTTTTATTGTCTAGTTTAATCACGAATTTAGTTGAATTAAAATTATTAGGAATTGTTCTACGAAGCGTTTCATCATCTATATTTATCTCTAAATTCAATCCGCGATAAGCTTCAATATTATCTGATATTAACAATGTTATCTCGGTGTCACCATCGTATATTCGAGAAAAACTTAGGTCCTTAACATTTTTTTCAAGCCCATCATTATCAAGAATTTTATCTGTATAGTTAAAATTAGTTTTATAGATTGCTTGAATTAATGAAGGGCCTGGATAATCAGCAAAAACAACGCCTAGTGTTGATAATTCCTGGTGTTGATTTAAATAATTTACAATTCTTTGATTTATTCGTGCAGAAGAATTATCGGGACGTCATCCCGCAGCCATTGACATAAAATTTACATATACATTGTCTTCTAAATATTCCTTATTACTGGTTTTGTTAAAATGTTTAGTAATCAGATTAATTTTTTCATCAATACTTAATCCATCATATTTATCCTGAATGCTTTGCTCTACCGTTAACTCACGAAAATGATATCCGCCTTTTAAGTCAGTAGTAACCAAGTGGTGTCAATGATTCAAAACAATAATTTTGCCACGAAATTGTTGAATATTGAAACCCTTTTCACGTGATAAAGTATTATACGATTTACCCTCCGTGTTGTATAAAAACTTCTCGTATTTATGTAAAACATCATGATATACACTATTAGCTTGTCTTGCGTAATTGTTATCACGAACATTAAAATTCTCATCTTTTATACGCACCAAAATAAATTCCGTTGGATGCTTCTCAAGAAATTTTGTATATTCATAAAATGCATTATCTAATGTTTGATAAGACGTAACAGGACCGTGCACTAACCTACCGTCATTTTGGCTTCGTAAATCAAATGCTCTGATACCTAATTTTAGTTGTTCTTGAAAACTATACACTTGTGTTTGTGCTCTTAGACTCCCAAAAAATCAGTAAATGCCGTATCCATTATACATTGCTGAGTCATGAGTTCCTGGAATTGACAATGAAAACAAGTTTCTATTGTCAGAGAGATTACTCATCCAATCACTCGCATCATACTGGTCGAGATTAATACGTTTAGTTGAAATATGAGCTAAATCATTTTGCTTATGTCAATTTTGATTTACATTTGAAGCTCGGTAATTGAGCGCAACTTGAACAATTGGCAAAATCGCGAGAGTTGTAATACATCATTTCTTTTTCATTATAATCCTCCCGCATAAAGTTACGTTTTTAAACTTTATCGATTATACATTATTTGCGAAATCAAACAAAAACAGAAAGCTAATCAGCTTTATATAGAAATTTTATTGTCTTGATGAAAGGCATGACGTCTTTAACTTTACTATTTTAATTCATAAAGTATCAATAGCACACAAATAATGTTTTAGTTATCGGAGTCTTGGTTTCTTCATATTTTTTTGTGCGTGCATGATCTTTTATGTTTTTTAACTGCCTATCCATTTTGAATTTTGTTTTTTTATCTGAACTACATTTTCTAAAATCTGTTCGAATAAAATAGCATTTTACAGACGATTTTATTAGACAAAAATTGCATTGATTTGTGCGAAAGTTGCTCATAATAATAGTTTAATGTAAAATAATACTGAAATATTGTATAATCCTTTATAAAAAGTTTTTAGATTAATATGGAGGCATATGAAGAAGAAAAAAACAGTTTTAATTTTGACTAATACTCTAGCATTTTCGGGTGGGGTTATAACCACTGCTGCCGTGGCTGCATGTTCGATTCATCGACCTGTCAATAATTCAAATTTAAAAATAGAAAATTTAAAAGAAGCTAATGACAAGCTAAGAAGACAAAAAAGCAATGAATATAATGAATATCTAGCAATAGCGGAAAAAAAATACGACGCTTTTAACAAAAACTCTGAGTCAATTAGCGAAGAACAAAAAAATGAATATAAACAAAATGCATTAAAAAACATCAAGGCTTTGAAAGAAGAATTCAAAAACGATGATAAAACTGAATTGGAAAAATTAAAAAACAAAATACAAAAAATAAAAATAGAAGGCAAAAAAATCAATGTTGCACCCACTGAGGACTTTTTTGACAAAAATGTGGGTAAATTACCCGACGTAAAGCCTAGCCTTCTTTATTTTGCCGGAGCATTCGACTCGTTAGGTTCTAATTTAGTGCAAAAAGTAAATTCTGCATTGGTAGATGATTTTAATTTAGATTTGAGTGAAAAGTCCGCGGTCGATTTTCTTTATAAAACAGGTGAACTTTTGAGTAAAACAACCGATTCAGGATTATATAATTACAATTCAATATATAATGGAAAAATTGCTATTAAAGAACCAGTGCAATGATTACTAGATAGCTATGAAAATGAACGAATAAGTCAAAATTTAGATGAAATTGATTACTATGTCAAACCGTTGGTCGAATTAATAAACAACATTAATCCATTTAAGAACTCAGATTTTGATGGATTTCCACGTGATTACCTTAACTTTATAGTTTCAAAAGAGAATGAACATAAAGTGCTATTCACACCGCATGGTAAAGTGTTTCTTAAAAGACTTTATTTATCTTTAAAAAATTATAACTATGATAGAGAAATAGGTAAGGATGCATGAAGATTTATCACAACTTATTTAAGATGAAACGTGTGAGTAAACGGTTATAAATTTTGAGGTCCTTATGAAATGAAAGAATTTGCCTACTCTTTATTTTTAAGTGATCCAAAAAAGACGGATTTAGTAGAACGCTTCAAGGATGTTTATAGACAATTAAAAGATAAATTTTGAAACGTTAAACCATTTGTTATTGACACAGAGTCAGATCAATATAGTTCTTATAGATATGGCGCAGTTTCTGAACATATTTTAGATGGTAAAAATGGTATTGCTTCAAAATATCCAAACAGAGATGATGTGCAAAATCACGATACACAATATCTACCATATTATATAAGTACTATTTCCTCTCATTATGAGCATATGAGCGACAACCGCAAATTATATTCGTATGCAAAAAATTCCGGATTGGAATATGTTAGATTACAGTTGGGAACTGCTGAACTAGCAAAAATAAAAAATAATGTAATTCAAAATAGATATGACTATGAAAAAAAAGACAGTCATGGTTATTTAATTGAAATGAAAACCCCAGTCAACAAGAAAGAAGAGGAAGAAGTGTTCAAACAAACATTTTTCTACCCTTCCTTATTGCCTGACATTCAAGTTGGATATATAGATCCTGGCACAAATAAGGAAATATATTTTGATGGTGTAATTCAAAATGGAATGAGCGAAGGAAAAATTGTTCCCGCTAATGCAACACCGTTATATTTAAAAAATGTAATATCACGATACTTAAACGAAAAATGAGATAAATACCAATCATTAATGCCGCCATACGTTCCTTTTCGATCTAATCTAAGAAGATTGACATCAGAGCGTTATGATCGTTTTAGATTAGCTTTAGCGACATTGGAATTGGATTTTGACCAAAGCGAGTATACTTTAGCTGATTTATTAGGTTCAAGCGTAAAACCAGATACTGACAAAGTTGGATTGTATAATGAAATTTTTCTAGAACACGTTGGTCAATACCAAGAACAAGATCAATGAGGAACATATTCAATTCCAAAAAATAGTTTTGAGCTTGACTATAGTCATGATGGAATAATTGATTATTACCCTGAACACTATGGAGGAAGAAGTAAAAAAACAATGACAGACGCTATGTTTGGCATGATCTATTTTTTTGAAGATAAAGTTGAATATAATTTCAAAAAGGATAATTTAAGAATTCACCCAGATTGATTCACTTTAAAAGGACTAAATGGGGCACCAATAGATGTTAGTTCGATACCTTATGACTATTTTGTTTATTTCTTAATAAATGATGGCGAAGGTGAGGAAGAATTTAATAAACTTGTCATCGAAAAATATTTAACACCTCCTTTTTCAGAAAATGAAGAAGAATTAAAATTAATAAAATCTAAACTAAACACATATCTTGAAACTAAAAAGAACGATTTTAAACAAAGAACAGGAATCGAATATAATTTTGACAACTGAGCAAAAGTACAGTTAGTTGATTTATATACCAACCCAAACAATAAAGAATTAATATATTCACATTTAAAAGAAAACGAAGATTTTAGTGAAAACATTATTGCTCGAATATTCGACGTATCATTCCAAAAACAAATTGAATTTATTGAACAACAAATATCAAATTAGACTTAAATATTTTTGATATAAAAATCCCACTTTTTGATAGTAAATTAAGACAAAAAAATAGACTCGAATCGTAAAGTTTCGAGTCTATTTTTTGTTTGAGATTATTCTCTATTTTATATGATCTTTGCTATATTAATTCTTTAAATCTTTAAAGTTAAATTCAACAATACCTGTGTTGTACAATACAGACAATTTGCCAATTTTATCATCACTAATTGTTGAAGTATTTTTGATATTGTCGCCGTTGGTATCTGTTGTGTAAATGTAAATATATGCGGCACGATGATTTTTAATAATATATTTGCTATAACCTGGATCGGTGCTTGTTGGAGTATAACCAGCATAATCATTACTTACGTCACCACCATCAACATCTTTTGCAAGGTATGACTCGTTTCCTGAATTGTGATTATCTCAGATATCAGTGTGTTGAACCATGTATTTAGCAAAGTCAATATTAGATCACACATATGCTTGTGCATTATCATGTTCATATGTTAAAGTCGGTGTGATAGAATTATCATTTAATATTCTTTGTTTTGTTACGTTGAAACTTTCAAAGTGTGTTAGAAATAGTGACACATTTTTAGTTGCATCGTCAAAATCAACACCCATTCTAATTCTATTTAGAATAACATCAGGCATTGATTTAGTATCATCAATGACTCCGTCATTAACCACAATTGCATTTGCGTTAGCTTCATAGTTAGCTGGACCAACTAATAAGTTTGAAGGTATAGCTGCGTCAATAATAATTTCATTACCTTGAACTGAAATATTCAATGCTTGTAGTTCAGAATCAGCACTAATTTGTGTAGATTGTTGATAAATGTAGAATTGAGGGAATAAGAAATTAATATTGAAATTATCACTTCCTTGTGTTCTTTCGCTATATTGACCATTTTCGACAACACCTACGTGTTTTAGAACTTCGTCATTATTACGTGTGTGATATAGAACAAGTTGTTTATTTCCTTCAATTCCAAGAGCTTTTTTAAATGTTTCTAGAACTTTTTCACTAGCAAGTTCACGATTAGTAACGTCATCTCATCCTAATTCTTCAACATTTCCAATTACTTGTTTTGAATTGTAACCAAGTGAGCTTTTTTCATAGTTTTTAAAGAATACAGAACTTGTTCCTGATTCTAGCGATAAACTATCTTTAGTTTTGAATCTTAATTCTCTATCAACATCAAAACTAAAGCCTGAATAGTTGCTAAATGAATTTAGATTATCTGGTCTATATTCATATCTCAATTTCGCTTTGTATACTTTTTCACTAATATTAGATGATTGTTTTACAACTCATTTATTCAAACTGGTGTCTTTTACTAAGTAAACCTTGAAGTAAATTGGGCTAAAGTTTGACTCAGAATCTATCTTTGTATCACCAAAATTATCGAACATACTTAAGAACGAGTCGTTGTTAGTGATATCTAGTTTTTCTTCTTGAGGATCTAGAGATTGAGTCATTTTATCTAAATTCTTGTTAAAGTCTTCAAAAATGATTGAATCTTTGACCTCTGGATTTATATTATGTAATAAATTCTTGAAGTTGTTATTTAAATCAACATTATTTATATAGTCAATAAATGGTTTTGCACCTATTATTACACCATCAATTGCGTTTAAATTATCAAAAACAAAAGAGTTTGAGATAAAGTTAGTTGCACTGTGCATTTCTATAGATGTAATTTGTTCGTTAAATGGTGTTCATTTATTGTGGTAGGCTGTAGAAATCACGTTTGCTGAATCTATTTTATTTGCTTTAAGTAGATATTGTCATATTTCATTTAAATTAGCACGTGATGCTGATAATTGTTCCGCTTCATTTTTAAGAGTGCTAATCAATTCACCAAATGATGTTAATAAATTATTTACTTCTTGTATATTGATTTGCAGTTCAGCTGTGTTTGAGTTTGATTTAATAGTTTGTAATTTTGCTACATAGCTTGCTAATGAAGTTTTTAATGTAGAAAAGTTAGCTTCAGTTTCAATAAAACCAATTTGTTTAAATAAACTTTGTTCTTCTGAACCAACACTTGAAGTAACTAGACCTTTATCAAATATATTGCTTAAAACAGTTAATTTACCAGTGTTTTCAGTTAGCAATTCATCAAAATCATTGTTTATAGATTCTTTAAATTGATCAACAACTTCCTGAGATTGTTTAATTAGTTCAATATTTTTGTTCAAGTATGCATTAACAAATGATGTTTGAATATCGATACCTGAATATTGTTTTAAGGAATTAGATATATTCGATTTTGATGTGGTAAATGAGTTAACTTCATTGTTTTTAGCAGTTATTTCAGTAAATTTATCTGCTGTAGGTTGTTTTCAAATTGAATTAATCAAAATGTTGTCAGTATATGATTGCAATAACTCTAATTTTTTATCTAGTTTATCACTTTGTACTTGATATGCTTTTTCAACTTGTGAACGGAAAATATCAAGAGCTGCTTGAATCAATTGATTCATTTTATTTATTGATTCTGCTTTTGTTGCTTGATCGTCCAATTGACAATTTTTTATATCGTCGATTGCTTTTTCTTTAAAATGTTCTAATTTAGCGTCTTGTGCATTGTTAGTTGGTTCGTTTAATACTTTGTACAATTGTTCAGCATTTGATGCTAACTGTGTTAATGATTCTTTTTTCTTAGCAATAACATCTTCTGTTAAAGACTGTAATTGAGCTATTTTTAATTTCTTAGCTTCGTTAGTTGTATTATCGTCTTTATTCATTGCAACTGCTTGTTCAATTGCTTCACCTAACTTGCTAAATGCACTTTTTACAGCTGCCGAATCAAGTTGCTCGCTAAGACCAGTTTGTTTTAAATTGTTTACTTTTTGTGCTTCACGATAAGCAGAACTTAATTCTTTAGTATTTTGAATTGCATAAGGAATTGAGTCTTCAGTTTTACCTGATAATCATTGATTTTGCAAATCAGTAAATTCGCTTGGATCAGTATTTTCGTCAAAATGAATACTTTCTAATTTAGTTGTAAATTGTTTTAGTTTTCTTTCTAGATATTCTCTCTCATCAGCGTTGATGTTTGAATCATTTTTAATTTCAGACTTAACTACACCAAGTGAAACATAAACATTTAGGCGTGCTTTTTGTAATTCCAATAATTTTATTTTGTTTTCTATTTCTTGTTTTTTCTCTTCCATTATCTGTGCTGTTGGAATTGCTTCATTATACATATCTTCAGAACTTTCAATCTCATCAGTCAATGATGATTTTTTATCAGCAATGTCATTTGTAGAAGGAGTTATTGAAATAGCATAAGCGTTAATTTCTTCAATTTTTTCGGCTAGAAGTGTTTGACTAACTATAAATTCTTTTAAGTTTGCAAGTTTTGTTTGCACTGCTTCCATTTGTGTAACATTATCTGCGTTTGAATTTTCTTTATATAGATTTTTGACTTTTGCTTTTAAGCTTGCTAGTAATTTTGGATATTTTGTCGTATTGCTATACAATTCAGACTTTTCAAATTCTTTGATTTGAGTGGTTGTTTCCATGCGTTTTGCACGATTGCTTGTTTGCAATGTTAAAGCATTCTCGATATTTGTTAAACGTACTTGGATTTGGTCGGCGTCAAGATTTTCACTACCTTGTGGCAAGTTATCTCACATTGCTTTAATTAGATTTTGTTCATCTTTTACTGTGTTAGCGTATAAATCGTCAGGTTGGTTTTCTCTTTGTTGTTTTCACTGCTCAATAGTGTCTGAAATCTCTTTTTGTTTGGCAATAAATAATTTTGCTTTTTGAGCCATCGCATCGGCAACAGATAGTTTTTCATCTTTTTGTTCAGTAGTTAAATTGCTATCAATAGTAGCGGAATTAGAAATACTTTGCAATCAGTTTTTCGCTTTTTGTAAGTTACTTTCTCCGTTAACTCCATTTAGATCAAAATAGTTTACCGAATTACTTTCAGCAATAGTATCTTTCACTAGTTTATCAATTTCTAATGCTTGTTCTAGTCTTGTTTTAGCTGCTTGAATCTCTTTAATTTTTTCTATATATGCATTTTTGATTCTATCAACCGATTCTTGATTTTTATCTTCATCAAGCGAAATTGAATTTGCGTATAACTGTTGAGCTTCTTTGATTAATGGATTTAGATCTTTAGAAATAAGTGATGTAACAATGTTTGATGTGTTAGCTGAGTTATTTTCTTTTAATATTTGAGCTGAACCTACCATTAATGCAAGTGCATCTGAGTATTTTTTAGTTTCATCAATTACATCAAGTTTATTTTTAATTTTACTTAAAGTTGTTTTATCTAGAGTATCAGCATTAGTGTTTTTAATGTCATCTAGTATTTTATTAGTTAGTATTCTAAATTCAGGATCAACTGAATTGCCTAGGTTTTTTGCTTCACCAAAAATCTCTGTAATTGCGTCATTAACTACAACTCTATCTGGGTTAGATTCACCAGGTAATTTTGAAAAATTGTCAGCGTGAGCAATCAACTCGTTGGCCAATGCTTTATTTTCACTTCTTTTCCCGATTTCTTCTTTAATTTTTGTGATTTTAGCAATCAAGTCTTTATGTTTAGATTTTATTGTTTCAACATCAAAAGGACTTTCTGGGAATAGGTTTTTGTTAAGCAATGCTTTTAATTGTTCAATACCTTCAGTAATTTCGTTATCTTCTGGGTTTTCTTTTGCTAATTCTTTATATTTTCGAATAGCATCTACAACGTCTTTTTGAGTGTCGTTATAGTTTTTCATTGCTTGTGTTTGTTTTGAAATCTGTAGAGCTTGTTCTTCAGTATCAATACCGTTAGCACTATTTAAAATAGCGTCAACATAGTTGGTAAAATCGTTAGTTAACTCTTTAACAGTATTGATTTCGTCATCTGTAACTGATTTAATTTCGTCGTTTGCGAATTTTTTGTACTTATCAATTGCGTTTTCAACAACATCTTTGTTGTAAGCTTTTTTCATTGCTAATACAGCAGCTTCAATGGTGCTAGGTGTAGATTTATCGGTATTTTGCAAATCTTGTAGATATTCTTGTCTAGCTAATTTATAGTTATTGAAGTCTTCCCCCTCAGGAGCAGAAACCCCGTCTCCAATAAATGCCTTTTGGTCATATTCTGTTCTAATAGCCTCAGAATCACTTTTTGCTTTGTTATATTTTGATAATAATTTTTGTTTTTCTTCGATTAATTTAGCAATTTTGTTTTCAAGTTCTACACGTTTATCATCAATAGCTTCTGGGCTGTATGCTCCATTATCAGAATCTAATATGCTTTGATATTGAGCTTTAGCTTCATTTACGCTATCTTTAATTGATTTTAACAAATCACGGTTTTCTTCAGCATCGGTTAATACTTTTGGTAATTCATTTACGACTACTTTACGTAATTTGTTTTTTGCTTGTGCAATTTGAACTGCTTCTTCTATTGCAGCTTTTTTACGCGCAATTTCCTCAACTGTATCTTTTGGTTCAACGGTTAAGTTTGGCATATTTTCCATAATTATTTCTTGAAGTTTATTTGCTTCAATTGCACTATTAGTTTCATCTAAATCTTTATCATTTTTTATTTCATCGTAGGCATTAATGGCATTCTTAACAACATCAATTAGATCATTTTCGGCATTTAGTTTCTCTAAAGCGTCTACAGTATCTGGCAAGGCATCTGATGCTATTTTTTGTTTAGAATATTTATCAAGATTTATGATTGCTTTGTTTAATTCAGATTTAAGTGCGTGTGGAGATTGGCTATCAATTGTGTATTTTTTAGCGACTATTCTCTCGTTCAATGACTCGATTTTGTCTTGATTATAAGCTAAGTCAAGTTTCGCCTTCTCGTTAGATATTTCATGCAATGCACCATCTAATTTGTCAATACTTGGCAAATCATCACCTGAACCGACTGCAATAAATAGAGCGTTAATTGAATCTTTTACTGATTTAGCCTCTAGAATAGCTTCTGGAACTCTAGTTTTTCTATCTGGATCACTATTGTATTTTTCAGCATCTTTTTCATACTCTCTTAATTTTTCTTCAAGTTTTTTCACTAATGGAACTGATTGCGATAGTTTATCCGCCTTAGCTAAAAGATCGTTTTTTTGTTCTTTAGTCAAGTTTGGACGTTGTGCTTGGTTATACAAATCTTTTCATCTTGTACGAAGACCATCTTCGCCTGGACTTTGTGTCGAGCTTTCTGGATAAGCTTTATCAATAGCTTCTTTAATTTTGTCTAATTTTTGGTTTAAAAAGCCGTCTTTACGTTTTTCATTAATTTCATGAAGTAGTGTTGTGGCTTGCTCCGATAATTTTTCAATCTTGTCAGAATCAATAACATCATTTGATAATTCTTCGACAATTTTTGCCCTGATTTCATCAATTTTGTTAAATTCTTCTGCGAAATTGTTTCTAATATCTGGATCAGATTCAATTTCTTTTCTTGTTTTATCTAATTTATCAATAATTTTGCTTACATCATCAATATGTTTAACATCTTGTTGAGTATTTTTAGCAACATCCATAACCGACTTTATCGAGTTTAGAAAATCATCATTGAATAAATTTGAATCATTATTTACTGCATCATCTTGAAGTAATAAATCATTTGTTTTTTGGTTTTGTTCTCTTAATAATTTGTTTGATGATGTTAATTTTTTCAATTGGTTAATTTGATATTCCGTTGGTAGATAATTCGTGTCGTTTGTAGGGTTGAAAGAATCGTATGTATATTGAATTGCTTTATATAACTCTAATGTTGCTTTATCTTGTACTATCGATGTTTCTAATGCGTTAACGATAAATTTATATTCTTTTATCAGCTCTAATATTTTGTCTGAAATTATAGGGTTAAATTGAAGTGAAACTTCTTTATTAACTCTGCCATTAAGCTCATTTAATTTTTGTTCTAACAGTTCGGAATTAACATTAAGTGGTTTTAAATCATCACTTTGTAAAACAGTTGCAATTTCAGTAATTCTTTGTTCTAGTTGTTGGAAATCAGTGATTTTGTTTTTGTTTAGTTTTGCTAGTTGCTCAATAGTTTTTGAGCGTAGAAATGCTAATTCTATTTTTTGTAAACCACGCAATTGTTCACGAACATTGTATTTGTACGCAACTAATTTGTCTTTATCTAAATTAGCATAAATGTCTAGGCTTAAAATTCTATTTTGCAAATCAGTAGCCAACTGTTTAACATTGCCATTTAGATACAATGCTTTAAGTTGTTCAGGATAATCGTTTAAATTTAAGATAGTTTCTTTGATTTGAGAAGCTAAATCTCTAAATTCAAAACGAGTTTCAATTAAAGTAGATACAGAGTCAATTTTATTATTAACTTCTTTAACTAATTTTTCTACATTAATATCTTTCTTGCCGATTTCTTTGACAAAATTATTGAATTCGTCTAGTTCAATTTGAGTAAGTAGTGGGTTAGGATACGCATTAGTTACTTGTTTAGTAATTTTTGCAAAATGTTCTTTTGCAACATTGAATTTTTGCTCTAAATTACGTAAAGTGTTAAATGAGTTTCTTAGATTAGTTACAGTTGAAATTAATTCATTTTTATCAATTTCTTGTATTTTTTTAGTGTCTATCAAATTCATGAATGATTTATCAAATTTTAGATTTTGTTCAATTTTTTCAAAATTGGTTTTTGGGAATGCTTTGACAAAAGCTAGATATTCATCAATAATTTGTTGATTTGTTGAGTTAGCTGAGTCTAACATACTATTGAATGTTTTTAAGTTATCTAATGCGTCATTTAAATCATTTGTGGTTGTTGATGCCTGAATTTTAAGCGAACTTGTGTTGTTGAAATAATCGCTTAACGACATATAGTTTGATATTGATTTTAAATTAAGATGTTTGTCTAGCGCTTTCTTAGTAACAATTTTTTCATTTGAAATTAAATTAACTAATTTATCGAAAATTTCACGGTTTGCTAGTGCAGAATTTTCTTTTCTAATGTTAGATTTCAATATTGCTATTTCATCTTTAAGATCTTGGGTCAATTGATAATTGGTTGGAATAACTGAAAGCATATTATTGAATACATTTGTAAAGTTTGAGTTTACAATATTATTCATTTCAGTTAACACTTCGTTATATCTGTTTAAAAATTCTGTATTTTCACTACTTGCGTCTTTAAGTTTGTTTTCAATGTAAGTTTTATTAATAGCAATATTATTGATTCTAAATCTTCTATCTAGAAGATCATTTTCAATTTGAAATACATTTTGCATAACTTCATTACGCAATGCTAATGTAGGGTATTTTTGAATCAATGAAACAACATTATCATCTAATGTATTATTTGGTTCCATTAAATGAACGCTAATTAGCTCATATTGATCATTGATTTTCTTTGTAAATTCAGTATTGAATTTTTTAATTCATTCTTTTTTAGCATCGTTTGAAAGGCTAGAAAATTCTGCAAATGAATATTTAGGATTTATCGATTCAATATTATCAAATTGGCTACGTAAATCAATTTCTCTTAGTCTATTAACTTGACCTTCCAATAGTTGTCTAAACTCATCCATTTTGTCGTCGAATGTACCAGCATCCAACTGAGAATTAGCTCATTTGCTAATAATTCCTAATTGATAATTTCCGATTCTATTAAGGGCGATAAATTTTTGAAGTGTGGTTGAATCAGGATTAGTAATAGTAAATTCTGCTAAGTTCGTTTCATTATCCAATTCTTTTGATTCTTGCTCGTTTAAATTGAAAGTATTTTTATATTTAGCGAACGGAGCATTAAATTCCTCATATCTTCTAATCGCATTTTTACGATTAGAAATCTTTGACTCTTTTGAGCTAATAGCAAGAATTGTTAAAGCTGAAGACCCAGCTGTTAATAATACTATTGATGTTAATAAAATATTACTTTTCTTCATTAGTTTCTCCCTTCTTCTTTTTTATCGTGTAGCGTTAGATAAATATCAAACTTGTCTATAACGTTATTTAATTCTGGACCGTAGTAATTGAACTGTCCAATTCTTCTACCTCTATAGTTATCTCTAGCCTGAGCTCTTTTGTCATTGAAACGAGTCAAGAAGTTTTGCGCAAATACATTTGCCTTAATAGCATTTAATGCTTCAGTATCTGTAACACCTTGAACATCAGGACTTGAATTTATTGCCGATTCAGTTAGACTATTAAATGAATTGTTGTCAGTAGACTCCAATGGTAAGTAAATGCTTCAATTAGCAAAAGCATCTGGGATATTGTTGTAAGCATATCCAAAATCCACGTTTGAATTGAAGTCAACTGTCGTTGATGTTTCGTAAAAAATGTAAAGAACTGCATACTTACCTGTATCCGATACTACTGGAATAGATACAAAGAAAGGAATATACGAAGTGTAATCTGTACCACGTAAAACTAAGTCAGATGAACTTTGAATTCAGTACATAAATTGTTTATTTCCAATTTTCGGTATATTTCAGTGGTCGTTGCTTCCGCTATTTATTTCAGCCAACAATCCAGCAACACTCTCTTTAAATTTAATTTTAAATTTTAAATTAGGACCTGATGTGGAAAGATCGGTATTTGAATCATAGTTACCATCTAAAATTTGTTTTAGACTTAATGAATTTACATTCGCTGGTTTTTGTATTTCATTTTTTATTGCATTATCTCATTGAGCATCATCAAAGGAAACATCTTCTCTATAAAAAGGTAAATTATTTCTACTTTGGTACTGTTGACCACCTTTTAATAGTCTTCCCAATAATACAGTATTAAATGTTTTATTATTTCATCCGGCTTTTGATGCTTCAAAAAGAACTTTGCTACTTGAATAGCTTCTACTTTCGGCAACTGTTGCAGAATCATTTTTATAAATATCGTGTTTAGATATTCTTAACGCTTTTAGTGTATTAAATGTTACTCAAACATCATTGAATTTGATTTCAAAATCAGTAACATCATTAAAGAAGTTGTTAGCTTCTTCGCCGCTTGTTGGTCTAACATATTTAACCTTAATATTAAATTTAGTTTTCTTAATACTTGTGTCACTTTGAAGAATTGTTGGAACTCATTCATCAGTTGTGTTTGTTCTGGTAATGAAAACTTTAACATTATTTGTGTTATATAACTTGTAATTGTTATCGTGCGCGCTAACATCTTTTAGGAAAATGAATTTATCAAATTGGTCCATAAATTCATTAATTTGAGTTACTTCTAATTCTAATTTATCGTTATTTGGATCAGCAGCTCTAACTTTTTCAATTACAGTTTCTAATAACACATCTGAGTTAGGTAAAATTTCTTTTCTAATTTTTGCTTCATCATTTCCTAATAAGTAATTAAAGAAGAATTGTTTGTTTGTTTCTTGCTCCATTCATTCTAATAATGAAACACTTGGTTTATACACGCTGAATAAAGCAGAAAGTTTTTGATTAATAGATAGATCATTTTTCTTAGCTAATTCAGTGTTTGCTGAAGATTGGTTTGCATCTGTTAGTGAATTATAAATTGATGCGTATGTCAAAATAATGTCAGCAAAAGGAATGTTGGTTTGTGCATTTTCACGATAATCTTCGCCAGCAACTAATTTCAACATCTCATTCATTGTTCTTTTCTCAATAAATTTATTGTAATTACCTTGTAAACCGTCAACATCGTTTTCGCTAGTTCCATAAATCAATAAATCGATTTTGTTAATTGCATTTAGGATACCTTTTGATGATTCTTCGTATGTTGCAAATTCTCTTTCAATATCACTTTGTGTATTTGAATCAGTATCTTGGTTATAGTCAATTGATTCATAGGTTTTAACACCTAATGAATTAAAATCACTTGTGATTGTTGAGTTGGCTGAGTTAACTTCTGATATATGAATTTGAATTGTTGGAAAACTTCCGTTTTTATCCGCAATTTTCTTGATTAATTCATACAAGTGCGAGTGATCGGTAGTATCTTCTTTCAATTGTTCATTGAAATTATTTATTTCACTTTTTAGATTAATGATAGATTTTTGAGAGATTGTTTTGATTGTTGAATAGTCGTTTTCTAATACATTGTATAGACTTCTTAATTCTTTTGTTCTTAAAATGAAATTAGAATCATTTGTGGTTGAGTCATGAACTTGTGTATATCTGTTTAAATCGTCTTTAATTCCGTTGATAAATAGGTTTAAACCTAAATATTTAGAAATTTTACTTGATTGTTCTGGTGTTAAAACACCTGTTGTTGAACCACTTGTATAGTTTTCTCCACTTAGGAAGTTAACATAAGGTTTTAATCTTTCATACATCACTTTTAAGCGATTTTTTTCGTAATTAATAATAGCTTCTTTTTGTTTTGCTATTTCTGTATTTGCAGCGATATAAATTTCGTTTACTGATTTAATATTAGCTAACGTTTCAACAGAATCGTTAGCATTATTTCTAATTGCTAGATCCTTAAAAGCTCGTTGTTCAGGACTTTGACTACCGGTATATGTTTCGCTTAGATAATCATCAATAACTTTGATTTCGTATAAAGCTTGTTTAACTTCTTTATCTTTTTCTGCTTTTATTCTTGCAATTATTCCGTCAATATCGTTTTCAATATTGTAAATCGATTGTAATTTATTAGCTTCGTCGTGTGGTGTTGGATAGTCAAATGTTTGTCTAATGTTTGTGTTTGCATTAGCCAATATTGTTTGTAAATCATCATAAAGCGCTTTCATTTCGCTTGTTTCTATGTTGTAGTAATCATTGTCACTTTTACCGTCAAATGATTTTGCTTTTGCGATTGCAGCATTCAATTTCTTAGTATTTGCCAACGCAGTGTCAAAACTATTAGCACCACCAGATAAGTATTTATTGGTTAGTGTGTCGATTGTATCGATATTGATTGTTGTATAGTTAGCTAAATCACTAATTAAACTTGCAAGAATTGCTTTTAGTGGAGCTTTTAACTTATTGTTTACAGTACTGTCACTGTCTAATGTTTCGCCTTCAAGTTCATTTACTTTTTCATTGTATTTAACAAGTAAATCAACTTTAGCAATCAATGAAGTTAATGTTTCATTTTTTTGTTCAATGTCCGCTCTATTTAATTGATTGAAGTAATAGTTATCGGCAGTTTGGGTTGCTGAATCTTTATCAATTTCTTCGTATTTTTCAGTAATGTCGTGGATTACATCAGTTAATTCTTGTGCTTTATTTGCGCTAGTTTGATTTACTTGGGCTACTTTAGCTTTAGCGTCGGCAACTGTATTAGCTAATTCAATATATAAGCTTAATAAATCGTGTGCTTTAATAGTATCTTGTTCAATTGTTTCAATTTGCGAAATGTTTGCTGGCAAGACAACATTTTTAACTTTTGTTAATTGTTCTTTGAAGAAAATGTTTTGATCTTCTGTCAGTTCATCATATTTATTTCCTGGATTTTGGATTTGATTAATTTGACCTTGTTCAACAACGAGTAATTCTTTGATTTTGTTTAAAGCAATAACTCTAGCTTTATATAAATTATCGGCTGCTTCATATTCTGAATTTAGATTTTGTTTTAAAAGATTAATTCCATTTGATAATTCGGTTGAATTGAACTCGCCCGTAGGAACATCAGGGACTGAATCTAGAACTGCTTGTCCGATGTTTTTTTCATCAGATTCATAACCATATTGAACATTGTCATAAGTTCAAGGAGTTTTTTCGTAATGATTTAATTTTTCACTTTGAATATCAATTAAAGAATCAGTGTTTGAAACAATAGTATTCAATAGCGAAATTTTAATTGAGTCATCTTTTATTTGACTACTTGCACCATATTCAATTAATTTTGCAACAAATTGTTTAAATTGTTCTTTTTTGGTTGTAGGATCAGTTGTTGCTCCTGTACCTAGTTTATATGTTATAGTTTCGACTTTTGCTTTTAACGCAGTAATATCAGTATTTAATTTAGCATATTCGCCTTCACGTCTAATTAAAGTATCAATTTCTTCTTTTAAAGTAGAGAAAGCTGAAAAATCAGTGTATTTGCTTTTTGCTTCAACTATTTTTTCTTCTAGTTTTCGTTTAAATTCAGCAACACCAGCAGATAATTCTCCTGTAGTTGCATCAATATCTGTGGTTGCTTGTTCAGATTTTTTAACAAACTTAGCAAATTCAACAATATTTGCAATATTAGCTTTAACTTGTCTAACTTTATCAGCGATTTCTGCAATTTGTTTCTTGTCATCACCTTTATGTTCTTCATCGCTTCTTTGAACATTATCAAGATCTTGAACATATTTATCCAGTAAATTATCAACAGCAGTTTTGGCACTTGCATCAGCGTCAACACCATTCATTCCATTTGCAAATTGTTCTTTAACACTAGCAATTTCTGCTTTTTCTTCATCTTTTAACTCATCAAACGAACTTGCTTCAGCATATTTTTGTTCAAGTTGAACTCTTTTAGCATCAATTTCGTATGAGGTTGGTGACGAAACGCTTGGCTCTTCGTTTTCAGCTAATGGACTTGACTCTTGGTATGCTTGTGTTAAAAATGATTTGTTTGGATCATTTTCAGGTAATGTTTTAATTTTTTTAGCAACTTTTGCTTGTTCATCTAACAATGCCTCAAGCGACTCAAGTTTAGCAGTTTGCACAATAACATCACTGACGCTATTATCAGCAGTGTCATCATTAATATTTTCGTTTAATTTTGCAACTAGTTTCTCAATTTTATCAATTGGGTCAACACCATTTAATGTTAATGCTGGATCTTGAGCTAATTTTTCTTTTAAGTCATTGATTTTTGCTTCTAGTTTTGCTTTTTTATCATTGAATTTGTCTTTATTGAATGCTAATTCAATTTTATCTTTAATGTTTTTAAAGTCGTCAAGTGTAGCTTTATCAAAATTACTTTGTTCACCTTCTGCATCAGGGGTTTTGTTAATTAAATTTTCATACTCTAATTTTAATTTTTGTACATAGCTTCCGTTTTGTGGTTCATTAGTATTGTATGTAGTAAAATGTGAATCTTTTTCTTGTTGTTCAAATTCTTTTAATGATTCAGCCAAATCGTCTTTTGCACTTTCAAATTGTTTATTCAAGTCAGATTTACGATTAGTGTAATTAATTAAAGCAATTTTCATTATATTTTTTGCTTGAATTAATTGCGCATTTGTTGAGTTCACGTCACTTAAAACAGATTGTTGCTCAGCAATAATCTCTGCTATTTTGGCATCTAAATCATTAAAAATAACTCTTTGAACTTTGTCGTCGCCTTTGAATTGATTAGATTGAAGATTTTGTAATTTTACAATCTCATCTTTAGCTTCTTTTGAAGATTCAATTTTTTGTAACATTGAATCAATTCTAGAAATTTTTGTGTTAATTGTACCGTTAGAATCATCTAAGCCAGCACGGTTTTGTTTAATAACTTCTAATAAATTACTTGCTAATTCAGGGTATTTTTGTTTGTCAATTTTGTCATAAATTAGGGCAGCTTTTTTAAGTTTTGCTAATAATGGTTGTTTTTGAGCTAATTTAACTGCCGTTGAGCTAGCACTAATCTCAGCTTCAACATATGCGTCTTGAACACGAGATTGAAGACCTTTAACTTCAGATTCTAAAGCACTAATTTTGGCTTCGTTTTCTTTTATAGCATCTTGGTCTACAAGGTTAATGCCATCTTTTCATAATTGTTCTAATTCTTCTCTCTTAGTGTTAATTTGAGAATTTAGTTCATTAATTTCAGCATTTTTAGAATTTACAGTTTCAACAGATTTATCTTTTAAGCGTTCGAACAGTTTGACATCATTAACTAATAGGTCAAAAGGTTCTTTCGAAATATCTGAACTGTCAGTTAGTTCAGTTGGTTTGATTTGGTTTGATGATAATTGTAGTTGTTCTTTTTTAAGTTTTGCTAAAGAAACATTGATCTCAATTTGTTTTCTTAAGTTGCTAATTTCTCTATTTTTTTGGTCTAATCACGCTTTATTGTGAATCATTACATCGTAAAGTTGATTATTGATGATATCTTTTAACTCATCAATTTTTTGTTGAGTTTTAGCGTTTTCACTTTCTAGGTGTTCAACAGCATTTTTGAACTCAGTATTTGCTGCAACATCATCTCCGAATAGATTTCCATCAGCTTCTTTTCTTAAATCAGCGGTAACAATAAGTGCTCGTTTATGGTCTGATTCAAGGTTTTTTGTCCCTACTTCAAGAGTTGAAACAGCCTCGATTGCATCACGCAATACAACCATTTCATTAACTACTTTTTGACGTTCATTTTTCTTCTGTAGTTCGTTTTTGTCAGTGCTTTTACCAATAGCTTCAGTTTGAGCTTGTAATTTAGCTAGAGCTTTTGCAAGTTTAGATTCGGCTGGAGTTTCTGATTCGCCAGGTTCTCTGTAAATAGAAAAGACATCATTCAATAATTTATTGATTGCTGCTGCTGCAGTTCTACCTTCAAGTTCATTTCTTTTATCGCCGAAGTCTTTTAGTGCAGCGTTTAATTGTGATTGAATTTCAGATAAGTTTACATTAGGGTCAGTAGGATTATTCAATGCATCAATAGCTTTTTGTCTTAGATCTTTAATTATTTTCAATTCTTTTGCTAAGTAGATTTTTACTTGATCGTTGTCTTTTACACTTTCAATAATATTATCAGCAGCATCTTTTTCAGCACCTAACGACTTAATTTCTGCTATTTTATTTCTATATATTTGGTGTTCTGCTTCTAATTTTTCTAGTAGCGAATGTTTTGTATCATCACTCAGTGAATCATCTTGTTGAATTAATTTGGCTTTAGCTGCAATTTCTTTTACTTTTCTTTTTAATTCGTCTTTAACTGTGTTGTCATCATCACCAAATTCAATTTCAATTAATCTTAGTGTTTCATCAGTTTGATTTTTGATTGAATTTACACGGTTTGATAATTTAGCATCTTGTAGAATTTTAAATGCATTTTGAGCAGCACCATTTTTGCTTATTAAACCATCGTTGCTGATGTATGAAGCCATTTCTTCACGAGTAGAAGTTGAATAATTATTAGCATATTCAATAAATTTATTTTTAACTGAGTCTCACAAGTTAACTAAATCTGGTGAAACCATACCCTTAGCAAATTCGGCTTGTAATTGAGTCAATAAATTGGCAAGTTCTTTTTTGTTGTGAACTCTTTCAAAATTTAACATTTCTTCGAAATGAGATGCTAATTCAGCATTAGGTGATGAATCAGTGTTAAATGAAGCTAATTGAGTTAGTACATCTTGGATTGGTTTAAGATCTGGTGATGTCGAAAACTCGGCAGCATGAGCGATTGAATAATCAATTTGTGATTTAAGAATTTGTAAATTATTTTTTAAAAATTCATGGATGGTTTTAATCGAATTTATTTTAGCGATTTGTTCGTTTAATAAAGGTACAAAAGTAAAGAAATCATTGTATTGAAGTTTATTGATATCAGCTTGAATTAATGATTGATCTTTTTTGTCTAAATGAGAATTTTCTAAAAGAGAAGACACCGAAATATACAATTTGTTAGCAATTGTAATTGAATTAATATCTCCGATTAAATTAGAATAAACATTTTGAATGTCATCATATTTTTTATTGTCGATATATTTTTGGGCTTTATTCAAAATTTCGTTAAGTTTTGCTGTGAATAATGGTTTAAATTCATTGGTTTTTGATTTTAGGTTGCTTATTAGATTTTTAGCTAATTCCAACACTTCACTATCTGATTTAAAGTATTGTGCTGTTTTTGAAGTGATAGATGAAACAAAGCCTGAAATTAAATCATAGGCGCTTTCATCATTTGTGTTATTGATGATTGTTGTATTCAAATCAATTGGATTAGAATTTACAAACAATTCTAGAGCATCTAGTTCGTTGCTAATTTTATCTTTGCTTAATTGTTCCAAGCTTGTTAAAGCAACTTGTCTTTTTGCTTCTCTAATTTGTGATAGTAGTTTATTAACACTATCTTTATTGTTGCCTGTTTCGTTTGAATATAATTTTGATACTTCTTCATCAAACAACTTGTGGTAAACATCAACAGCATCTCTGGTAATTATTTCTTGGTCAAGTCTTGAATAAATAAATTTGTTAATATTGCTTATTTCATTAATTTTTGAACCCAAGTGCAATCTATCTAATTTTGTAATATTACCTAATTGAAATACATTAATATCTAGTTCAATTGGGAAAGTGATCTTATCTTGTTTTTGAATAATTGTCTCAACTTGTTTTAAAAATTCACCTGACTCGACATTTTGTGCTAAAAGATTATCAAACTCATTACGTAAATCTACTGATTTATAATACTTCTCAATTGTTTAGTTGCCTTAATTTTGGCGCTTTCACTTTTTGCGTCTTTATACAATAGCATTGGCATCATCGATCTAATTTTATTTCTTTGATTTAGCATATTGGTAATTGAGGCTTTTAAGTCAGTATTATCTGAATTAAATCTACCTGCGCTCAATTGTTTTGAGTAGTTAATAGCTTTTTGTAACTCGGTAATACTTTCTTTACTTAAATCATTTTTTGATTTTAATAAGTCTTGAGCTTGTTTTGTAACTTTATCAAGCTGTTCATATGAAACTGTGTCTTCTTGTCTCCTAAGATCAGAATTTGTATGAAGCAACGGAATTGTTATAGCTAAAGCAGCAGCAGGAATACCTGTGCTCAATAAAGTTGCAAGTGCTATTTTTTTCTTTTTATTTTTATCTGACATATAAATCTCCTTTATTTATTGAATCAATGGAAAATACCATGTACTCTTTGTTGTGTTGTAAGCAACAAACCGTCTTGTTGAGTACCTCTGTAAATTAAAAAATCCGCTAAATATGCAATAGAAACTGCAAGTATTAATAGAAAAATAATTGCAAAAACGATTGTAAGAATAGTCATAGCTTTTCCTTCGCTATTTCGACTTGATTTTTTTTCAAAATCAGTTGTTTTTAATTCATCAACCATAATACCTCCTAAAATAATATGTATATTTATTTAATATTAATATAAATAGACATACAATATTCCGAATGATACAAAATTTTATGAAATTCAAAAGAATTAATTTTAAATTAGGTAAAAACTAATAATTTTGCTTGTATTTACTGAAAAAAAACACCAAAAACACTGAATAATTACAGGTTTTTAACCAACAAAATTGAGCAGTGTTATTCACAATGGCAACAAAATTAATATTTTAAAATGTGTGTTCTTAATATTAATCAAACGCAAAAAGTGTATAATATTTAAATATTAATTTAGACATTAATTCAAATTTAGGAGAGATATGTTAAACATCAAATTTATTCAAGAAAATAAAGAAAAAGTTAGAAAAAATTTAGCAAACAGAAATTTTGATTTAAGTGTATTTGATAATCTTGTTGATTTATTGGAACAACGTGGTAAATTGATGCACGATGCTCAAACAAAACGTGCTGAATTATCAAAATTTACTAAAGAAGAATTTACAAACGCAAAAGGTGATAAAGAAAAAATATCTAGATTAAAAATCAAAGCGGCAGAACTAAAAAAAGAGCAAGTTGAATTAGAGAAAAAAGCTCAAGAAATAGATGAAGCTTCTAATCAATTACTTTGAACAATACCTAATGTTACATTGGATAGTGTACCAGTTGGTAAAAGCGATAAAAATAATGTAGTAATCGCAACTCACGATAATTTAGGCAAAGGATTGGTTGTTAAAGCAAAACCACATTACGAGATAGCTAAGAATTTGAATTTAATTGATTTTGAGCGTGGTGTTAAACTATCAGGAACTAGATTTGTGGTTTATACCGGCTTAGGTGCTAGATTAGCTAGAGCAATTCAAAACTTCTTATTAGATTTACACACTAGTGACGGTTATGAAGAATTTTCTACTCCTGTTATAACTAAACCTAATATTCTTTTTGGAACCGGACAATTGCCTAAATTTAAAGAAGATCTTTTTAGCGTTGATGGTAACGATTGATACTTAATCCCTACAGCCGAAGTAACTTTAACTAATCTACTAAATAACGAAATTGTTGATTTATCTAAACCACAAAGATATACAGCATTCACTGAATGTTTTAGATCTGAAGCGGGAAGTGGCGGTAAAGATACAAAAGGAATAATCAGATTACATCAATTCAAAAAAGTTGAATTAGTAAAAATAACCAACGAAAAAGATGCTTTAGTTGAATTCGAACAAATGTTAGCACAAGCTAAAAAAGTTTTAGAATTATTAGAACTTCCATACCGTGAAGTGTTATTGTGTACTGGCGATACAGGTTTTTCATCAAGAAAAACAATTGATTTAGAAGTATGACTTCCTTCTGAAATTCAATACCGTGAAATCTCTTCTGTTTCATATATGGGTGATTTTCAAGCAAGACGTGCAATGATAAGATATAAAGACGAAAATGGAAATAATCAATACGCACACACAATGAATGGTTCTGGTTTAGCAATTGACAGATTAATTGCTGCTATTTTAGAAAACTATCAAAACGAAGACGGCTCTATTACTGTTCCAGATAAGTTAATTCCATATATGGGAACTGATATTATCAAATAATAAACTAATATTAAACCTAAAAATACTGTGGCTTATGCCAAAGTATTTTTTCATTACACCAAACGCAGTATTATTGCAAAAAATATTGAGATAATACTGCGTTTTGTTCAGTAAATATACACGGCTAATAATCTTTGGGAAATGTCTATATTTATTGACGATAATCAATAAAAACTCTTATTTTTGTATAAAAAATCAACACTCGTGTGTTGATTTGATGATTAATTTTAATTATCAATAATATGCTTCTATTTTTCTTGACTTTCAATTACATCATAGTCAAAATCTGTTGGAACATATCTACCAAAATATTCAACTTCTACAGAAACTTTTTTAGTGTTGTCATTTGCTGATATCACTTTTCCAGTTTGACCTTTAAATGGCCCGTCGATTATTTCTACTATTTCACCAATAGCAAATTTATTTTCGGTTTTACCGTCATTAAAGTCTTTAAAGAATTTTTCTTCTGATTTGAAACTTCTTTTAATTTCTCTTAACGAAACCGGAGTTGGTTTAGCTCCCTTACCCGAAGAACCGATAAGACCTGTTACATATTGGGTGTTACGAACAACAAATCACGCCTCGTCACTCATAAACATACGAATAAAAATATAGCCACTATACATGTTAATCGTTTTAACTTTGTATTCTTCGCCGTTAAGTTTTTTTTCTGCTTCTTTGGCTGTTAAACTTGGTTTTTTAAAAATTTTAAAAGCACCATCTGGGGTAGCTTCATTATCAAAATCAGCTTCAACTTGTTCACTTATTATTCTATTTTTTAGTGATTCAACAACAATATCTTCTTTACCTGATACTGTCGAAATCATATATCATTGAAATTTTTTATCCATATTTACTCCTCTAATTAATACCTATTTTAGTTCATAGTAAGGAAATCAAGGTTGCAAAAAGCATTACTATTAACGTAAAAAGTAAGGTAAAAGCAATAACTTTTAAAAACGAAATTCAATTTGTTTTTTGTGATGGTCATCTTACTCTTTTCAATTCACGCACAAATCTTCTAAATTTAAATTTTTTCTTTTTTTCAACTTTTGGCTTGTTTTTGGTCATTATTTTTCCTCTTTATGTAAAGTGTGTGTTTTACATTTTGGGCAGTATTTTTTCACTTCAATTCTTGTTAAATTACCAGAACCTTTTGTTGTTGAGTAATTTAGTGAAAAACATACAGAACAACTTAATGTAATTTTTTGCTTTTTCATATTAATTATATTTAATCTCCTTAATTTACGTTAAATAAAAAAGTGCTCAGCACTACCATTAGTATACACTATTTGCAGTAAGTGCTGAACATTTTTCCAATATTATATTGATAACTGTTTAATTTGGTCGCAGTTAATAAATTAACATATCTCGTATTTCTTAACTTATGAATTAATTTCATATTTTTGCTATTTTTCAATACCTTTTCAGTGAAAATCATCAAATCAAGCTCGCCCAAAATTTTATCTAGTTTTTCACTAGCCGATACATCATAAACATAAAACAATTCATCAGCTGGTGTTGAAATAAAATTCGGACTGCGTTTTTTACAATTTCAATATTTGAACTTATTTAAACTGAAAAATTCAATTGACTTCAATAAAAAAGTTCTCAAAGTAGCATTTTCGCTAATTTTGTAATTAGCTAACATCCTAGGAATTGTGAATAAAAACTCATAATAAATATCGCCTCAATCAAGCAAATTTTGCGGATTGCGATATAGCATTATTTTTACTTTTGTTTTTAGATCATGGCCATATAGATAGTCAATAATCTTTATAATTTTTTCATTGTTTGATGTTCTTAACAAATTAACCAGGTCCTCATTATTCAGTTTATCTAGCTTTGAAAAGATCATTTTACCCCTTGGTTATTTGATTAATCAATAAACCAGCAGCAACTGATACGTTAAGCGATTGCACACTACCACGTTGGGGAATATAAATAATAACATCAGACTCATTCAACACCGGCTGACTAACTCCATTACCTTCATTTCCGATGACTAAAATTGTTGGTTTGTTATATTCTATCTGATCAAAATGCTGTGCATTTTCATTTAAAGCGGAAGAATATACTCAGTATCCAACCTTTTTTAAACGTTTTAGTGCTGCAACAATATTATTTACCTTAATAAATTTAATACCAGCAAAACCACCTGAACTAATTTTTAAAACTGTTGAAGTTATGTCGGCACTTCTGTCTTTTGAAAGAATAATGTGTGTAATGCCGAATGCATTTGCAGTTCTAATTATGGCTCCTAAATTGTGTGGATCTTGAATCTTATCTAACACCAAAACATTTTGGGGTTTATCTTTTTCGATACTATTCAATTCATGTATAGGAAAACTTTTTAAAACAGCAATAATTCCTTGATGATTTTCGCTTGTAATCTCGCTAAAAAACTCGTTGCTCTTAACAATAACATTCGCTGTTGTTTGTTGTTTAATTTTTTGTGAGAGTTTATCAGAATTGACATAAACAACATCTATTGGCAATTTATTTGTTATCGCATCATTTACTGAATTTCTACCTCACAACATTAATTTTTTCATATTTTTGTTGCTTTTTTTCATAATATATTCCAATTCTTTATTTGTTAATAAAGACCGCTTTCCATTAATTTTTCTCTTAATTTATCAGCGTTTTCAAAATCTTTTTTATCAACAAATACACGTCATTTTTCGTATATTTCCAATATTTCTTGATATTTTGTTACGTCAGTTAGAGTGGGATGAATAATGTTAATAATTGTGTGAATATTAAGGGCGTTTTCAATAGACTCTGTTTTATTGAATAATTTTAGCTCTTCATTTAATAATAAATTGTATTTAGCAAAATCATAATTTGCTAACGCTTCAAAAATTTCATTTACTTTAGGAGATCTCTGAATTTTTAAATCAGTTCCGAGTTTAGAATAAATCTTAAATATTGCTTTTTTGTACTTAGTTTCGATTGTTTGTAAATTTGATAGTAATTCTTGCGTAATATTTATCGGCGCAGTGAATTTAGCTGTTAATAACATTAGTTTATAAACTTCGACTCCGTATGCGGCAAAAAATTCACTTGGTAGCACAACATTGCCTAATGATTTTGACATTTTGATACCTTCTAAATTGATCTGACCACTACGCAATCATTCTTTTGATAAATTTGATTTAAAAAGTGAATAATGTTGAATGTTTTCGTTCTCGTGATGTGGAAAGACTAAATCCATTCCGCCGCCGTGAATATCAACTCCGTATGAACCGAAATGTTTGGCAATTAAAGCACAACATTCAGTGTGTCAACCAGGTCTACCATCGCCAAATTTTGATGGGAATTTAATACCTTTAGTTGTTTTTTTTCATAGTGCAAAATCAGCTTTAAATTTTTTAGAGCTAAAGTCATCTTCGAATATCATTTTGTCAATGTTTTGTTTAGAAACAACACCATAGTTTTCAATATTTTTTTGAATATCAAATCAAACATTGCCACTATCATCAATATAAGCGCTTCCGCTTTTAACGATATTGTCAATATAATCAATAATTAAATCAATATTATCGGTGACTTTTTCAATATGTGTGATTGTGTCAATATTAAGTGATTTTAATAAGTCAAAATATTCTTTAGTGTATTTCTCGCTAACATCTTTTTCAGTGGTGTTAGTTTGAATTGCTTTGTCAATTATTTTATCGTCAATATCTGTTATATTGTGAATCAATGAATATTCTCTACCAAGAAATTTGTGAGCTTTTAATACTAAATCAAAAGTTGTAATTGGCCGTAAATTCCCAATGTGAGGAGTGCTATATACAGTCGGCCCGCATAAATAAATTTTTAACATGTCTTACATTATATATTAAAACAAGTACATTAAATTATTTGTTAAGTGGCACAACACTAAAAACAAAAAAATATTCACAATTAGGCCAATAAAATGCATGTTTATAAATAAGAATTGCTAATAATAAAAAAAATAGTATTATTAAAATATGCAAAAGTATGATGAAAATAGTATCCAACAATTGAAGGGATTGGAAGCTGTTCGTAAGCGTCCAGGTATGTACATTGGTAGTACCGATGTAAATGGATTGCACCATTTAGTTTGAGAAATAGTTGATAACTCAATTGACGAAGCATTAGCCGGATTTGCTAATGTTATTTCTGTAATTTTAACCAAAAACGGTTCAGTGATAGTTAAAGATAATGGTCGGGGAATACCGGTTGGTAAAACCAAAACCGGTAAGACGGCAGTTGAGCGTGTATTCACTGAATTACACACAGGTGGTAAATTTGATGATAGTGCTTATAAAACATCTGGCGGTCTACACGGAGTTGGTGCTTCGGTAGTTAATGCGTTGAGTATTAAATTAATTGCAACAGTGTATAAAGAAGGTGGAATTTATCAAACTGTTTTTGAAAATGGCGGTGAAATTACACAAAAAACAAAACTAATTGGTAAAACAAAAGAGAACGGGACAGCAGTAGAATTTTGACCTAATTACGAACTTTTTAAAAGATCGAAATTAAGCTACGAAAAAATATCCGAAAGATTAAGAGAAAGCAGCTTTTTAATAGCTGGTTTAAAGATAATTTTAATTGATGAAATAAAAGATTTATACACTGAATTTCAATACGAAAACGGAATAAGTGCATTTGTTGAATTTATGAATGATTCTAAGAATCCAATAGGTGAAGTATTCACATTCAGAGAAACAAAAAGAGATATTGAGGTTGAATGCGGTTTTCAATATACTGACAGTTATAATGAAACAATTTTGTCTTTTGTTAATAATGTTAAGACAAAAGATGGTGGAACGCACGAAACTGGTTTAAAATCAGCATTAACTAAAACATTCAACGAAATCGCCATGGATGAAAAAATAATAAAAGGTAAAAATACTTTTGACGGTGATGATATTCGTGAGGGCCTAACAATTATTTTGAGTGTGAAAATTCCTGAAAAATATCTTGAATTTGTCAGTCAAACTAAAGAAAAATTAGGAACACCTGAGGCAAAAAGCGTGGTCGAAGAAATTGCTCTAAAACACCTTAAAATGTGAAGTGTAGAAAATAAACCTTTAGTTAAAAAAATACTGGATAAAATCAAAAAAGCATCCGAAGCCAGAGCAAATGCTCGTCGTGCTCGTGCAGAGGCTAGATCAACTAAAAACGCTTTGAAAGAAAAGCAAATACTTAGTGGTAAATTAACTCCGGCCCAGTCAAAAATTGCTGCTGAAAAAGAATTGTTTTTAGTTGAAGGGGATTCAGCTGGTGGGACTGCTAAAAAAGGTCGAAATAGAAAATTTCAAGCAATATTACCATTACGTGGAAAAGTGTTAAACACTGAAAAAGCCAGATTATATGAAATACTTAAAAACGAAGAAATAGCCACAATCATAAACACAATTGGTGCTGGTGTTGGCGAAGATTTCGACATCAAAAAAAGTCAGTATGGCAAAGTAGTAATCATGACTGACGCCGATACTGATGGGGCACATATTCAAATATTGTTATTAACATTTTTCTTTAGACACATGCGTCAATTAGTTGATGCCGGAATGGTCTATATTGCCTTGCCGCCTTTATTCAAAATAGCAAGCGTAAAAAATAAAAAAGAAATTGTATACGCCTGAGATGAATTGGAATTAAAAGAAATTACACAAAAAAGTGCCTTTAAAAACGCCGAGGTGCAAAGATATAAAGGGCTCGGAGAGATGAATGCTGACCAAATTTGAGAAACAACTATGAACCCTGAAACTAGAACATTAATTCAAGTAAAAATTAATGATGTTACTTTAGCTGAAAGACGTGTGTCTACATTGATGGGTGACAATGCTGAACCTAGAAAAGATTGAATCAATGCTAATGTTGAATTTAGTTTAGAAGACGATTACCAAATTTAATAAAAATGTATGGGAAGGGATATATATGACTGATAAAAAGAAAAAAAAGATAGATGAAATAGTCGATAATATTGTTGCGGAAAACATTGATGCAATAATGGCCGATCGTTTTAGCAGATATTCTAAATATATCATTCAGCAAAGAGCCTTACCTGATGTGCGTGACGGTCTAAAACCAGTTCAGAGAAGAATCCTTTATTCAATGAGTGAACTGGGTTTGTTTGCTAATAAGCCTTTCAAAAAATCAGCCAGAGTTGTAGGGGATGTTATTGGTAAATATCACCCACACGGCGATAGTTCTATTTATGAAGCAATGGTTAGAATGGCTCAAGATTGAAAAATCGGTCACACCTTAATCGAAATGCATGGGAATGTCGGTAGTATCGATGATGACCCTGCTGCTGCCATGCGTTATACAGAAGTGAGATTGGCTAAAATCAGTGAATATATACTCGGAGATTTAAAGAAAAATACAGTAAAATACGCGCCAAACTTTGATGATAGTGAAAAAGAGCCGGTTGTTTTACCTTCAATAATTCCTAATTTATTGTTAAATGGAGCTAAAGGTATTGCTTCGGGTTATGCGACTGACATGCCACCACACAATTTAAATGAAATTATTGACGCCTCAATAGAATTGATTAAAAATCCGTTGATCACATTGCCTGAATTAATGAAATATATAAAAGGTCCCGACTTCCCAACGGGTGGTGTAATTTATGGAAATCAAGGTATTAAAGATGCATTCGAAACGGGTAAAGGACGTGTTGTTTTAGTATCAAAATACTTAATAAAAGAAGAAAAAAACAATAAATATATTGAAATTAGCGAAATTCCATACGGAGTGGTTAAAAGCAAACTTGTTAGAGATATTGACATTTTAATTTCAAGCGAAAACATCAATGGCTTACTTGAAATTAAAGATATGTCAGACCGTGATGGAATAAGCATTGTAATTACACTAGAAAAAAACGCAAATGTCGACACGATAATTAACTTTTTGTTGCAAAAAACAGAGTTACAAGTTTACTATAATACCAACAATGTAGCAATAGTTAATAACTCACCGCAATTGTGTAATTTACACAACTTATTGGGTCAATATATTGGACACGTAAAAGATATTAAAACTAAGACCTTAAAATTTGATCTGGCAAAATATCGTGCTAGACTCGAAATTGTTGAAGGTTTTATAAAAGTTTCTGAAATCACTGATGAAGTTATAGAAGTTATTAGAAATAGTGAGAATGGAAAGCAAGGTGTTATTGAAAATTTAGTTAAACATTTTGATTTTACAATCAATCAAGCTACAGCAATTGCTGAGTTAAGATTATACAGACTTTCCAAAACTGATAAAGCAGCATTTATTGCCGAAAAAGCCGACCTTGAAAAACTGATTAATCAGTGTGAGTTATTATTAAAACACCCAAGTAAATTTGATTTATGAATTATTGAATTATTGAAGGCGATCAAAAAAGAATTCGGTATTGAGCGCCGCACCGCTATCAATAAAGAAGAAATTAAAATTAAATACGATGAAGCTGATTTAGTTGCGAGCGAGGAAGTTCTTTTAGCAATAACAAGACACGGTTATATTAAGAGATTTTCACCTAAAGTTAATCAATCGAATGACTGGACAACATTTGCAATAAAAGAAGAAGATCGAATTATTTTCAGTAATAAAGTAAACACAACTGACAGCTTATTAGCCTTTACAAATATGGGAAATTATGCCCTAATACCTGTTTATAAATTGCAAGAAAGCAAATGAAAAGAGTATGGATCACACCTATCTGAATTTGTTGAATTATTGTCTGGTGAAGAGGTTGTTTCGGTTATAGCTGTTTCTGATTTTGAAATTGAAAACTATGTTTGCTTATTCAGTCGTGAAGGGCAAGGAAAACGTGTGTTATTGAAAGATTTTTATGTTTCGCGAAATAGCAAAACATTCACTGCTTTATTGTTAAAAAACAATGATGAATTAGTCGGAGCTAAACTTTCGGATGGCAGCAAAAGTATTCTTATTGCTACTAAAAAAGGGCTTGCTTCTTTATACAGTGAAGCGGATTTACAAGTCTATGGTGCTAAAGCAGCGGGAGTGAAATCGTGTTTTTTATCAGGCACAGATTTAATTGCTGATTTTGCTCTGGTCAATAAAAACGATATTGTCAATATTATTGCGAACGAAAAATATATTAAACGTATAAAAGTGTCAAATATTTCTAAAGTGTCTAAAAAACATTTAGGAAAACCGTTATTCCCTCAATTTAAAACAAAACCATTGACAATTCACGACATGATAACAAACGATGAAAGTTTTAAAATCTTTGTGAAAAATCAAAATAACGAAATAATTATCGAAGACATTTCTAATTATCCAGTTTCAACAGCTGAAGAAGGATTTTCAAAAATAAAAATTGATGCAATTCTAAACACTTCATTCAAATATGGTTCTTTAACAAAAGAAAAACCAAAAACAATTAAAAAAGAAACCAATAAAATTGAAACTAATGAAAAAAACAACAATACTTACTCAGACAGTCTTGATGATGTTTTAGATATGGATGTTGACGCAATTCTTAAAAAATACGATATTGATTAAACTTTTTCAAATCAAACAAAAAAACTTCAACTTTTTTGTTGAAGTTTTTTTGTTATTCTTCTGTCTTAATTTTTTGAAGTATTTTTTCAATTTTCATAGCGTCATCGATTACGTGATCTAATTCAAAGTGAATTTCTGGTACTTTACGTCAATTAAGAGCGTGCGATAATGTTTTTCTAATGTAGCCGGCAGCATTTCTGATTGCTTCAATACCGTCTTGTGATTTTTCACTAAAAGTTACAAAGACTTTTGCGTGTGAAGAATCTGCTGATAATTCACAATCAATAACAGTCGGGTTGATAATATTTACGTTTGTTAAATCAGTAGTAACAATTTGTGCGATCATTGTTTTTAACTGAGATTCTTTTCTTAGTGTGTTGATACTTTTGCTCATATTATCCTTTCTATAGGAGTTTATCTCCTTACTTTAATTATAATTTTTTTATTATGCAAATTTAAATGAGATTATATTTTATTGTAAATTTGTTTAGTCTAAACTTAATCTACTCACAGTATTGTAACAATACACACATAAAAAGCGGCATTAATTTAAAAACTATGAAAATTTAGTCGTTAATAGACAAAAAAACCTAAATTGAAATGCTTTCAAAGAAACAAATAAAGATTTTTGTATTTATACCAAAATGAAGAAAGTCAATTAAACTTTTATAAAATAAACGTTAGAAGTTATATCAAAAGTAGATCAAATCAACACTTAAAGACTACAAAACATTGCGAAATTGTCAAATTCGCAATGTTTTATATTTTAATTACTGCCTAAAATTGCTTTAAAAAACATAGAGTTTAACTCTATGCTTCGTATTTTTCAGGATGTAATTGCATCATTTTGGCGATAAATTCTTTTTTAGGCATTTGGCCGTATTTATCCATTAACTCTTTGCATTCTTGCAATTCTTCCAATGCTCATTCAACATTTTCAAAACCTGTTACTTTTGAAGCACCAGGTTTTTTTCAATTTTTGTAGTTGTTGAAAAACATTTCAACATTTTTTAAAAATGGTTCAGGTAATTGATCTAAAGTAGTAATTGCGTCTAATCTATAATCATCAGCGTGGACTGCAATTAATTTGGTATCAGTTTCGCCTGAATCAATCATTTTCATTGCACCAATAATACGTGCGTTCAATAATGAACCTGGAACAAATGTTTCTGGTGAATAAACTAATACATCTAGTTCATCGCCATCTCAATCAAGTGCATTTGGTATAAAACCATAATTTGCCGGATATACAAAATCTCCTCTCAATATTCTATCCACGTGCAATTGACCATCTGCACGATCAAATTCATATTTAATATTTGATCCTTTTTGGATCTCAATTTTAACTTCTACTATATTTGACATACTTTAATTATAAGCATTTTAATGCTATCTCGCAAAATTTAATTAAATATGTAAAATTAATACCATTTTTGGACATTTTTTTATTAAAAAGAAAATTTATTTTTATAATTATATTATTAAAAATGGCAAAAATAATTTTGCCGAAAAGAAAGGATTATTATGAAAAAAGCTTTTAGCGAAAAAGGCGTAGCATACACAGGTAATGTTGACGCTGAATACGAAGTTATTATCGTCGGGGCTGGTCCAGGGGGATATTTAGCAGCCGAAGAACTTGGTAAATCAGGCAAAAAAGTTCTTATTATTGAAAAAGAATTTTGAGGCGGTGTTTGTTTAAATGTTGGATGTATTCCTACAAAAGCAATGTTAGCTTCTGCACACGTTTTAGACATTCTTAAAAATGCTGCTAGCTATGGTGTTGTTGCCAACTTAGAAGATATTAAAGTTGACAAACAAGAAACATGAAGAAAAATGCACGAAAGAAAAGCTGCTGTTGTTAAACAAATTTCTGGTGGTGTAAAAATGCTTATGAAAGGTTCAAAAGTAGCCATCGAAGAAGGACACGCAGAATGACTATCTTCACACGTTGTTAAAGTTAATGACAAAGTTTACAGAGGTGAACACATTATTATGGCAATGGGTAGTCGTGCACGTAAACTTGAACAATTACAAGGTTTTGAACAAGGTTACAAAGATTTCAAACTACTTTCATCACGTGAAGCAATTAATTTTGACAAAGAATTACCGGCTAGTGTAACAATTGTTGGTGGTGGTGTAATTGGTGTTGAATTTGCTCAAGTTTTTGCTACAGCAGGTTCAAAAGTAACTATTATCCAAAATACAGATTCATTACTAACCGGAATGGATAAAGACTTAATTAAAGAAATTACTAAACACTTTAAATCAGCTGGTATTGAAGTTATTTACAACGCTTCAACAAATGGTTTAAACGAAGCTAAAGAATTAATGTACGAAGTTAACGGTGAACAAAAAACAATTCTTTCAGATGTTTACTTAATTGCTGTCGGACGTATTCCAAATTCACACGGTTTAGAAAACACAGGTGTTGAATTAGGCCAAAGAAAAGAAGTGTTGGTTGATGAATACATGCGTACAAATGTTGAAAATGTATACGCTATAGGGGACTTAACTGCTCAAAATATGTTAGCACACGTTGCTTACCAACACGCTCTAACAGCTGTTGCTCACATTTTGGGACACGATGTTAAATACGAACTTACAAAACCAGTTCCAGGTTGCATCTACACACACCCCGAAATTTCTGTAATTGGTATAACAGAAGAAAAAGCAAAAGAATTAGGAATGGATGTATTTTCAGCTAAATACTCATTTGGATATTTAGGAAAAGCTATCGCAACTAAAGATACATCAGGTTTTGCTAAATTAGTTGTTGACCGTTCTACAGGTCTAATTGTTGGTGCTGCTATTATTGGTGCAAATTCAACTGACTATATCGCTGAAATCGGAATGGCAATGCAACACAAACTAACCGTTTCAGACATTACCTATACAACTCACCCACACCCAACATTCAACGAAATTGTTTGAGAAGCAGCTCGTTCAGCTCACTTAAAACTTGAATTAGAAAAAGCAAAAAAATAATTCACTAATATTCTTTAAAAAGAGACATAATTCTGTCTCTTTTTAAATTTGCAGAATATTCAAATAACAATGAGTATTAACAATTAGCCATTTTAATATATAATTTAAAGACTATGGCTATGTTATTTAATTACAATAAAGAATTTAAAAATACATTTGAACTTGTTTTCAATTCATCTATTCAAAGCGAAAAAAATTTAGTGATAAACACTGATGAATATAAGTTTTCAATAAACTATGCAAACAGCAATGACTTAAGAGTTAGCTCAATTATCGTTAGTTCAAAAAACCAATTAATAGAACAAAAACAATTTTCAATTGCTAGCAATCATTTAATCAATACAATTATTGAAAAAATCAATAAAAACACTGAATTTAAATTCATTTTTGAAGATATCGCAAACATCAAAATCGGTAAAATAATCGAAAGAAAATCTCATCCTAAAAGCGAAAAATTATTTGTTCTAAAGGTTAATTTTGGTGAGTATAGCAAAACAATCATTACCAATACAACATATACGACAGAAGGTAAATATTTAGCTTGATACATGAATGGTTCAATTACACCTGGCGGACTAATAATTAAAAATGGTGAAGTTATGGGTGTAATGAGTGAAGGAATGCTATGTAGCGCAGATTCTTTATCTCTGAGTGAATATACTAATGAATTTGAAAACAATGTACTGGCGAAAATTAGTGAACCTGATAATTATTTAGGCAAAAATATAGAAACGGTTTATACAGAATTGATAAACAAAACCGAGGAGAAATAAATGAATATCATTGAAGAATTAAAACAAAGGGGTATTTTAAAACAAATAAGCAACATTGACAAATTCAATAAGCTAGTCCCTTCACAAACAAGGGTATATGGCGGTTTTGACCCAACAGCTAAAAGCCTTCATCTAGGTAATTACATGTTAATGTCAACTCTTAAAAGATTCAAAGATGCTGGTTTCAATGCTGTTGCTCTTATCGGTGGTGCAACAGGTATGATAGGCGATCCTTCGTTCAAAGATTCTGAACGTGTATTACTGGACAATGCACAAGTAGTTGAAAATAAAAACAGAATTAGAAAACAACTTGAAGCCATTGGTCTAGAAGTTTTTGACAATTTTGATATTTACAAAAATATGAATGTTTTAGAATTTCTAAGAGACGCTGGTAAATTAATAAATATCTCATACATGTTAGCAAAAGACTCTGTTTCTTCTCGTATTGAAAGAGGTCTATCTTTCACTGAATTTGCTTATCAATTACTGCAGGGTAATGACTTTTTAGAGCTATATAAAAACAAAAATGTGATGGTACAAGTCGGCGGAAGTGACCAATGAGGTAATATCACAACTGGTCTAGACATGATTTCGAAAGTAGTTGGCGATAATAATTCAAAAGCTGTTGGGATTACATTAGATTTACTAACAGATGAAAACGGTAAAAAAATTGGTAAAAGTACAGGTGGTGGTTCATTGTGACTAGATAAAGAAATGTCTTCGCCATTTCACATGTATCAATATTTATACAATCAAACTGACGCCATTGTTGAAAAACTATTATTATGATTAACGTTTATTGATATTGAAAAAATTAAAGAAATCATGATAGAACACAATACAAACACATCTGCTCGTTTTGCACAAAAAAAATTAGCCTACAATGTTGTAAAAGATATTTTTGGAGAAAGTGAAGCAAAAATTGCTGTCAATATCACTAAGATATTATTTGATAAAGGTTTTGACGCATCAAGCTTAACTATCCAAGATCTTGAACAAATGCAATTATATTTACCGGTTTCAAATATTGCAATCAATGAAAATATAGTCGATAACTTAATAATGAATAAATTCATTTCTTCAAAAAGAGAAGCGAGAGAATTTATCAATAATAAGGCACTTAGAATTGATGACCAAATCATTGACGAAACAACACAATTCAACCCTCAAAAATACGGCAATAAATTCGCCATTTTCAAAAAAGGTAAAAAACAAACAATAATTTTAAAAGCAATCTAATTGCTTTAAATGCCAGTTTCGCTTAGTGGTAAAGCAGTTGACTCGTAATCAATAGCCACGGGTTCGATTCCCGTAATTGGCACCATATAATTAATAATTACCATTTCAAAATCAGTCTAAAAATTACTATTCAATATAAAACAATAAAATTTAAACAAAAACATTTGTTTAAATTTTTTATATATCTAATTTGTCAAACATAAATCAATTATTTAAGTCAATAAATACTGAATTAATATGAGTAAAATTTGGTTTTTTTAAGCTAAATTAACATAGTGAAATTTAATGAATATTTTATTTGTTATGTCCTCAATATATCTATAATTAGAGTGTACGAACAAGGAGAAAAAACAATATGAAAAAGATTTATTTTGCTAACGCTTTATTCTCGCAAGCGGAATTAGCATTTAACGAGCAAGTTGTGAAAAGAATAAGAGAATTAGGTAAATATGAGGTCTATTTACCACAAGAAAACTTTTCAATTAACGATAAAACAAAAGTTGCTGATTCGGAAAAAATATATCTAGCCGACAAAAAAGAATTGGAAGATTCACAAATTATTGTCGCAGTTTTAGATGGATTAGTAATAGATCCGGGAGTGGCAGCAGAAATTGGTATGGCGGCTCAAAGAGGAATGAAAATTTATGGGCTAATTACTGATTCTAGACGTACAGGTTATTTACAAAGAAATGATGCACGCTTGGATTTAATATGTAATTCAAAAGCTGAATCTCAATTTATGTATTTCAATTTATTTGTTATTGGAGCAGTTAAAGCTAACGGGCATTTATTCGACAATGTCGATGACTTAATTAAAGAACTAGATAAGTAAAAAATAGCATCAAATTTTGATGCTATTTTTTGCTTCGTTTTTTATTTTCTAATTGAGATTTCAATTCGTGAATGAAACCACCAGCAATAACACCACTTGGTATGGCGAATATTGCTATACCAATTAATGAAAGCACAATTACCATTATTCGACCGATTTGTGTTGCCGGAGTTAGATCGCCATAACCAATAGTTGTCATCGTTACGGTTGTAAAATATATTGCCTTTAAAAACTGATTTCCATCCGGTACTGTTTGGCCTTCTTTTTTCATAAATATTCCGGTAACTTTGTCATATTCTTCTAAGTAAAAGATAATAGAGAATATTAAAATCACAAATATAATGAATATAAACGTGTATATTAATACTGATTTTTCTTTTTTAAAGACACTAAATAGAGCAGCAAAAGGTTTGAAATAAGAGAGCAAGAAAAATAATCTGATTATTCGAACAAGGACTAAATAACGTAATTTAGAAGCTTCTGTTTTGGAAAAACCGGTGTAAATTAAAAGTTGATTAATTGATGGCACCATTATCAAAATCAATAATATACCGATAAAACTAAATGGAAATTTAATTAGATTTAGCAACGGCTTTTTGCCTTTAAACGATATTAAGAACCATAGGAAAAAATCGGCAATTGCAATGATAATAACCAATAAGTCGTTTATACCTAATAGGTAACTTAAAAATTTATGATTTTCTATCACGCTTTTGTCAGCGGCTATAGCTGAAAGAGATGTGAAATAGACAATAAATATTGTTATCATATAGATACGACGAAGAATTTTTGTCATTGTGTGATGTTTATCATCAATTTTAGACATATCACGTGAAGAAGTGACAATAACTTCAGTGATATTACGGAACGTATTCCAATTTTTTGTGTTTTTATTCATGTTTGAATTATATAAAACTTATTGTTTCAGATAGAAACAATAATAATTTCGATTCAATTTATGCAGTTATTGAGCGCTGTTTTGTGTCTGTGGAATATTAAAAAATGCCTTTGTTTTTTACAAAGACATTTTTTAATTATTCATCATGTGATTTTACTAATTCTTTTGCATAACGAGCTATAATAATTTCTTCGTTAGTTCTAACTTTAAATACAGGGAATTCTGATGCAGGAGTTGAAATTTCAAGAAAATCATTATAATCTTGCACGTTTTTAGGTGCTGATAATTTAATACGGTATGAGTTCAATCCTTTTACAATCATGTCTCTTATAACAGGGTCGTTTTCACCTATACCGGCAGTAAATACTAACGCATCGATTCTTTCGCCAATTTTATTTAAATAACTTGAAATATAATCAACTGCTCTAGCAACAAAAATGTCTATAGCAAGTTTTGCATTATTGTTTGTGTTGTAAACATCGTGTAAGTCACGAATGTCATTTGATACACCCGATACACCTAAAAGTCCTGACTTTTTGACCATCATATCGTGAACTTCTTGAATATCTTGTTTTTCAACACGAACTAAGTAATCTGTAATTCCAGGGTCAATAGCTCCAGGTCTTGTTCCCATCATCAATCCGTCCGATGAACTAAAACCAACAGTAACATCGATAGATTTAGAATCTTTAACAGCACAAACAGAAGAACCTGAACCTAAGTGTGCAATGACTACATTAACTTTTTTCTTGTTCAAAATTTTTTGCATTTTGTGTGTTACATATTCATGTGAAAGACCGTGGTATCCGAATTTAAAAATGTGGAATTTATCACTTCACTCACGTGCAATTGGGAATATTCTGTTTACATCTGGAATTGATGTGTGGAATGCTGTATCTTGGCAAATAACTTTTGTTACATTTGGAAGTGAATTTTCAAAACCGGCTACAGCATCTAGAGTTGCTGGTGCATGTAAAGGTATAAATTTAGTAGCTTCTTGAATGCCTGCTCTAACATTTTCGTCAAAAATTACTGGCGAAAGGAAGTTGTGGCCTGCGAATGGGGTTCTAAAACCTACAACTTCAATTTCGCTAAAATCATTTACCACACCGATTTTTCCTCAAAATTTCAATAATTCGGCAACAGCAACTGTATGATTAGGTAAATCAACTTTGTGTTCGTATGTTCTACCATTCATTTTAATAATTATGTTTCCGTCTAGATTAATTCGTTCACATAATCCTTTAGCTAGAACCTCCATTTTAGTGTATGAATATAAAGCTCATTTTAAACTTGAGCTACCGGCATTAACTGTTAATATTTTTTTCATTATAGAAAATCATATCCTTTCAATATTGTGATCGATGTAACATCGATGACATCTTGTACAGTGGCACCACGGCTAAAGTCATTAATTGCACCGTTAACACCAACCATGATTGCACCAACAGCACCATATCCGCCCATTCTTTGTGCAACTTTACATGCGATGTTGCAACTTTCTAAGTTAGGGAAAACAAAAACTCCGGTAGGTTCTTGCGTTGCTGATGGGAATTTGTGTTTTCTAACATTTAAGTCATATGCTGAATCAAATTGTAATTCACCTTCAATTACATTTAAACCTTTTTCTAATGATAATTTCACTGCTTCTCTAACTAAATCAGGGTTTTCCCCTTTTCCTGAACCATTTGTTGAATATGTTAAGAATCCACCTAATGAGTTCATGTTCATTGATTTAGCAAAATCAATGGCATTTTTTGCAATATCAACTAGTTGATTAACATCTGGTTTTTGAACTGTTGAAGGGTCTGTGAAAATAATTTTTTCGTCGCCTTTGTGCATTACGATAATAGATGACATTGTTTTAACACCTGGTTTAGGACCAACACATTTAAAAGCGGCTCTTAAAATATCTTGTGTTGAATAAATTAAGCCGCCAACTGCGCTATCAATGTCTTTATTTCTAATCATCATCGCACCGTAATATGGACGGTAAGCACATAGTTCGCGTGTTTGTTCAATTGTTTCTTTACCCTTTCTGATTTCGGCCATTAATTGAGCGTATTTTTCAATTGATTCACTTTCATCTTCTAGAACAATATTTTTTAACCCGTCATCAACGATTTGATCTCTTGTTTCTAAAAGCATTACTGGTTTGGCTAAGTTATTTTTTTGTAGAAAAAGAGCTGCCTCTCTTGATCTTTTATCATCACCGTCTATAAATAGAACAGATAGAATTTTTTCCTTACTTTTTTTTGTTAGTAAGTCATTTATATAGTTACTATAATTCGCCATTTTATCTCCTTAAAAAACTTATTTTTTGTACATTTTAATTTTATATTCTTTACAGAAAAAATATTGATAAAAAAAGATTTTTATCTATAAAAAAATTTTTTATTATTTTTTGTACGATTTAGCAAAGGACCAATATCAATTAAAATAAATATAATTAGTAAAATGAAACATAAAAGTCTTTGTTTATAAAATATGAACTTTATTTTTCCACAAATTTCCATAATGGGAACAATTTCCTATAAAGTATGTCATCAAAATAAATTGCTTATTTTTTAATTTTTCAAAAAGACTTATTTAAATTTAAAAAAGTAATAAAAAACCAAATTTAATAAGTAAATATAAATTTATATGGAATTGATTTTAATATATAATAATGATAGCAGTTTAGCGATTGTATTGTCATGCATCAATACATCCATTATCGTCAAATTGCAGAATTAATAAATTCGAATTTATATTTCACAACAAGGAGACACACATGTCAAACGAAGAAAAAAAAGAACAAGGCGCGCCTGCTGTTGTAGGACAAATTAAAGTTTCAGATGAAATGCTAGATTTTTCATCATTTAAAAAAGCTACAAAAAATGTTGCTCCAAAAAAAGAAGAAGTTAAGGATGGTGATCTTACACCACGTGAAAGAGCAATTCTTGAAAGATTAAAAGCTAAAGCTGAAAATAAATAATAAAAAATTAAATTAATAAGGTTTATAGAAAAGAGGATAACAAATGTCAGAAATGATTAAACCAAAAGATCTAGTAGCTAAAGTAGAAAAAATTCCACCAATTCGAAAAGCTATTGCTAAAAACCTTAAAAATGTAATGGATAACATCGCATATTGTGCACTTACACGTAAAGGTGATGCAACAACATTGTGAAATTACCGTAAAGCAAATGTTGCTAAAGTTTTAGAAAAAGATGGTGTTAAATTAACATTTTTATCTTGAATTACTAAAGCAACCGCAATCGCTTTAACTGAATTTCCTGCATTTTTAGGTTCATGAAACGCAGAAACCGGAGAAATTACATATCCAGATTCAGTAAATATTAATATTGCTGTTGATACACCATTTGGATTATTAGTTCCAGTAATCAGAAACGTTGAAAAACTTTCTGTTGTTGAAATCCAAAAAGAAATTGTTCGTCTTGCTGCATTAGCACAAGAAAGAAAAATTGGCCCTAAAGATATGGCGGGCGGAAACTTTACAATCACTAATGTTGGATCTGTTGGTGTACTACATGGTTCACCAATTCCAAATGGTGGTCAAGTAGGTATTCTTGCAGTTGGTGCCATTATGGACGAAGTTATCGTAAACAAAGATGGTTCATTCGCGCCATCAAAACAAATTTATTTATCTGTTGCTGCAGACCACCGTTGAGTAGATGGTGCTGATATGGCCAGATTGAATAATAGAATTATTGAATTACTACAAAAACCAGAATTATTAGGAGAATTATAATATGTTTAGAATGAAATTTACAGACATCGGAGAAGGACTACACGAAGGAACAGTTGCTGAAGTATTTGTTAAAGTAGGTGACTCAGTTTCTGAAGGAGATAACCTATTCTCAGTTGAAACTGATAAAATGACATCAGAAATTCCTGCACCAACAACAGGTGTTATTGCTGAAGTTCTAATTGAACCAGGTCAAGAAATCCACGTAGGTGAAGAAATCTTTGTTATCGAAGAAAAATAATAACTAAAAAAACACAGGCAACTGTGTTTTTTTCATAACCTCATGAGATTCGTGTGTTATACACATAAAATAAATTACATTATAATATATAAATATTAATGTAATATAGTAGATAAATTAAAGAGAGTAAATATGTGAAGATTATTTAAGGAAGTTTTTAAGTCATTAAGTAAAAATAAAGTGGTTGTTATAGGCTTAAGTATTTTAGTATTTTTAAGCTCAGCAGTTATCACTTTACTTTCCAATGTCGGCAACGTAATCGTTGGCGGATTTAACAATTATAAACGTGTTTCAAAACTACATGATGTCAGTGTCGATTTAAACCTTCCAACTCAAGGGGATGCGTATAATCAAGGTTATTTCATTAACGGCGAGAGCTCACAAACACTCTCGTCAACCGGAAAAAAAGGGTATACACCAATTATTTATGACATTGACCAAAGCTTATATAACAGTTATGGTCAAGCGGCTAAGGAATATTTATTCGCTAACCAAAACGAGTTATACACTGACTCATTAAGTGAATATATTCCTTTTAGTGAATTAGGAATCAATGATCCTGAGTTGAATAATAAATATTTCCATCGTGACGACTTGTTGAATCTTTACTCAATATTTTTAGCGGAAAAAAGCAATAATATTACAGATAAATCAATCGATTTTATTCTTAGTGTTCCAAATAACGCAAGAATTTCTCTTTACAGCAACCATTCTTTCGATGTTTATAAATATCAAGACAATTTTTATTCACATATGACTGAAAATGTGTCAATTCAGCCAAGTGAAAATGTTCACTTTGATAGTGATGTTCAATTAGGGAAAATTATAAGCTTCAAAACAATTCAAGACAGATTGTACGCAACACAGGTTGCTTCGCTTTATATCAATGTTGAAACTAAAGAAATTACTGAAAATTTCCAAAAAGCATCTAAGTGAATAAACGAAAATAAAGCATTTATAGTGCCGCCACACGCAATAGCAACTGCACTAGGTTTCGAACGAGCTGAGCAAAATGGTACTACAGTTTTTGTGCAAACAAACCCGCATAAAGATTTGCATAATATTATTAAAAATTACGAAAACACAATCGATGAGTTAAGTGTTTTTGAAAACCAAATACCACTTTCGTTATTTTCACAAAAACCAATCAACATAGAGAAAAATATCAATAAAGTTATTGAAAATGGTACTGACTTAAAAATTAACGGATCATGAATTATAAACAACAAAAGTCAGACCCAATTTTTAAGAAATAATTACTATACTTCTTTTGTTGACAAAGAACAAAGCAAAAATAAATGAACCGGTGCCTTTAAAACATATATTCAGTCATTAGGTGATATTCGTGCCCAAAATCGAAATGACGATTGAAACGAGCTTGAAACATTCTCAAATTGAGTTAAATTAAAAACAAACACTTATACGCCATTTGAACAAAATTTAAGCGGTGAGTGGGTTCTTGATCCAAAACACGCAAGAACCATTGAAACAGAATTGCCGCTGAGTGATAGTTTTGACTTTTCTGATATCTCACGTGTAAAATTATTCACTAATGATAATAGAGTTAATTTACTGGGTGAACCTTATAAAATATCACAAAATAACTCAACTTCAATAATAGATATTGAAACAAAGTCATTATTTAGCAAAGCACAAGATGATTTTATTAAACTAAGCAATCAAGAAAAACTTGAATTATTGAATAACCAAAATCTTTTGAGTGAAAAATATACATTCATCAATGCGAAAGCTTATGACGCTACCAAACAATTGATAGTTAACCGGATAATTGACATTGTTGGCAATGAAAATATTGGTTTAAGACAAACAATAACTGTTGACGGAATTAATGAAGAAACAGGGAAACAAAATGTGTTTCATTTTATCAATTCCGGAGATGAAAATTATTCAATTTCAGGAATTAAATTAAATGTAGGTTCATTGTACAATGAAAAACTTGAACCAACTGCATTAACTCAACTTGAGAGTGCAACTACTTCTTTATACAATTCACCACAATTAAACCCATTTGTTGCTGCTTTATTAATTCAATCAATATCAAAAAACTTATATCCAGATCCCGAATATGTATCACCTATGTATCGTTTTGCTGATGTTATTGATATTAGTGAACAAAGCGGACAAGAAAAAATTATAAACAACGCAAAAATAGTAATGTTAGCCGACTTTGCTAACGATGATAAAAATCACAATAATGAAACAAATAATTTAGGTGTTTTTGCTGTAGGTAATAAATTTAAAATTGTTTTAGAACAAAACAATAAATACACAGTCGAATACACAAAAAATATGCCATATGAAGGTATGGATATTGGATTACTGACTCGATTCTTGTCAAAAAATAATCTAACTATAGCACTTAAAAATATTAAAACTAGCGGTAGAGGTTGAACACTTAGAGATAAAGAATTCGATAATGTTAATTACATTCCAATTTATTTCTTATCTCCTAAATCTGAATTAATTAACGACGTTTTACATAATGGTAGAATTGATATTTTGCCCGAAACTATTGAAAAATATTTAATAAACTCAGACTTAATTAAAAAAGATTTTCTAACGGTAGAGCAAATACTACAAATATCAAAAATAATGAAAAAAGTGTTGAACAAACACAATTTTGCCGCTGTGTTTGCCAACGGTAAACTAAATAAAGGTATTCTGCCTGAATTAATGATTGATTTTGCTTACGAATTGAGCCATACATCGAGTGGTGATTTGTTAAAACAAATAATTTCAAGAATATTATTACAAGCCAATAAACAAATAACTAACAATAAAGATATTGAACATCAAAAAGAACTATTAGCTTTAGAAGTCGATAACTTGTTTAAAACAATCAAGGTATTAGGCAACATTGATCTAAACAGTTTTATCTCCCCTGAAGCTTTAGCTAAATCTTCAATATCACCAACAAAATTTATTGATTCATTCATCAAAATAGTAAATTCAATTGATATCAAAAAATTCAGCGAGCTTGCTCATGAATGATTTGAAAACCACAACAATAAAGTAATTGTTGATAATAACATTGAATATGTAACCAAATTAAGTAGTGGACGAATGATTGAATGAATTTTCTCATCAATTAATCAAAACTTATTGAAGGAAGGCCTATCAGAATTAATTCAAAACCTTGATTTATCTTATGTAATTGACTTAGATAATACAAATTCAATTATTTATCGGTTATTACAAAATTTTGTGCCAGATTTAATTCAACCATTAAAACCTATAGTTAGAAAAATCACAGTAATCGATGAAAATGACCCTACTTATTCAAATGTTAAAGAGGGTATCATCAATTTCATAAATAGTATTAACTTTAATATTTTGGCTAACGAATTATCAAAATCAATAAAACCAGAACTAGTTAAATACAGTCATAAGGTATTTGATGAGCAAACTTCTAAATATGTTGATAAATTCTACAACGTTGCTTTAGATAGAATTTCACCGAAAGCGGGCATAATATCATTTTTAAAATCAATATTTAGTTTGCCTGGTTCAAACCGTACATTTAAAGAGAATATTATTAAAATGTTTAACTTATCTGATAAAGTTAAAGAAATTGAGATAAAGGGGACAAACCAAAGAGTTTATGTACCTGATAATGATGATGAAAAACTTTCTTTCTTTGACTTTTTAGGTATTTTCACTAATCTGCTTAAAAACAACAGTAATAAATTATTTAAAAATTATGTGTACGAACAAAAATTGACAAATCTATTGAACTATGTTTCAAATTCAAAATTAGAAATGTTCAATTTAAATGATTTTGCAATTCAAGACAGTGCGTTTATTAGAGAATTTAACATCATAACAGCTGATATTTCAAAAAATGAATTAATTAAAAAAATTAGTAATTTATTAGAATTTATTCAACAAACAAAAGGTGGTACAAACACTTTCCTAGATGAAAACGAAAAAACAGGAACTGACTTACTATTTGATTTAGCAAAATTTGAAGATGGTAATAGTTCATGACTAATTATTAAGAAAATAATCGAATCTACAGCAGGTGTTGAAATCGAAAACGAATATGCATTGGCACCACAAGCTTTCGATATTTACTTGCCTTATGTTCAAATGTATTTGAATAAAGATGCTAACATAATTCAAGCAAACAAATTCGTTAAAGATTTCCTTGCTTTCGCTATTAAGCCAAGTGTGTTAAAACTATCACAAGCCAAATCAACAAATGAAAACATTCCTTTTGAAAAATCATTAGATTACTACATTACTGAATATTTAGCAAATCATAGAACTATTGATATATTCAATACTGATGCAAATGGTGATTTTATAAATGCTGATGTTCAAAAATTAGTGGCGTCAAATCCGCAATACAAAGACTGAATACTTAACAATAAACAATTGCTTATTACTCAATTATCTTATATTGGTGCGAGTGCTAAATTCAGTTCGAATTCAACAACACACCAAAATGGTATTTATCACTATGTAATCAGTAAATTTATTTACAATTACATGTCAAAACCTTCATTCTACTCAGTTAAAGAAATTGCGGCTTTAATGATTTCAAAAATTACACCATCATTACCAACGCAAATATTTGATATACCAAGCACCATCACAAACCCTATCTTAAGATTTGTCTTCCCTGAAGTTTCGTTGACATTCCTTGCGTCACAAAAACAAGACAACAATTTAATCAACGGTAATTTAGCTTATTTAGTGCTTAATAAGATTGGTAATTTTGAAGAGTTAATTGATGAAAATAGCGATAGTTATAAACAACTAAATAACCTATTAGAAACTGCATTTATTGACAAGGATACATCATTGGTTCCACTAAACTTAGATGAAAATCAAAATCTTCTAATTGATGGCCCTGTGATAGCTGAATTACAATCAAATTCACAAATTCTTCCACCTATTTTCGGAGTCAATATTGCCCAAATAATTCCTGAATTAATTAGAGATATTGTTGAGCCTAAAGAAATTAAAGAAATTGTATTTAACTCTCCTTCGAGTTATGTTGCTAAAGCTAATTTCGCTTACTTAATTAAAAATAATAAGGAGATTTTTAACGGTACAATTCCGAGTGATCCTTTACAAATTAATGATTTTGTCAATAATTTAGACACAAAATACATTCTTAATGTTAACGGAGTAAAATTCATAATTGTCGGTGAGGAAACTACTGTTGATTACATTTATCCAGTTATTGACGAAAATAATTTACAAGTAAATACTGAAAATCAAGCTTTAGTCTATGTCAACAATTACGGTTTTTCACGTGTCAAATTAGCATATCGTGGTAACGTAATTAAACAATCATTACTCGTTAAAAACAATGGTTCAATTAGCAATCAAGAACTTAAAAAAGAAATCACAAAAATTGTTGATTCATCAATAAGTGATTCAAACAAATTACAAAGGGTTTTCCTATCTAGTGAAATTGACCCAATTAACCCCGAAAGAGCACTAAGAATAAATACTGTCGGTTCAATGATTAACTTAATTGAAATTACAACATTATCTGTGCTAATTGTCTTGTCATTAGTTGTCAGTGTTTCTATTATATTTATTATTAAAAGATACATTGCTAACAAGTACAAAGTTTTAGGTATTCTTGTCGCTCAAGGATATACAGCATGACAAATTGCTCTCTCACTTACTGTCTTTGCTCTTGTTACTTCTGTTATTGGTGGAGTATTAGGCTACACCATTGGTAATAAATTACAACTCGTGTTGCTTGAAATATTCTCCGGCTATTGAACATTGCCAAAAGAAACAATAAGATTTAACTGAATTTCAATGATTTTTACAGTGTTTATACCATTTATTGGAATGAGTTTATTAATCTTTGTTGTTTCTCTAATTTCCTTGCGTTATAAACCTAATGAGTTAATCACAGGAATTGTAACCACACCAAAATCAAAACTACTTACCAACTACTTTAAACTTAAACCAAAAGCAAATGTTAAGTCGAGATTCTCATTTGTCTTGGCATTAAACAACTTCTGAAAATTAACAGCATTTGCTGTTAGTGTAATGTTAACAGGTGTGACGACAATGTTTGGTATTGCCTCCCACAATACATTCAAGAAGACAATAAACCAGACATATCTAAACAGACATTACACCTTTAAGGTTGATTTACAGACGCCTACTATTGAAGGTGGTCCATATAAACTATATTCACCTACAGATTTAAGCAAAAACATTTATACGCCTATTGGTGAATCGATTGAGTCACAAAGAGAGATATTTGATTACTTTAGACCTGGTTATTCATCTGTTATAAACAAAGGTGGTTTAAACGGAATAAAAAATGCTTCTGACTCAAGTTTTGATTCACACATTCTAACTCAATTCTCTGCTTCAATTAAAGTTGACGCTGGAGTATCGGCTGACCCGTGATTAGTTGCTTATAACTCTATGCCTGATTCTCAAAAAGCAAAAATTGACAAATCGAGAGATAAAGTTGGAGCTTTATTAGAAAAAACACAAAACTATCAAACTGAGTTGCACTGATTTGTTGACCCAGTTTCGAAAAATCTTGCATTACGTAACTCACGTGATAAAAACGTAAGTTTCTTTAAATACTATCGTTCACCATACGAAAAACAAGGTAAATTTGTGTATGCTTATTGAGATGGTGATGAATATCAACTAAAACCAATAACAACTGAGAAAAATATTCGTCTAGAGTATCGTAACTTCTTAATTAAGGGATACAGAATTCTTGAAGAACGAATTAGACAGGAAGAATTGGATCCAACATTAATCAACAAGGGTCCTAATGGTGTAGAACCAGACTATTCAAAATACGATTATTGATTGAATGACATTGGTCAAATTTACGGCCCTACTATTAATGATTATTTCATTAGTTTTGGCGGTGTACAATTCAATGAAAAACATGACCAAGTTTATACATATCTATCATCAAATATGAATGGTAATGAAATAAAAATTTATGGTTACCAAAACAATTCACCTTATGTTAAGTTAGAAAACAAAAACGGCGATGATTTATACACAAAATTGTATTCATTTAACAAAGAAAATGTTTATCCATTGGTAATCAACGAGACAGTTGCAAGAAAAAGTTTATTGAAAGTTGGAGATAAACTTGAATTAAGTATTGATAATCACATCAATAGATTCCATAACAAAATTCTTGCTCAAATCAATGGCGAAAATGCTCAAAAATACAAAGCAAACTTTGAAATTGTCGGCATTAACTCAACATACATTAATTCCGAATATATAACAACATATGACGCAGCCAATAAGTTAATCGGTTTTGACGCATTTAATCTACCGAGCGATTTTATCAAATTTAACGGAATTTTAACCAATAATAAAGAGCCTCTACAAGTAACTCAATCAACCGGCCTATATTCAATGAGCGGTTACTGATCGGGTATTGATTCATTTGATATTTCAAGCACTTCGCCTGAAACATTAAAATCAATGTTTGATCAAATATTCAATCCAACAAATGGTGTTCTAGCCAAAACATTAACAGCCGATCAGATAATGAAATTTTTAGACTCTTCAAAAACAAAATTTGATCAAGCAACATACGATAATATTCGTCAACAACCTAAAGAAGCATTAACTAAATTCTCTGAAGCATACAATAATAAAATCTATGTTGCCCTTTCAACATCAATTGACTCAAAAGACATTGAAGCTGGCTTCATAACTCAAATCAGTTCAACAATTCAGTCAATATCATTTGTTATAATTGCCTTGAGTTTTACAATATCACTGATTATTTTAGTGATTATGTCAACGATAATGATTGGCGAGAACCAAAAAAACATTGCTATTTGATCTATACTTGGATATAACCAAAAAGAAAAAACCAAAATGTATTTCGGTGTTTATATTCCATTCATTTTAATAGCAATATTATTCTCTATTCCAGCAGTAATTCTAACAATACATATATTCAATATATTCTTGTTGAATTTCACTAATATTGCACTATCGTTATCTCTATCATGAGTTCATGTCTTGATTACAACCATATTGATATTTGCTATATTTATAGTAACTTCGTTTATTACGTGAATCACGGTCAATAAAATGAAACCTGTTGATTTATTGAAAGGAAAATAATGAGCAAGATAAACAAAAATTGATTTAAGAAAAAAAATAAACTTAGTCCTGAAGAAACTCAGTATTTAAATCTACAGTCGCAAACCGGTGAATTTATCGTAAAAGATAAGATTACAACTAAAAACATTTTTGAAATCGCCGATTCAATCGGTGAAGCTAGAAGTTTTGTTGTTCCTTCACGTGTCGCTCGTTTTCTTAAACGAATTGCTAAATACAAAAGAAAAAAAGACGGTAAAGAAAAAGACCAAAACACCAACGATAACATAATTGAAGTTAGAAATGTAAGTAAATATTATGTCACAGCCAATGTCGTAACAAAAGTTTTAAAACACATCAACCTAGAAATCAAACGTGGCGAAATTGTTTTAATTCTTGGTGTCAGTGGCGGCGGTAAATCAACGTTATTAAATCTTATTTCTGGTTTAGATCGACCTACATTGGGAGATATTATTGTCGACAATATCAATTTGCCTTATCACTCTGACAGAACATTAACCAAATTTCGTAGAGATTCTGTAAGTTTCATTTTCCAAAATTACAACTTGTTAGAAAATCTTAATACTTTTGACAACATAATGACTGGTGTCTGATTACAAAAAGATAAATCTAGACGTTTAGATTTAACCGAGTTATTGAATACTTACGGTATGGGAGATCAAATAAATAAATTTCCTTCACAAATGTCAGGTGGTCAACAACAACGTGTATCGATTATGCGTGCGTTAGCCAAAAATGCCCCAATAATCTTTGCTGATGAACCAACAGGAGCACTTGATGAGCAGACAACAAGAATTGTTTTAAACTCTTTATACAATATCAATCGAGATTTAAAAACAACAGTTGTTATGGTTAGTCATAACCCTGCGATGTCAGCAATGTGTCATCGTGTTGTTCATATCGATAAAGGTGTAATTAAAAAAATAGACATCAATAAAAATCCTTTACATCCTGATAAAATCGGTTTGTATAATGAATAACAAAAAAGCACTATCAAGTGCTTTTTTTGTTATAAAAAATTTATTGGTTATTTTTATCGTTTGTATCTTCTTTATCTTTTTCGCTTTTTAATTGTTCTATTTGGTCTTTAAATTCTTCGTCACTAATTGGTAGTAAATATCTATCAGGATATCTTTTGAAAGCTGCTATGATTCATGCTCTAATTAATTTTCTTTGGTCTTGTACATTTGCCCCTTTAATAACTCTTGAGACAATAACCATTATTAAAACATTAGCAACTAATCATCAAACAGAAACAATAAACGCTAGAATCAATAAAACCATTCCTGATATAAGATTGGCTGTTGGTGTTGTATTATTAGATTTAATTAAAGAGTAAGTTATCAACCCAAGCAAAGTACCAATAATCAATACCATTAACGATGATGACTGAAGAGACAATAAAGTTCGTGATCTAAAATGCTCTGCATTTTTATCAATAACTTTTTCTCATGTCTCGATTTTTTGTTCTAATGTGTATTTTTTCTTCATAATTACTTCTCCTAATCGTATGTAACATTTTTTAAATCACGAACTCAATTTAAAAAGAACTTATATGTTCGATTTAAGTCTATCTTATTATTAACTTTAAAACCTCTAAGATTGGCTAAGGCCGAAAATATATTATGTTTATCAATGTCGCTTAATTCGTCATATGTGCTGATTTCAATACCCAGTTCCTCTTTAAATCTGTGTGCATAATATTTGTGAATGATTGTTAGAAATGAATTAGCAAGAAACATGATTGGGAATATTTTAGTTTCAATTGAGCCTATCATAGCCAGTTTTGTGGCTGCTTCCTGGTCTTCGTGTTTAGGAATCAAAATTCCAGGAGTATCCATGAAATAAAAATTGTCAATAGCTACTCACTGTTTTGCTCTCGTGACACCAGGAAAGTTAGCAACTTTTAAAGATTTTTTCTGACTTAAAAGATTAATTAACGTACTTTTTCCTGCGTTAGGAACACCTAAAACGAATGCCTTAATTTTAGAAATCAATAAACCTTTTTCTTTATCACGTTTTACTTTTTCTCTTGTGATTTTTTCAATATTATTCAGTATTATTGAACGGCTTTTTTGTTTTCTTAAGTCAAGTCACAATAATGTTGAACCTTTGAAGCGTTGCTCAATAACTGCTTTTTTAGTCTTGTCCATTAAATCGCTTTTGGTAATAACAAACAATCTTGGTTTATGAGGTGAAATAGCATCAAAATCTTCATTATAGCTACTGATTGGGCAACGTGCATCTAAAACAATAATAAATACATCAGCAATAGTTGCGTTTGTTTTAATTTCACGCATCCCTTTCGCCATATGTCCTGGATATCAGTTGATTAAATTCTTGTGTTCATCGGATATTTTAATCACTACTTCCTCCCTCTATTTTCTTGCTAAATCTTAAGGAGCTAATTTCATTTTCTAAATTTTGATTTTTGATTAGTTCACTCATTAAAGTATTATTCAAAATATTTATCTTTTTTTCGCATTCATTCAATAAAAACACTAAATCATCAATGATTGCTGTTGTTTCGGGTACGCTATAGCCGTTAAACTCACGGCCGATATTATGGAATTTTTCTAAAATTTCTTCTTTATTCATTGTTTTCTCCATTGTATGTTCTACTCAAAATTATACCACCCGCAACAGCAACATTAAGACTCTCAAATTCAATAGGTATGTATACTTTTTCAGTAGCGAATGAGTATAATTCTTTATTTACTCCGTGTCCTTCATTGCCTAAAACAATAACTTTATTCGATCTTGGATAAGAGATTGTGTTGTATGGTTTTGAGTCTTTATCTAGAGTTGTAATATAAATTTTGTTTGTCTTTGCTAACTTTGCAATTTCTTCTTTTGAATCTGAATAATTAATTATGTTGATTTTAAATATTGCCCCTTGTGTTGAACGAATAATTTTAGGGTTATAAACATTAACATTTGTAAAAATAGTATCGTAGCCAAACGCAATTGCACTGCGAATAATTGTGCCTATATTGCCAGGGTCTTGAACATTGTCACAAAAGACAATATTTTTGCCCACAGTATAATTTTCTTGTTTTTTACACAAAGCAACAAAACCTTCCGGAGATTTTGCGCTTGCAATCGCTTTTAAAACATTGTCAGTAATTTTTATTGAATTTTTGAATAAATTTGTGTTGTTTAATTCAAAAATTTGTTCAATTTCAATATTATTATTTATTGCTTCTTGGATGATGTTTTTGCCTTCAATTACAAAGTGAGTTTTGTCGCCCTTTAAGATCTTTTTAACTCGTTTAATTAATTTATTTTCAGTACTGGATATCAAATTACTCATCTATATTCTCCAAGTAATTTTTTCCTTTTTGGGTTTCAAAAACACTTAATCCATCGAAGTTTAATTGACGCATGATTTCAAAACCAATAATTGACACACAATTAGCTAAATTAAGACTTCTCATTGCCGACACCATCGGAATTCTTAAACAATTTTCAAGATTATCGTGAAGTATTTTTTTATCAATTCCGGTGGACTCACGACCAAACATTATTCAAATTTCACCTTCCGTTTTAGCTATTTTCAAAAAATTAGGTTCAACATATGTTCGCAATCCGTAACGAGTTATGTATCAAATATTCTTGTTAGAATATTTTTTATAAAAATCTTCATATGAAGCATGAACTTCATGTTGAATGTCACTTAATAATCTACCTGCCGCAGGTCTAGATAATTTATTTGGCAGCAATTCAAAACCTAGCGGTTTTATAATGTGTAATTTTGCTCCTAATGCATAACAAGTACGAATAATATTTCCGGTATTAGGTGATATTTCAGGTTGATATAAAACGATATTTAACATAATGCTCCTTTGTTAATATGTATATTTTAACAAAGAACACATTTTAACCACTTCTTTTTGCCTAATAATACAATATAAAACTCACACAGGAGTGTGAGTCAAATTAACCAAGAATTTCCATAGCCTCTTCACAAATGTCGTCTTGCTTTTTCTCTAGCAACTCAATTTCTTTTTTCATATTCGATATATTTGAAAAGTGAAAAATTGCAATAATGACAGGAATTATTATTGTAAGAAAAAGCAATAACATTCACATTACTGGAAAACTTGATTTGTCAAGTTTATCTTGTAACTTTTGTTTTTCTCTTTCGCAGTCAAGAAATTGTTCGAATAACATCGATAGTTTTTCCATGTTTGGTTGTGAGTCTGACTTAGATATAAATTCTAAATTAACGCTTTGTGAATAAGTGACACTTTTTTCCAACTCAAAACCAAATTTAGCGGCGGATTTTTTTAATCAAGAAATAGGTCTTTTATTAGAAACATTTATTGTTTTTTATAAACTTCAGGCATTTTTCTCCTTTTTCATTTCGAAAAAATTATATGAACATCAAAAAAAAAAAAAAAAAAAACGAGTTTTTTAAAAAAAATACATACGTTTTTGTGAAAAAGTATGAAAAACCAGGCTTTTGCCTGGTTCTAAATTATTTAGCTTCTTCTGTTTCAGTTTCTTTTGATTTTTCTGCCATTTCTTTTTCTTTAGCAGCTTTTAATTCTTCAGCTCTTTTTGTTCATTCGTCAGCAATTTTAGCTAAGTTTTCGTTTAGTTCTTTTTCAATTTCAACTAATTTTTTACCTTTTTTGCTGTCAAGTTTTACTAATAATGCTGTTAGATTTCTTCTGTCAATTAAACGTGAGTAAATTGATCTTTTGTTGTTTTCATCGCTCAAGAAATACATTTTAATGAATGCTGCAGGAAGACCTGTTGAAGCAACTGTTGCGTTTATGAAAGCTTTTAGTTCGTCTTCTGTTGGTTCATTATCTTCTGTTGCAACTTCTTTAATTAAATGTTGAGCAATTAAAGCAAATTTGATATTTTGTTTTTCTTCATCGAAAACAAGTTTTCTGAATTCGTCTTCAGTTTTACCTAAAACTTTTAAATATTCATCAAATTTAATATCTTGTTGTTTCAATTGCGAAGCAACTTCGTTTATTCTTGTTTCTACTTGGCTAGCAACCAAACGGTCGTTTAACGCAATATCATTTTTTTCTAGAATTGAAGCAACGTATTTTTCTAAGAAAGCACTTAAACTTACTTCAACATTGTTGTTAAGTAAAATTCATTTTAGTGCGTCAGTAGCTTCTGCAACTGTTTTTGCAGCACCTGCTCTAAGTAGTGAAACATTTTCGTCTGTTAATTTAACATCTTCAGCTCTTTTAGCATCAACGATTTCAACATCGAATGTTGCTTTTTGCCCTGCTAATTTGTCAACTGGATATTCTTTAGGGAATGTAACAACAACTTCTCCTTTGTATCCAACTTTTTTATCTAATAATTGATCTTCAAATGTATCGATAAAGGTTTTTGAACCTAATTTTAAATCGAAGTTTTTAGCTTCACCACCATCAAAAGCTTCATCATTTACGTAACCTTTGTAATTTAAAGTTACAGTGTCGCCTAATTTAGTTTTGTCATCAGCTTTTAAAGGTAATTGCAATGCGTTTGCACTCAATTTCTCTTGAATGTATGTATCGATGTTTTCTTTGGTAGTTTGTGGTAATTCAAACTCAACTTTAACATCTTTTACTGAAAGATTTGAAAAGTCAACATCTAATGGATAAGCAATAACAATTTCAACTTCTTCATCGCTTATTTTTGTAATGTTTGTAAGTGGTGTAACGTTGATGATTTTGTCATTTTCTTTTTGAAGTTCTTCAAAAATAGCTTTTAAATTATTGTTTAAATATTTATTAATTGATTGTTCATAAATAGCACCTTTAGAAATGTGTTTTTTAGCAATATTTGCTGGCACCTTTCCTTTTCTAAAGCCATCTAATTTAAGATTTTTAATTAATTCTTGAGTTGCTTTTTCTTGCAGATCGCTTCATTCAGCACCTGATAAAACAATTTTTTTACTGATTTCTGATTTTTTGTGATCAACAGTAACGTTTTTATTTGCCATATTTTCTCCTTATTTAATTTAATATTTAAATATTATACATATTTTAATATAAAAAAAGATTTTTCGCTTTATTTTGTTTATTCATATTAGCCAGTTAATTCAAAATTTTTCATTTTTAGAAAAATATTTATAATAAATTAATCTATGGAGGTCGTATGTCTAAACACAGAAAAACAAAAATAATGTCAGGTATAACAATTGGTGCGACAGTAATTGGTGTTGCATCATATTTCGGATACAAATACATATTGAAAGATAAATTTTTCAATAAAAAGACTGAAAAAAACAAACAAAATACCAAACAAGACCAACCAAAAAGAACTATTTCGAGTGATAATGCGAAGTTGAATGCTGAAGTTCAAACTCAAATTTATAAACCTAGCAATGTAAATCGTGTCGGACACTGAAATATTTTAAATTTTGGTGGTAGCGGCAGCGAAAAAGGAAATATTAAAGTAAATGCAATTGCAGAAGCAATACATAAAACAAAACAAGATATAGTTGGTCTAACTGAGGTTAATTATCCTGATGGGGACAAAGTTCAAAGAATTACAAAAACATTAAATGAATTGGGAGAAGAAAACTTTGATCAAGTTATTCAACCTCAAAGCGATTCAAACACTAAATCAAGTAACGCTACAAAAGAAGTTGTTGCAATTTTATACAATACTCAAAAATATAAATTAATTAAAAGCGGCAGTTTCAATATTGAGAATAATGGCTACAGTTATAAAAGAACTCCTTTCGGAGCAATGTTTGAAGATTTATCAAATGGTAAAAAAGTGATCACATTTTTTGCTCACCTAGATTCACCTGGTGTTAGAAAAGACAGAAATGACAAACACCCACAAGAACAGGACAGTCAATATGCCGGTCAGGGAACACAAGAGGTTTTTGAAGCAGAAAATATTGAAAATGCATTCAAATATTTCCAAAAATGAGATCCGAATGCAAGTATTATTTTTGGTGGTGATACAAACATTATGACTAAAAACCGTGCCATTTTTGAAAACAACAACACTTATAAAAATTATTACAATGATATTAAAGCTGCAAGTGGTAAAAAACCAAATGAACAATATGAGTACTACGAGACAAGTTTAGGTTCAAAACAAGGTTATGCAAACGCATATGACAAGATTTTATTCAAAGAAAACGATAATTTAAATATTATTGACGAAAACGAAAAAAGAGCCTTTTCAGATGAAAAATACCAAAATTCATGATTCAAACTTGATTTAGTCAATTCGTTTAATAATGGTTTCTACGATAAAACCTATTATCAAAAATTATGAACGCAATATGAGAAATCATTATGACCTAAAGACTTTCAAGTCATTCGTTCGAAAATAAGCGACCATACACTCGTTTGAATTGATTATGTTATTAATTAATTCAATAAGCACACTACAAGCATTACAAATAAACAAAATCCAAACACATGATGATAGAAGCTTCCTCTTGTATTTGGATTTTTTATTTATAAAATCGTTACTAAACAAAATAATCAAGAGATTTTGTGTGTTGTTGAAAAGAAAAACACTCACAAATCTCCGTGAGTGTTTATGGTGTTTATAGTGTTTAACCCAATAGTTTAAACACTGTGTGAGCAACAACAGTTCAAATTGGCATTGTCACTAGACATAGCAATGTTGTTAGTGAGCTAACCTGTGCTGTGAATCCGGTGTGTTCGTGTTTGTAGGCAACCGAGAAAATAATACATACGGCAGCTGGTGGACACGAAGCTAAAACAACTAGCAATGTTCCTGTTGAAACCTGAATTGATTTAGTACGTACTAAAATTAGAGTAATTAAGAATACCACTAATGGCATTACAACCAATTTTCTTAATGTAGTAATTCAAACATCTTTATCTCTAGCAGCAGCTTTGATATCTGATGAAGCCAATGAACCACCAATAACGATTCATGCTAATGGCGAAATGATTTGTACACCAGGAAGAATAATAGCAGTAAGAACAGGGAATCTAGCTAGTAGTCCTCCTCAGAATTGGTGTCCGCCTGTTGTCGCTTTCGCAAAATTAAATGGTTGAGCAGCACTGGTCACGAAATATGTATTTGGACCAGGGATAAATTGAATTAATCATAGTAACATCGATGTATATAGAACAATTAACATCGGTGTTGTTAAAGCTTTTATAATTGGTTTTACTTGGTCTTTACTCATTTTTTGGCCCGAGTAGGCGATTTTTACGTATGAGAAAGCACCGATCATGTAAGGTAGATTTCAAACCTGTAATAATCCTTGTGAAAAGCCTCCAAATACTTCTGAACCTAATGCTTGCACTAGGGGAACAGCGAAGAATTGTAATGATGCATATCCAATCATCATTTGAGCAGTTAATAATTTTTGAGCATAACTATTTACATATGCCTCTTTAAATTTAGCTTGTGATTGAGAACCATCAGTTCTTTCTCACATTCTAATTGCTTGTGCGTGTAATTTACGCGAAATAAGTTTTGGTACAAACTTAATAATTAGTGTATTGTATACACCAATTAAAATGTAGAATGCTGCGGATAAACCGATTACAATTCCAACTTCTTTACCAATTTTTGCATTTGCGTCTTTCATAAACGCAACTAAACAAAGGAATGGTAAAGCAAAATCTAGTAAGAATTTTGATAGTTTTCCGTTAATTTCTTTGTTGAAAATACCTTTTTTGGTAACAAAGAAACCTATCAACACAAAGGTAAGTGTCGCTAGTACAGCACCGTATAATCCTTGAGAGCTAAGGATTTTAATTAAGTGTTGCATATAATCCTCTTTATTGTAAGTGTATCTCTGATACTATTTAATTTAAGTGTTTGGTACGATGTACCACCTATATTATACATTTTGCTCCGTAAATGATTTATTTTTAAGATTATTCAAAATAATTTTTTTTGTTGAAAAATGATATATTGGCTGTGAAAAAATAACCAATAACACTTATAGAGTAATTTTTAGGTAAAAATGTAATTAAATTTGTGAATATATAAATTCGAAAAATATGGAAACGTTTTTCCACATATTTGTTAATAAAAAAATTAACTTTTATCAATTAGAGTGATAATAAAATTATCGTAATTTTAATGTATAATAAATTAATAATGATACTACAAAATAAGGAGAATGCATGGTAGAAAATAAAAAATATATGTTTGCCATAGATTTGGATGGAACTTTACTTAAGTCTAGTGCTGATGGTTCTATTCACGAAAAAGCAGTTGAGGCAATTAAGAGAGCAAGAGAATTAGGACACGTTGTTGTTATAATTACAGGTCGTCCTTGAAGATCGACTCGGCCAATATACAAATCTTTAGGTTTAGATACAGTTGTAACTAATTACAATGGTGCTCAAATTCACAACCCAAGTGACGAAAACTTTATCCCGTTAATTAAATATCTAAACTTGAACGAAATGCTTTATATTTTAGGAGATCCTAAAGTTAAAGAAGAAATTACTAACATCGCAATTGAAGGTCCGGGTTGAGTACAATTACAAAAACGCGATCTTGCAATGGAACAAGTTTTCGGTTTTAGAGAAAACCCTAAATTTCATGTAGGTTTGGATTTTACGAAAATCCCATTAAAACCAACAGGAATCATTTTTGACGTTAAAGAAACAACCGACCCTGATGATTTAAGAGACTATCTAAGAGCTAAATATGGTGATTTAGGTGAGTTTTCATATTGATCAAAAGGTGAAGGTTTAACCCCTGTTTTCGATATTACCAATGTTTCAGTCAATAAAGGTAGAGCAATTTCATTGCTAAGCCGTTACTACGACATTCCATTGGAAAATATAATTGCATTTGGTGACGGACACAATGATATACCTATGTTTAAAGTTGCTAAAGTTGCTGTTGCAATGAAAAACGCACCAGAACCTGTTAAAAAACACGCAACAGTGCGTTTGAACAAGAAAAACACTGAGGGTGGGGTTGGATATTACATTAATAAATTCCTTGATAACCCAGAAGAAGAACTACAAAAAAGTCTTAAAATTCGTCAAAAATTTAGAAAATTCAAATACAATGATCCAGAATCTGATGAATAATGAAAATAATTGAATATAACAATGATTTAAAACTTGATGATAAATTAATTATCGGTATTGATGAAGTAGGTGTCGGCGATTATTTCGGCCCATTGATTGCTGCAGCAGTTTTAATTCCACAAGAAAATAAAAAGAAATTATTAGAACTCGGTGTAACCGATTCTAAAAAAATTATAGATAATAAAATAAAAATTTTAGCTCCCAAAATTCGTGAATTAACTCATTTTGCTGTTTACACATTGACTCCAAAAGGATATAACAATTTAAGTCAAAACAACAATGCTAATGAGCTAAAAATGTTTGTACATTTAAGTGCTATTAGTTCTTTATTAAACAAAAATGTTGAATATCAAGCAGTGTTTATTGATAAATATTCAACAACAAAGAGTATTGAAAAGTATTTCGCAAAGTTTTACCAAGATGATTACTTTATTAAATTCGCTAAAATTGATGAGCCCATAATCTTAGCCAATAAGGCTGAGAGTTTGTCTCTCGAAGTCGCTTGTGCTTCGATACTAGCAAGGGAAAAATTTATTTACAAAATGCAAGAAATGAACTCACATTACCAAGTGGAATTTCCTTTTGGAGCTTCCAATGCTGTTAAAGCGTTCGCAAAACATTTGTGAAGTGTTCGAGGAGATATAAAAAAAGAAGAAGTGTGCAAAAACACATTCAAAATGGATATTTAAAAATCAAGATTTCTCTTGATTTTTTTAATTTTTATTTAGATTTTGATTGTCTTTTGAAACAAAAGTATGGGAATGTTTTTGCGTCTGGAGATGGTTCTTTAATCATTAAAGCACCAACAACCGAAATCGATGACAATAGAACTAGAACTACAAATTTAATAATTGCTATATTGAAGGCGCTTAGACCTTGTTTAACTCCGATAATATTTATAATTGCCATAATAATTACGCCAATTGTAAAGAATATATATCCGAAGCCTCAGATTAAGGCAAACATTCAACCAATAGTTTTAGGGTTATTGTCTTTATATTCGTGTGGCAAGTTCAATGTCACACCTTGAATTCCTCATAATGATAGTCCAGTAATAAATGCGAAAATAAAGAAAAATATTAAAGCCGCTAAATTACCTTTGGCAATACCAAATACAAATGTTAACATTGATAGAATATAAAATACTATACCTGTTAGAAGCGCTGTTGTAATAAATCATCTACGTTTTAAGTTATATTTTGATCATAGACCAACTGTGATTGGACCAACAAATACAGCCGCTAAGAAAATTATGAATCAAATTCTAATAATTTTACTTACACTCATTCCGAAAAGTTGTGTATTGGCACTAACGCCTGAAATTTTTGTGAATAAATCAATTGAAAATGAGGTAGGGAAAACAACCGCTACTAGGAAACCTCCATAAAGTAAAATTCATACATAAGTTGATTTTGTTTTTAAATATTTTCCTAAAATCGCTCAGTTGTTTACTTTAGGTTCTGTGCTTTGTTCTTGTTTTTTAACGTCAAATTTAGTCCCGAAAATTACCATTACAATCAATGGAACAACATTTAATGCTGACAATACCGTTAAAACAATTTGTCAATTGTCTCTAATTAGTGCTACATTTGCTGCAAAAACGAACGGTACTATTGCAATAATTGTACCCAATGGGTAAAATCAAACACCGAATTGAGAAACGAATGATTTTTGTTTCTTGTTAAAAAAGTTAGCAACCACCGGTTGAGTTAAAATAATTAACATTGTTCCACCAATAGCCATTATTGTTCTTAAAATAATAAAGAATGCATATCCTACACCATTGCCTGGCAAATATTGGGCAGGAATACCAAATAATGTAAGTGATAGAGCAACTATTGTTGAATATTTATGTGCTAATTTAGCTAGTAAAAACGCTACTAAAATTGAGCCAATACCACGACCAATAGTTATTCCTCAGTTGGTAGCTTGGTTAATCAAAGTAAAGTTAGCATCTGGGATGATATCGAAATATCCTAGAATACCTGTATCACCATGACCGCCACCATTTAAACCGGCAGCAAATCCCCAGTTAGCTACGAAAGCAAGATAACCAATTGAAATGAAGGCTCATAATAATAAGCCACGCACAAATTTCGCTTTTTTATTTTCACTAGTTGAAAATTTTGAAGTGCTATTCATTTTTAATTCCTTTCTTTAAATTATTGACAAAATAATTTGTCTTACTTATTATAAAAAAATATATACCGTGTACGCAACAATTAGTAAAAATATTTCCTTTTTACTAATTGTACTTAAAATAAGTGAAATAAGTAAATTACATATTCGCAAATAATTGAAATATAATTTTTTTCACCTTATTAAATAATCAAAAATGTGGAAATGTTTTTAAAATTGTATATTTGCACACTTTTTTCATGTATCAAAATTGCAAATAAAAAGTTGACAGCGTCAACTAATTATCATTTAACAAATATAAATATAATAGAAAGCACAAAGATTAAAACACACATAATACTAAATGAGATTTTATAGTATCTTGTCTTTGTCCGTTTTATCGTCTGCAAGTCAATAAATTGGGTAAATTGCATGTTTTTTTGTTGTGATTGATAGATATCGACACGTCTTTCGCCAATGAAAACTAATATTAAAACAATGGCTGATAATACGGTCGGAATAATAACTGTACCAACACCATTAATTGATGTTAATAATGATGATTTTTGAGAAATACTTAAGCCGCCGGCTGCGTCAGGTTTAATAATAAACTCAAATATTATTTTCCTAATAATATCACTTGTCCCAGTACCCCCTGGTGTAGGTGAGATTGAATTAATATTTCTAATCAATACGTCTGCGGTCATCATATTGAAATATGCACCGCCAGGAACTACTTTAATCATGTCAACCGACATTGTGAATAAAGCAACTGGCACATAGACTCATGGTAAGAGTTTTCAAAGTAGAATTTCCAAAAAGTTATATCATTTTTTGACAATAGTTTTTAGACCGTGTCGTACTTTATAGAACTCATATTGAAATTTTGTTCGTAAATTTTCAGGGTCAGTAATTGTAACAAATGGCAATCACTCTAAAAAGCCAATTAAATGTTTTAAGGCAAAATTTTGAATTCTTGAGCTTAACGACAATATTAGAAGAGTTAATGCTAAAATCGTATCAATAGAAATACCTAAAATCAATGAAATTAATAGAATTAAATTTCTACCACCTGAGGTGTTATTAAAGAAATTACCATAAAATTTAATACCAATCGGAATAAAAATTAAGATTAAGACAATGTTTGAAATTTGTCAAACAAATGTGTTGATAACAACAGCGGAAAGTAATTTATCTCGTGAGACATTCCGGCGTCTTAAATATCAATATGTGGCTATATCGCCACCAATTGATTTGGGAGTTATATTTTGCGATACTAAAGATATTAAAGAACCAACAAGTAGGTCCTTAAAGGACACTTTTTCATTTTGTCAATGCAATAAACGTTTAAAAATTATTGCATTGACTACTGACGTTAATAAGAATGTGGCTATTATCGCCAAGAAGGATATTCTTGAGTATATATTTGTTTTTATGTGTGTTCACATTGACGCTATAACACCCAACGGATTATCAGTAACTACTCCTTGGGTTTTAAAGTTATAAACCGTGTGGAATAGGAAAACAAAAATTCCGATAAATATGGCCGTTAAAAGCAAGTATTTTATGATTGATTTAATTCGTGTTGTTTTATCAACTTCTGTTTCTTTTAGGTCTAAAACATTATTGAGCAATTCTTTTTGTCTAACAACAACATCTAACCTCGAATTTTCAACATTTTTTCGCTCGTGTGTATTGACTAGTATCAACCCTTTTTCTTCTAAGGGGTCATATTTAAATATTAGAGAACTGCCATCGTTTAATTTCGTCTTTAATAAAGTAGATGAATATTCAATATCTTGCGAGTATATTTTTGTGTTAACAACCTTCATGTCGCCAAAATTTTCAGTATTTTTTACTCGTTCAATAAACAATTTTGCATTTTTGTTTGATAAGCGAAATTCTTTAACCACCGAGTTAGTGTAGCCATAACATTCATACACACTCATCAATACATCGTATAAGGTTTTATTACAAGATTTATAAAAAGCTGTCATATTTATTATTTTGGTGCTAAAAGCGATTGCGTCTTTGTTTGCTGATGAATTACCAAACAGGAACTCATTATTATGATTATGAGCCAATAATAATTCTTTATTATTGTTTTTTAGATAATCAAATAATTCTTGTTCGTCTTTATATTCAATAAAATCTATTTTATTTTTTCGAGCAATAACATCAATAAGAGAAGAAGATTCAATCGAACGAGCAATAACATATTTAGACAGTCTATTTTTGTCAAATTGTGAGCAATCATTGAGTAGAAAATGTAAGTATATTGCCGCTAAATGTTCGTTTTTTAAATATTTATACACTTTCTTTTGTTTAATTGAAACAACTAACGATTTCCCTGTTTTATTGATTGCTAAATTTAAATCATTTTTGTGTAGAAAATTTTTAGTATTGATACTAGAAAGATTGGATAATTTTATGTCAGTTGTCTTAGAATTTAAGGTTTTGGAAATCTTATAATCAATGTTTAATTGATCGTAAATATTTCTAGCATATTGATAATGAAAAGAGTTGAATAAATGTACACCGATTTTGAGATTATCAAAATTGCTGTTTTTTTCTATTTTTTGTTTAGAAATATCAATAATTTTGTCTAAAATTGATACTTTTGTAACTATTGGATTTTGAGTAGGTATTGAAACACTTTCATAGTCTACTTGCTGCAAAAATTCTTTTAAATACAAAATATCATCATGAGTAACTTTATTCCCAGTTCAATTAAATTCTACTTGCATCAGTGAGTTTTTACTTGATATTTCACTGATATTAACATAAAATATTGAATCTGTTTTTTGTGCTATGTAATGGTCGAATGAATTGGGTATAAACTCATTTTTATCAATAGTAAAAATGTTAAAACCATTCAATATTAATGCTTTGGCAAAAATATTTAAATAAATATGCGACCTAAGAGAATTATCTCTAATAAGCAAAACTTTATTGTTTGTGAAATGTTTAGATTTGATTAGTGATGAAATCGATTGAGCAAGAGTATAAACTGTGAAGTCGTTAAATAAATCAGTCGCAATACCAACACGCGCAGTAATTTTATTCGTGGAAAACAAAAGAGGTCTAACAAACGAATTTTTGTGTTTTTTATTCAATATAAACATTGGTTTTTTTAATCTTTTATTCAAAAAAACATCAGGTGACTGATATCTGCTTCACTTTTCAATTATTGTTTTCATTCTTTCTCCGTTGGTAAAATTATATATTAATATTAACGAGTAGATATTCAATAAAATATATAATAGATTTATGATAAAAGTTTTGCTAGCCGGAACTCCTGAGTTTGCAGTTCCTATTTTTGAGAATGTTATTAAACATTTTGATGTCGTTGGAATAATTTCACAACCTGACAGACCTTCACAAAGAGGTCGAAAAAGCGTATTTACGCCAACAAAAGAATTGGCTTTAAAATACAATATAAAATTATTCCAACCAGAGAAAATCGGTGATATTTATGATCAGCTGGCGGCTCTTGAATATGATTATTTACTTACAGCTGCTTTTGGTCAATTTATACCAACAAAAGTCTTGAATATTGCTAAAAAATTAAATATAAATGTTCACGGTTCTTTATTACCGAAATATAGAGGGGCAGCACCAATACAATATTCAGTATTGAATGGCGATAAAAAAACCGGAATAAGTATTATGGAAATGGTTAAAGAAATGGACGCAGGCGATGTGTTTGTTCAAAAAGAAATCGACATAACCGAAGACGACACATCTTTAAGTGTATTCAATAAATTACAAGCAATTGCGGCAGAAAATATAGTCGATTGAATAAATGCACTCGATAATGGCCAATTAACACGTGCAAAACAAGATGAAGCACTAGTTAGTTTAAGTCCAAAACTGGAAAAATCAAAGGGTGAAATACACTCAGATATGAGTGTTGATACAGCACTAAAAATTATTAAAGCTTATAATCCTAACCCTGTGGCCTTTAGCTTTATTGATGAAAAAAGAGTAAAAATATTTTTTGCCACTGTAAAACCAATAAAAAACGCACCACAAATAAAACTAAGTGATGGTACATTGTATTTAAGTGATTATCAATTTGACTCAAAGAAACGTGTAATTTTAAAATAAAAACTCGCTTTTGCGAGTGGTGAATTTTACATATGGTGCCGACAACAGGACTTGAACCTGCGACCCCATCCTTACCATGGATGTGCTCTACCGGCTGAGCTATGACGGCGTATATCAATTATAATATAAACATTTAAAAAACAAAATTTTTCATTATTTTTTCAATAAATTTATTGAAAAAATTGAATAATTAAAAAACGTCTCTTACATAAGAGGCGCTTTTTTGTTATTTGAATGGTATAACGTGAACGTGTGTATGGAATATTGATTGTTCGGCGCTTTTGCCAGTATTTACAACAATTTTGAATCCTGGAATACCTTTATCTAAAACTTCTTGTTTCCCTAATTTGCGAGCAACATTAATTAAATGTGCTGCTGTTTCGTCATCCATTTCGGTTATATTTGTTGATTTTACTCTCGGTACAACTAAAAAATGTCCGGGTCTGAATGGAAATTTGTCGTAAAAAGCTACGCAAACATCATCTTTATAAATAAATTCTGCTTCAGCTTTTCCGTTGATTATGTCTAAAAATATGTTGTCCATTATACTAACTCCACAAATGGTAAATCTTTTATTGTTTCTCTTAGTGCTTTACTTTTATCGTTGACTTTAAATTTATAGCCAATATCAGCAAATGATTTAATTGCTGTTTCATATAATGATTGATCATTTAAGAAAAATAGAAACGCTAAAATATCTAATTTATCTCTATAGAAAGTGTTTTTAAAACTCAATAAAGTAACTTTTGTTTTGTTGTTTTCATCGTTTTCAACAGTTGGTAATTCTACTTCAACACCAGATGAAATTGGTGCAACTTGATTTACATAGACAACTGTAGGAATATTGGTTGGATTATTTGAAATTTTGAATGGGTTAATAACAAAGTTAGGTTCAATCTCTTCATTAACAAGACGGTCGTTGTTGACATCGTAATAACCGTATAAATCTTTTGAACCGGTTTTGTTTTTTAATGAGTCATAATCTCATTTCAGTGAGTATGAAGTTGTATTTGCTTTAAATCCTTTGTAACCATATAGTTCTTTGTCACTTTCATGACCACTAACAAATTCAATGTCATCTTTTAGTTTTATTTTAGGTAGTTTAGAGAAATTTCAAAAGTCGTTAAAAGTTTTTACATTGCTTATTGTGTTATATCCACGAGTGAAAAATGAGTCATTATTGTTAGATGCTTCATTGTCTTTGCTTCAAACTTGTGCAAACTTTTTATCAACTGCGTATTTTGAAAGTAAATAATTTTCAAGTTCATATTTTAATTCTGAAGTGTATTTAAAGTTTTTATCAATTTTTTTCAATTGATCTTTATCGGAAATTTTGAAATAAGCGTTTACAAATAACATTTTTTCAATTTCTTGACGAATTTGTGTTTTTTCGTTCAGTCAAATAATGCTAAATTGATCTTGTGTTAATGGTTTATCTTTTTCAATATCACCAATACTTTGAACATCTTCCACACTTAAAATTCTGTCTCTATTTCAATCGATTACTTTTTGTGCAAAATAGAAAGGATCTTTTTGTAATTCATTTCTTTCATATAACTGGAATGCTTGATAAGAATCAATGAATAATTTTGAACTTCTATCTTTGAAAGTATTGATGTATGTTTCGTCTAAATTGCTTGATGAATTAAAAGGAATACCGTATAAAGATAGCAATGTAGCGTGTGAAAATTCTGTTTTTAATTGCTCTACAGAAAACTTACGGATTTCATCATCTTGTTTTAATTTTGCTGTGGTATCAATTGTTTGGCCACAAGCAATCACTGAAAAAGGTGTTATAGCAGATACGCTAGCAAGTAATAATTTAATTTTTTTCATATATACCTACTTTCCTGCCTTTGTAATTGTTTTTAAAGTTTCATAAATAATCGCACTAGCATCTTTGGTGTATGAATCGTTATTGTGTGTGAAATATACTTTGCCTTGATTTATTTCAAAATTAGAGTCATATCCATCTTCTGCTCTTTGTTTCATTCAACTTTCAACGCCTTTAACTAGATCTAATGATTTTTTATGTTTGTTTGCGTTTAAAACATTGACATTTAATTTAATGATTTCATCTATTTCATTGTCAGTGATTTTGTCAACAAATTTATATGTGATAGACTTATCGCTTTTGTCTGTTACAAAATAATCTGATTTCATGAATGTTTTAAAATTATCGTCTTTAAGCATATCTTCAAGAACAATTTCAGACATATCCATAGATCTATTAATCAAGTTTAAGGCGTTATATTTATTGCCATTAGCTGATGATTTATATTTATTGCTTAATAAGAAATCACTTTTAATCATTTCTTTAATAATTTCTTCGTTAGATTGAGAATTACCGTTATTTAGCTGTGATAATTGTTTAACATCTACTAAAGTAATTCCTTTTGAAGTTAAAATAACTTTTGTTTTTGCTGAGCCATGTAATGTGTAAAAAGTACTAATTTTATTGTTAGTTGAATCTTCGAACAATTGAATTATTGGTTTAACAACTAATTCATTGTATTTATCTTGATAAATACCTTCTTTTTTCACATCGCTTGCTTCATCAAAAGCTTTAATAATTTCTTTATTGAAATCAGCAATTTTTGTTTGTGCTTCTTCTTTAGATTGTGCACTAGCAACAGCATCTTTAGGGTCTTCTAAACCTAAATATTGAATAATGTTTGTTCTTATGTCGCTTAATGTTTTAAATAGATCAACATCTTTGCTACTATCGTTGCCTAATACTAGGTTGTCGAAAACAGAAAAAGCTTGTAAGGTTTTGTCATTTTTTGAAGTTAATAAGCCAGTTATTGAAACTAAACCTTCACTACCTCAATTAGATTTTATACTTTGGTCATCTAAAGCAATAACAGACAACAATGTACCATAATCTGCAATTTCTTTGTTTAATGTAGTTGATTTATTTTCAGTTGCTTCTTTAACAAATTCATCATAACTTTTGAATGTGTTTTTAACCTTTTCGAATGATGTTTCAGCTTTAAACGGAGCATTTTCATTATCAATTGGTCAGTAGAACATCAATCTTTTAAATGCCTCTCTATCAATTGTTCATTTAGCCTCTTTACCTTCCTCTTTTTTAGCTGGAGCAATTCCAGGTAAAGTAAATTGACTAATTAAGAAAGGATTATCGTTGCTTAAATAAAAATCAATGAATTTTGATGCATCTTTGTACTCTGCGTAATTTTCTTCATCAACAACATAACTGTTAGTCATAAATGTCATTTTTTCTTTAATTTGGTCAATTTCGAAATAGTTGACATTTTTTTTGAAAAATGGAAATACCCTTTGTCCCACTTCATATAGCACTTGGTTTGTAGGTTTACCATTTTCATCTAACTTGTAAATAGTTGTTTTAGCAACTCTATCAATATCATCAATATTGAATTGAGTATTTAATTGGAAACGACGTAAAGCATCTTTTTTAATTTCATCGTAAACTCTAAGTGTTACAGCTTCATTAATTGATTTTGCACCTTGAAAATTTTTAATTAAGAAATCATTAAAAGCTTGCTCTCATTTAGAAAAACCAAATGTTTTTATCATTTGTTCTTTAATATCTAAAAGTAAATCTTTATGTTTCTTAGTTAATTCTTCAATTGGTTTTAAAGCAATATCAGTTCTTTCTTTTTCATTGGTTTTAAGTGAAGCGTTCCATAATCTTTGGTATTCTTTGGATGCCTTAACTTCTTTGTTGTATAGATAAAATATCGCCGATTTGAATGCGTTGTCTAACATCAATTTTGGATTGCTTTTTTCATCTGTAGAGCTGTTTTTTAATACATCTCCTAGATTAAAACCAATTGATTTAGAATTTTCATCAGGGGTTTTAAAATGAAACACAACTGTATCATTTTTTAAAGGATCATTATATTTTTTAACTAAACTATTTGCAACTAAAGGAATTGTGATACCACTTGCTACAGTGGCAGCAATTGATGATGCAATAACTCAGAATTTTCAATTTTTTTTCTTTGGTGATTTTGGATTTTGACTATCTTCTTGTTGAGCGTTTTTTCTAGTTAGACGCTCAAAAAATGTTTCTTTTTTCTTTCCCATTTTAATCCTTTCATTACATAAAATATTCTTTATTATACTAGATTATATATATAGTTATATATAATAAATGTATGAACGATGAATTTATAAGTGTATTTTCTGAATTTTTAGCAATATTAAATACAGAAGCAATGATGTGATCATTGTCACCTTTAACACACAAAAAATTCAATAAAACTCAATCAACTTTCAATCATTTTTCAGTAAGTTTATACTTCAATGATTTCTTAATATTGAGAGAAAAATACCCCGAAAATTTCAGATTTGAGGGCTGAATGTATGAAAACAAAAGTTTTATGCCTTATTTTTATTATGATTCAAAAAAAGTGCATATCTCTTTAATTATCCCAACAAATATTGATCAATTTACTGAAAAATTAACAAAAATTAACAAAATACGTTTGTGTTATTGAGGCAATAATCACAAAAGTTTACTGTTAAAAATCAAAGGCTCAAGAACCAAACACATTGATATAGATGAATTAATAGATCTGTTTTATATCAAAAAAAATACACAGTTTATTATTACGGAAGATAGCATTTACAATTTTACTGTTTGAAACAATTTGAATTGAAACAATATGAATTATTTTGAAATACAAAATATAAGATTCCAATATTTTAATGAATTTGAGAAGTACCTAAATTTTATTAACATAAGTTAATATTTTCTTTTTTAAGATAAAATAATCGTTATGAAAAATATAAAGTTAAACAATTTAAAAGAGAACAAAAATTACCTGTTCTTAACGCTAGGGCTATTTATTTTGTTAGGTTCGTTTATTTTTATTTTGATGGATTCTATCAATTACAATTCTTCCTACGAAATAGATTTAAAAACATTAACACCAACTGTTTATGCTTTGTTTAAACACGCAGGGACAATATTTTATTTCACTTACTTGACAAACTTATTTACTGGTATAACATTGATTTTGTTTTCTATAATTAAAAATAGAGAAAAGATACTAAAAATGTTCGTTATTTCTGTCGGTCTGATTACTATCACGTTTTTAGTTTATTGACTGTTATTATCATGAAGAAAGGAAACATGATCTACATTCTACTCTGCAATAAGATCAACAATCACACACGCAATTAACCCAGTAATCGCTTTTGTTGTGTTGTTTTTATTGAGAAAAACAGCAGTGATATCGAGCAAGGAAATAAAAACTACAGCAATCATTACAATTGCGTACTGCCTATTTGCACTGATAATTTATTTTGCTTCTTACAATAAATTTGTCGAGGGTGCAGGTGTTACAATATATTCATTTTTAAACTTTACTAAACCGCTATTTTATACCGGAGGAAATTTAGGGGTAGTTATATTTTTAGATATTTTAATCTTTGCTTTAGCCGTTGGTTTATCTCTAAGTACATTATTATTTTGAAAAGGAGTTTATAAAATCAAGTTTGTTAAATGTCAAAGACATAAATAATTTTGATTTAAAAATAACACTTTAAAATATCAAGCACGGTTTGTTGTGCTTGATATTTTTATTACTTGCATACAAAATTTTAAATTGAGTTGCTTTTTTTGTAAATTTTCCGGAAATTCTCTATAAATTTACTGAAAAAAGGCAAAAAACACACATTTTTTTTTTTTTTTTTAGCACGTATAAAATTTAAATACATATCTTAAATTTATATCAAAGTATGTAAACAAAATAACTGTTATAAGGAGAAGATTATGGCTAGATTTATTATTAAAACTATTGAAATTCCTTATAGGAAGGATAGTTGAGAATATCGTGAATATGAAGAATATCAAGAATATAAAAAATGTGAAAATCATATCAAAAATGTTGCTGCTGACTTCGGGTTTGTATTAAAAGATTCAGACTCATCCTATGGAGGATATACAGAATTAAAATTCATTTTTGATACATATTCAAATAAAAATGTCCTACGGCTTGCTGATTTATTGGATGATTATATTTTTGAATATATCAGAATATTGAAATTGCGACAATCAATAAAAGAATTGGATGAAGAATCTGAAGGAAGAGACGAGGAAGATATATCTATATATAGTCAAAGAGTTTCAAACGATAATGGAATAAATAAATCAGCTGATAAAAAGCGAGAAATCTATGAAACAGCAATAAAACTACATGGTGGACAATCAAAAAATCTTAAGGCATCGATGGATGAATATTAAATTTCTTCGCTACTTCTAGTATCATTTGTAATCAAATGGTGCTTTTTTATTATTCTTAAATATGTTGTAAATTTAAGTCAGAAAACACATAAAAACTACCGCTATAACACGATGAATTGGTTGCAAAAAATATACAAAAATTAACATTCATGCGAATGTTAATTTTTTATTGTTATTATTTGTTGTTACGTTTAATTTCTTTAAGTCTTGCTGATTTACCACTTCTTTCACGAATGTAGTTTAATTTAGCACGACGAACTTTGTTTGAACGTACAACTTCAATTTGTGCAACAAATGGTGAGTGTAATGGGAATGTTCTATCAACTCCAATACCGAATGAAATTTTTCTAACTGTAAAGTTTTCACGAGTTCCTGATTCAGTTTTGCTAATTACTAAACCTTCAAAAATTTGAATACGTTCTTTTTCACCTTCACGAATACGAACGTATACTTTAACATTATCACCAACACGAAAATCTGGGTGATCTTTACGTAATTGGCTTTGTTCTACTAATTCAATTAATTTACTTCTCATTATTAATCCTTTCGATAATATCGGGTCTGTTTTTTAATGTTTTGTTATATTGAGCTTCTTTTTTCCATTTTTCAATTTCAGCATGATTGCCGTTAAATAACACATCTGGAACTTTCATTCCTTTGTATTCGCGCGGACGAGTGTATTGAGGATAATCTAATAACCCTTCATTTTGAAATGAATCAAATTGGTGTGATTCCTCTTTAATTACTCCAGGCACAAGTCTGATTATTGAATCTGCCATAACCATTGAAGGTAATTCCCCTCCGGTTAAAACATAATCTCCAATTGAAATTTCTTCATCTACCAACTCAACAACTCTTTCGTCAAAACCTTCATAACGTCCAGAAATGAAAGTAATTTCTTTTTCGTTTGCGAGTTTGTTAGCAATAGATTGATCGAATTTTTTTCCTTGTGGTGTAACTAAAATTTTATAACCGCCTCTTTGTTTAAGCGAATCTAAAGCCAAATCAATTGGTTCAACTTGCAATAATAAACCATGTCCACCACCATAAATTTCATCGTCAACTTTATGATGTTTGTTCTTGCTGAATAATCTAAAATCAATTACTTCAATATCGATTAAATTTTTGGCAATTGCTTTAGAAATAATCGATTCTTCAACAAAGGGTTTGAAATAATTGGGAAAAAGAGTCAAAAAATTAATTTTCATTATTTAGCTTGATTTTTTGAATTTTTAGCAAGTTTTTCATTTAAGCCGTGTTTTCTGAATAAGTCGTGAACTACTTGTGTTAATTGAGCACCATTGTCTACTCATTTTTGCACTAATTCTTCTTTAACAAAGAATTCTTTTGTGTGAGGGTTGTATTGACCTAAAGCTTCGATAAATTTACCATCACGTGGTGAATGTGAATCTGCTGCAACAATTTTGTATTGTGCATTAAATTTAGATCCAGTTCTTTTTAATCTAATTTTTACCATAGATTGTCTCCTTACATATTTGTTGTTGACAACTTAATGTCAAGCGCAAGTGCTTGACACCAAGCCAATTGCAATATAATTCTATAACAACATTTTAAAAAGATAAGAAAAAAGTGCTAAGTTTTTTTCTTGCACTTTTTCAATATCTTATAAATTTTCTAAATCTTCTAACTCATTCAAAATTTTAGTCAAACCAGCGTTTGAAAAATCATAGCCGATTGCGTCGGCATTTTCTTTAACAAAATCCAAGGCCCCTGCAACGCAGATAAACTTTCCTAAATATTGTTTTGTTGGCAAATCATTAGCAGAATCTCCAATATGATAAGCATCTTTAGGATTGATTCCTAAATATTCACACACGACTGAATTTGCTATACCTTTATTGGCGTCTTTAGGGCCAACTTCGATTGTTCAACCATTAGAAACTAAGTAAAAAGCTAATTGTGGGTATTTTACAGATAATTCTTCTCATAACTGTGCCGTTTCTTCACGAGATAGACCAAATACTAACAATTTAGAGAACTCAATAGATGTATCAATTTCCGAATAATCTTTTTTTGCTGTATCTGCTGCTCAAGCCTTCATGTATTGACTATCTAAATTGCCGCCATGATACATCATCATTTCGCCGTTAATGTAAATAAACATCTTGCGGCTTTTAAAAATTTCAATTACTTCTAGCAGTGGTTTTTTATCCAGTGTTTTACGATACAAAATGTTGTTGTTTTTATCAACTATTAGCGCCCCGTTTAAACAAACAACATACTCAGAACCAACTTTATTGGCAATATTCATTGTGAAATCTGTATTGCCACGTCCAGTTGAAAAGATTACTGGTTTGTATTTATTTAATTTTTTGGCCGTTTCAATATTTGTATCACTGACTGTACCGTGGCCATTAGGTTTGTCTAAAAAAGTACCATCAAGGTCAAGGAAATATGCCTTGGCTTTGTTTTTTAAATTTTTCATGTGTTAATTATAACAAAGTAATTTTTTATTTGCATATGGAATTATTTCTATAAAGACAATAAAAAATAGGATTTAGCATCCTAAATTTATAGCATTGAAAGTGGATCTCATGGTTCAATTTCAATAGCTTCTTTTTTATTGGCTTCAACAGTTGTATTTGAACAAAAATCAGGATTAACAATAACACTGTAAACATACTCGTCAAATCATTTATCACTCATTGAGAAATAACCTTTATTGCCGTTTTCATCACCCCATGAGTTTTCAACTTCTCATTTAATTGGATTATCGTTTTCGTCCAAATCAACACCTACAAAAGTCATAGCGTGGTTAGGTGTTGACATTTTAAAGTTCAATCTGTCCGCTTTTGATAAAACATTATTTAATTCGAATGCTTCATCAATATTATAAAGTCTTGTATCCATTAGTCCGTTTTTACGGTCGATTTGTGGACCCATATCGCAAGCAAATCATACTGGCTCACCCGCTTTAATACTTTTGATGGTTGCTTTTTTCAATTCATCCATCGAAACATTTATGAATGATAAGTGTCTACTTTCTACTGGTCCTCTAAAATATTTAGCTTGTAATTTGGTGTTAACTGGGTAAATATCTCTTGGATCAGCATATAGGTTGATTAAATTTTTATATGTTGGGGTTGTGTATTTTTCCAATCATTCTAAAGGTGTTATGTCAGAAATTTTGTGAAATTTCTTATCTTTATCACGGTATTCAAAATCAAATTTGATTGGAGGCAATCCTAATGATTTGGCACAAATATCAAAGACTTTTTGCATTGCTTGTGTTTTAACTTGTTGCAATTCAGTATTATTTGCATTTTTTTGTTGAAGTTCTCTTAATATTTTAGTTGTTGATAGTAAGTGAATTTCTAGCACAGAGTTCATTTGTGCGGTGTTTGAAGCGTTAAAAGTTTCAGGCATAATTGACTTAGGAACTACACCATATTTTGTAATTAAACCTTCTGATCATTCTCAAAAACCACCATCTTGGTGACCAAAACCTAAAAACATTTCAAATAGACGATCTTGGTATTTCAATTCAGGGTGTTCAATAATCAATTCTAAATAGGTGTTGGCTTTTTCCATTTTTTCCCAAAACATTGTGTAGGCCTGAGAATATTCAAAACTTTCAACATTTAATTTTTCCATTGTGATTGGTTTTAAAATATTTAATGCCGCAAAAATTCAACATCTTCCAGATGATTTTTGATTAGTCATTCCGGCTTTTTTAGTTTGATTGCTAAATTCATTATTATGAAAAGCACGTACCTCGTTGTTGTAGGTTGCATTGTAAACGCCATTTTTTGTAACTGCGTTTTCAACAATTTTGTTTACTTTGTTTTTTTGGTATTCACTATAAAAGTTTTTTATCATATCAAATTCTAATTTCATTATTTACTCTCCTTTTCGTTTATAAATTTTTCAAAATTTTGAATAGTTCTGCTCAAGCCAGCATTGGCGAAATTTTCGCCAATAAAGTTTGCAACTTTTTTTACTTCATCGTCAGCATTACCCATTGCTACTAAATAACCTGTATCAGGCAGAGCTAGAACATCATTGCGTGAGTCACCTATGTGTGCGCATTTTTTAATGTCAATGTTTAATAGTTGGGCCACAAAAGCATTTGAGGTTCCTTTTGTAGCTTTTTTGTCAGTAACTTCTATTGAATAACCATGCGAAACAACGTGAGTTGATAAATTAGGAAAATTTGTATTAATGTATTTTTCTAATTGGGCAATTTCCTCAAGTCCTGGACCAAAAACCAGTGTTTGGCGTATGTTTTGTGTTAAATCAAAATCATCGTAACTTATTTTATTAAACCTTTTTACTCAATCTCTTTTATCTCAAGTAAACTTATCACCAAAGTGATATATATTATCAATACCATTTACAATAAAATTAAGTTTTTTACTCATAAAGTATTGAAAAAGTTGTAATTTTGTGTCGTTTTCAATTAATATTTCTCTCACAAAATTACCTTGACTATCAATTACTACACCTCCAGTCGAACACACGGCGTAAGGAGCATTAATCATTGCCATTATTTCAGCTACAGCACCGGTTGGTCGGCGACCAGTTGAAATAATTACTGGTTTAATTTTTTGTAATTCGCGCAGAAAATTCTTATTTTCTTCAGTTAAAAAACCTGTTTCATCGGTTTTGTCAATCATTGTTCCGTCAAGATCAATGAAATAACCTTCTATATAATCTTTATGCATAATTTAATATTATAGTATTTTTAAAAAAAGCATTAAAAAAGCACAAAATGTGCTTTTAATTGTTTTATTGATTGTTTATTATTGATTCAATTGCTTTAACCATTTCTTCATCTGTTTTGGCGCTATCTGATGAAGAGATATTTGTTTGTCCAATCAATTCTTTTCCAAGTAAATTAATAATATTTGCTGTTGTATCATCAGTTGGCAATTGTACCGCTTTAATATTTAATTCAGGATCTTGCAATTTTAAAATTGATGTTAGTGAAATTCACGCAGAAGATAGATAATCTGCATATTCGTGTGCTTTTGTTCTTTCTTCTTCGCTTAAACTTTCATTATTTTGTATTGCTCTTTGTTTGTCGTGTTCAGCTAACAATGATTGTTTAGTTTGGTCATTAATAACATCTTTTAATGGAATTATGTAACCAGTTGTTTTAGCTAATGTCAATCAGTTAGGTTCAAAAGTACCTTTATTTAAAGTGTCATTAGTTCCTAAATATAGTCAATTTAAAAATGCTTTAGTACCTTCATTTAATGCCGGATCTGATGATTTAATTGGTAATAAACTCGATCCGCCTTCTCAATAAACATTGCTTTTATTAGGCCCAACAATATTAACTTGAGGTAGGATGTATTGATCTTCGAATTCTGCATATTTCTCGAATGCATCTAGTGAATCTTTTTGGAAACCAACAAAGAAGCCTTTTGAGAATTTAGTTTTATGTGATTGATTGTTTCCGACACTTGCTGCAAAACTAATTACAGTTTTTCATTTAGCAATATCATGTGTACCTCATTCGCTATAACCATTTGCCATGTATTTAACAGCTTGAAATGCTTTTTTATTTATACTATCACTTCCATAAGCAACTTCTGTTTTTTTAGAAGCAGCGTCTTTGTATACGTTTCATAATTCTTTAAATTTGTTTTTAACTGCTTCATTTCTTGTTATGTTGTATTTAATTCTAGTAGGTTCGTTTGAATCTCCAGTTTTTTCTAACTCAAAAATTGAATTATCGCCAATAATACCTTGTAGTTCTTTTAGAAAGGCATCTTCTTGGTAGTCAATTGCTAAAATATGCCCACTAATTGTGTTTTGATTAATAGAATCAGTAGCTAAATTAACTCCATCATAAACTTTGTTTGCAAATTCTCTAATTTTTTCCAATGAGGCAAATGTTGAATCATCTACTGTGTAACCAGAAAACTGTGTGTCTGATTTAACGCTTAATAATTTGAAAATACTATTTTCAGGAACGCTATTACCAACTGTTGTTGCTTTTCTAGCTCTCTTAACGATATCTGCTTCTTCATTGATAGTTCCGCCACCATTTTTAATTAAATTTAAAATCAAGTCTAATAAATCTAAATTAAATCTTACTGCATCAATATCAGCTTCATCGAAAGGTAAGTTGTATAGTTGGTCTGCATCATCTTTACCAGCCAATTGTGAGTGAATTTTAGCAATTTTTGGATCAAAAATACTTGTTGTAATACCGGCATCGCTAACATCTAGCAATCTATCGTCTTGTGATAACACATACGCTCCAGATTGCGCCCCTAAGATTAAGTTAGGAATTTTTTCAATTTTTGCATTGGTTTCAATTTTCTCTTTTACATTTTTAATTAATGGGAATTCTTGGAAAAATTTGTGGTCTTCAAAAAATTCAAGTTTAACCGGAAGGAATCCAGGTTTGTTTTGTTGTGTTTCATTATAGTAATTGACCAAAGGTATAACACCTAGTGACAAAGGTCAAGATTTTCCTTGCGGGGTTTGAAATAAAACTTGTTTATTTTTTGTATTTTCTTTGTTTTCCCCGTTTTGTTTAGTATCTGTATTTTTATCATTTTCTGTGTTTTGTTTATTATCTTTTTTACTATTATTAACACATGCTGCTGCTAAAAAACTAACACCAATTCCTAAAGTAGGAATCAATGATAACCATTTTTTGTTCATTTTTTTCTCCTTAGAAGTATTTTGTATTCATACATTTTGATAAATTAATAAAAAATTATCTTAACTATTATATAACTAAAAATATATTTAAAACACTTATAAAGAGATGCAAAAGTAAAAACTGGAATTGTTTTCATTAATTTATTTATAGACAATATAGTTTAAAGAAAAAAATGAATCTATATTGACTCATTTTAGATTAATATCTTTGATTTATTTTTTTAGAAAATATTGAATAAATTGTTAGTGGAACTAGAACTGTAATAAATGAACCTGCTGCTTGCAAATTACCTAAAACACCTGCTTGATAAACCCCGACATTAATGTATCAAATTGTCAAATTGGTTAGTTTTGTATCTTTAGTAATAAAATCTGGTCATAGATAATCATTTCAGGTGCCGATAAAAGTAAAGATAATAAGTAGAAAATATGCGAGTTGAAGTTTAGGACGATAAACATATCAAATTTTTTCATATCATTTTAAATTGTCATTTATCATTAATTTTCTTCTTTCTAGTGATGTGGCTTTTGCAACATTGAACACATATGTGAAAGTGAAAAAATTAAATATCGAATTTGAAACAGCGCTAAAAACAGTTCCTCTTAAATTTAGTCTACCTAATTGGGTTGCTAAAGCTAAATAAATTGAAAATTCTGGTATTAAACTGATTAATAAGAAAAAATATTGAAAAACTTTTTGAAATGACGTTTTCATCTTTAATAAGCCAGCAATTGCAAATGAGAAAACAAAAACTCGCAGCATAATTAATATCGTTGAAAATAAAAAAGTATATCCGAGTGCGATAAAAAATTCCTTGCCTATAACAGACTTAAAGTTTGTTCAACTCCATTCCTTGACAAAAATATAGATCTTGCCTTCTATATATGAAGGACTCGATAGCAGTGCGTATAGCAATAAATAATAAAGGGGAAATAAAAATAAAAATAACAAGAAGATAATTAATATATATTTAAATATTTCTTTACTGATATTTTTAAACATTTTTAACCCCTCTCGTTTTGTTTTTTCTGATTAGTGCAATAATTTTGTTTTTAAATCAAATCAACGAAGATGGTTGCACAATAATAGCTAACAATAATAACGAAAGTAAGTAAATAAAACTGAAAAATGCGGCCGCATAACCTTTTTCATATTTTAGTGATGGTTGCGAACCACCACCAAAATACTTAATAGTATAACTAGTCAAGGTGTGAGCCTTATTAATGTCAAAATTATAATTTGCTCCCAAAATTGCTTCTGGTAAAAATAAGCCCGCATATATAAAATTAGTAAACAAAATAGCAAACATAACTTTATTTAGTTCTGGGACATAAACATATTTGATTTTGTTAATTAAAGATATTTTATCTGTTCGCATTAATCGGAAATATTTGGCATTAGCCTTATTGATTGCAGCGGCAAATAGAATCAAATTAAATGGCAAGGAACGTCAAACCTGAAACAATGTGTAATAAACTCAAATAGGAGTTTTGTGGCTACCGGATGTGAATGCATATTGCTCTAAATTAAAGAGTCTAAAGAAAACTCTCTTTTCACCAAAGAAAAGTGAAAAAGCAAGACCAACAGCAAATGACGAGATAAAAAATTGTGAATATAAAATTCCTAAAACTGCTGTTTTTGTTTTTTTATGAATCAATGATTCAATAATAACAGCAAAAAATAGGGCAAGAATTATTGAAATACCAGTCCCTAATAATAAAACCGCACTTGTGTTTTGAATTGCGGCTTTAAAGCCAGTATCATTCAACACACTTTGATAATTTTTAAAATTTATTTCAATAATTTTATGATTGCTTTTGTAGGGATAATATTTTAAAGACTTAAAAAACGTTTCGCCAATGGGTATTAATGTGAACAATAAAACCAATATAAGTAAAGGCGATATTAAAATAATGATTTTGGAAATGCTTCATGTTTTGCTTTTGAAGATTTCAAATTTAGATTTTTTCACTATAAACCCTTTCGCCATCAGCATCAAAAACCAAAACATCCGAGTTTAAGTATTTAACATTTACTCTCTGACCAATAGCATATTCCTCGTCGTCTTTTAGAACAACTACTCATGTATTATTTTCATCAACTTCAATCCAATAATGAATAGTGTCGCCAAAATGTTTACTGTCAATTATTCGATATTTTCCGTTCTTCACTGCCTTCAATTGCATTTTATTTTGTCTTATGTAATAATGCAGTCCATTTTTTGTTTCAATGAAATTTATTTCAGGTGAACCAATAAATTTAGCAACAAATAAATTGGCCGGGTTATCATACATATTTTTGCCGTCGCTATATTGTTGTAATTGACCTTTGTTTAGCAAAATAATCCGGTCGCTAATTTTCAATGCATCGTGTTGATCGTGTGTAACAATAACAATAGTTAAATTGAATTCTTTGCGAATTTTCAATAATCATTCAATAGTTGATTCTTTAATTTTGGCATCTAATGCACTAAAAGGTTCATCCATAAACACTAAATTTGTTCGCTTAATGATCCCTTTTGCAAACGCAACTCTTTGTTTTTGACCACCACTTAAATCATTTACATTTTTGTACAGTATTTCTTTAATTCCTAGCTTTTCAGCAACTTCTTCTACGTCGTTTTTGAAAAGGTTTTTTAACCTTAAATCTCTTAACATTCGCATGCGATCTTTAAATTTCATTGCTTTGAAATTAAATAAAATTTGCCAGATGATTTTAAAATAACGTATTTTTTTTACAATAGGTTTTATTCCAGGACTAACCAATGCGTTTGCATAACGTCAGTACGCACTCAGTAGTTTATAGTTAATATTTTCACTGAAATATTTATCAAAATACTTAACTCGAACACTTTCAATTCATTTTTGATAATTTTTAGCACTTAAAAAAATATTGTCAAAAGCCGTGATGTTTTCGTATATTGCATTTTCTTGCATAATATAGGCTGTTTCGTGTATTTTTGGATTATTTCTAATGATTATTTCGCCATCAGTAGGCTTTAAAAAACCTAAAAATAAATTAAGTAATGTTGTTTTACCAGAACCTGATGGACCAAGCAATGAAACAATTTTATTGCTTGGTATTTTCAGCTCATCTATTCTTATATCATCATGTTGTTGTTTGCGATTGTATTTAAATTTTAAGTTTTTAACAGAAATCAAAGGATAATTGTCTTTAAAGTTATCTTTTTTCATAATATAAAATTATAAACTATATATCAATAATGCGTTTAGTTGAGTTGCTTTTATCTAAAATATTTGTTTTTACTTTTACTAAAAAAAGTGTTTTTTCGGTAAAAAATGTCTTTTTTCTTTATTTTTAAAAAACTCTTTTGTAATAAAATAAAAATTATGAATAATAATAAAAAATACGATGCAATTGTTGTTGGTGGAGGGCACGCAGGGTTAGAAGCTGCGCTTGCTTTAGCACATCAAAAACATAAAACATTGCTAATTTCATTTAATAAAAATAGACTAGGAATGATGCCATGTAACCCTTCAATAGGTGGGCCGGCAAAAGGTATAATTACCCGTGAAATCGATGCATTGGGAGGAATGCAAGGACTATGAGCTGACTTGGCGACTATACAACTAAAAATGTTGAATAAATCAAAAGGGCCGGCCGTGTGAGCACTGAGGGCTCAAATCGATAAAGAAAAATATTCGCAAATCATCAGTGAATATGTAGAAAAAGAAGAATTTCTTGACCTACTTGAAGCTGGCGTTGAAGAAATACTTACTGAAGATAATAAATTTATTGGTGTTAAATTAGAAAACGGCGAAATCATAAATGCATCAATGTGTGTAATCACCACTGGAACATATATGGATTCAAGAATCTTGCGTGGTAGCGAAACAACCAAAAGTGGTCCAGATAACGAAAAAACCACATCGCAACTCAGTGAATCATTGAGAAAAAACGGTTTTAAACTACAAAGACTTAAAACAGGAACACCTCCACGAATTTGATCAGACTCAATAAATTATGACGAAGTAGAGCAAGAAGTTCTTGAAGATATTAATTTAAGTTTTTCTTCAAGATCTAACGTTGACACACCTTCACAAATAGCTTGCCATTTAACATATACAAACGCAGAAACACACAAAATTATCAATGAAAATCTTCAATTAAGTGCAATGTATTCAGGTTTAATCGAAGGTATTGGTCCTAGATATTGTCCTTCGATAGAAGACAAAATTGTTAAATTTTCTTCTAAACCTAGACACCAAATATTTTTTGAACCAGAAACTGCCGACGGAACAATAACCTATGTTAACGGCTTATCAACTTCTCTACCGATTGAAATACAAGATAAAATTATTAGAACCATTCCCGGTTTAAAAAATGCTCGTGTTCAAAAATGAGCATACGCTATTGAATATGATGCAATTGACCCTTTACAGTTAAAACCTTCTTTAGAAACAAAAGTTATAGAAAATTTATTCACAGCTGGGCAAATTAACGGTACTAGTGGTTATGAAGAAGCTGCTGGTCAAGGGTTAATTGCAGGTATTAATGCAGGGTTAAAATTAGATAATAAAGAACCAATAACAATACTGAGAAATCACGGATATTTGGGTGTTTTAATTGACGATTTAGTAACAAAAGGTACAAAAGAACCTTACAGAATGTTAACTTCTAGAGCTGAATATAGACTGTTATTACGTAATGATAATGCCGATATTAGATTAGCGGAATACGGGTTATATGCAGGAACACTAAATCAAGATGATTACACAAAAGTTATTGATAAATACAAAAAAATTGACGATGAAATCGAAAGACTGCAAAACACATATTTATCATCAAAATCCGAAATTGCTATTAAATACAAAATTTTTGATGGTGTTACCTTGCTAAAAGTATTGTCGCGCCCTGATGTTGATATTGATGATATTATCCCTGATTTTGAATTTAAAAGAGAATTGACAATTATGGTTAGACTTCACGGCTATATTGAAAAACAAAAAAACGACGCCGACAAAATGGTTCGACTAGAAAACTTAAAAATTCCGAGAGATATTAACTATGACGATGTTAAAAATATCGCTACCGAAGCAAAACAAAAATTGTCAAGTGTTAGACCACTAACAATAGGACAAGCGAGTCGGATTAGTGGTATAAACCCTTCAGATATACAAATGTTGATGTTTTACATTGAAAGCAGACACAGTGAAAAAAATTAAAATAATTGCTGTTGGTTCACTTTCACCTGATTTTAAAAAACTTTTTTTACACTACGAAAAACGAATTTCGCAATATTACTCAGTAAATATAAGTGAAATTAAAGAGTTTAGTGAAGAAAAAAATGTAGAAACTAAAAAATTAAAAGAAACAAAATTAATAATTCAGGCAATTCCTGAAGATTCATATGTAGTTTTATGTTCTCTTAAAGGAAAAGATTTAGATTCAGTCAAATTCAGTCAACTCATTGAAAATAAAAGTAATTTAACCTTTATTATCGGCGGTTCTGACGGGATGATAGAAGATATGATAAACGCTAATGAAAAAATTATTTTTTCGCAAATGACTTTCCCGCATCAACTTTTCCGTGTTATGTTGTCTGAGCAAATTTACCGTGCCGCAACAATCCTAAATAATAAAAAGTATCATAAATAATTATGATATTTTTTTATGAAACAAAACAATAAAACTCAAAAAAACTACAATTTTGTTTATGTATTTAAGGAAAAAGGTTGATAAAAATATATAATTTAAGCGTTCATTTAATTGAATAAGGAGTTTATATGAAAAAAAATAAATTGTGATTATTATCTGCAGGAGCCTTAGCACTTGTTCCTGCGTCAGTCGTTTCATGTCAAAATGACAAAAAAGTAGAAGAACCAAAACAAAAAAATGAAACAACTGAACAAAAAATTACACGATTATTAGGTGAGTTAACTACACTTCAACCTGAAGAAAGAATTAAAGTTGCAACACAATTAGGTTTAGATGACTCTCAAATGGCTAAATTATTAGAAAGTTTCGTATACCAAGCTGGTGCTGCAAGTGCTGTGGCTTGATATATGAAATCAGCCGAAAATAGATTACAAGCTGAACAAGCATATAAATTAGCTACTATTGCTTTTGATAACATTAAAGCTAAACACGCTGACAGCGACCATTTAGATTACACAGCTTTACAACAAGACACAGGAATTGTAAATGATCCTGCTGCAGGTAAATATGTACCAGTTGTATTCATGGATATTGATGAAACAGTATTTGTTAACGAATACATGGAAGCTTACATGTTAAAAGGTTGAAAAAACGGTGACTGAATTGAAAAAGACAAAGATGCAGTGGATGCAAAAGGAAACAGAAGAGCAGTTCCAGGTGCTATCGACTTTATCAACCACGTTTTTAAAAACGGTGGAATCGTAATGTTTAACTCAGGTATTAGACAACAAGAAGCATCAATAGAAGGAATTAAGAAAAACTTAATTGCTGCTGGTGTTGAAGCAAAATATGTTCACGACTGAATGTTCTGATGTTCAGGTGTACAACCAGTTCTTTCAAATGAAAATGGAACAGTTAGATACGACAAAACACCTTGAAGAACAGCAATTAATAAATTCAAAACATTCTCAAAAGATGAAGAAGGTGAAAAAGCAAGCTTAAAACACCAAAAAGTAACATTTAAAAACGAAAGAATGAATGCTGTAAGTGATAACCCAGACGGCTGAGATTTTGCAGAAGCACAAAACGGTCAAGGTGGTCACCATGTAAAAACTAGAGTAATAATGAGAATCGGTGATGACTTTAACGATTTCTATGACGAAGCATACAAAAACCTAAAAAGTAACGACAAAAATGTTGAATTTGCTGAACAAGAAAAAGTTAAAAAACTATTTACAAACATTGACGGTGCACAAGGAATTAAAGTAACAGTAAACTACACAACTGAAGGCGATAAAAAAATTCCTGAAGTTATTATTACTGACTTAGACTGAAATCAATTTAACTTACAAGTTCCAGGCAATGCAATGTATGGTGGATGAAATAGAGGTTTAGGTTACGGTTCATTTACAAAACTATGAAAAGAAATCGAAAACATAGTTGAAAATTCATTAGACAACAAAGAAGACACACCAAGATATACTCCAACCACTACTCCTGCTCAACCAACTACACCAACAACTACAACAACAACTACAACAACAGGAGCTTAACAAACAAAAAAATCAGAAGCGTATGTCTTCTGATTTTTTATCGCCCAAAGCATCAATTAAATATTTAGTATAATACCTTTGAATTTTCAAAGGAGAATATTATGAAAAAAAATTTTAAATTTATTTTAGGACTTTCAGCAATAAGTACTGTAATTCCTGGAATAACTGTTGCTTGCAATAACAGCAAAAGCACTCAAAAAAGCAATGTGAACACAGCTGACGAATTAAAACAAAAAATTGAATCGTTATCGAAAAATGATCAAATTAAATTGATTTCGAGCTTAAATTTAAGTGTTGACGAAAAAGCTGACTTAATTGCTAAATTAAATTCAGGCGCTGGAATTGTGGCCTCTCTAGTTTGATACATGAATTCAGCTGAGCAACGTTTAGCTTCTCTACAAGCATACGCATTAGCTACACAAGCATACGATAACCTAAAAACACAAAACATTGATGGTTTTGACTACACAAAAGTTAATTCAGACACAGGACTTGTAACTAATCCTGATGCAGGTAAAGCAATTCCTGTTGTGTTTATGGATATTGACGAAACAGTGTTTGTTAATGAATATACTGAAACAGCAGTAGTTTTAGAAAATGATGGTAGATTTATCGAAGATAAAAAAGATGCCGTGGATGCAAAAGGAAACAGAAGAGCTGTTGCAGGTGCTATCAACTTTATCAATCATGTTTTTGAGAACGGTGGAATTGTATTGTTTAACTCTGGTATTAGACAATTAGAAGCTTCTGTTGCTGGTATTAAGAAAAACCTAATCAAAGCTGGTGTAAAACCAGAATATGTTCATGACTGAATGTTCTGATGTTCAGGTGTAGAGCCAATCAGCTCAGTCGAGGGTGACACAATAACATACGATAAAACACCTTGAAGAACAGCGATTGAAAAATTCAAAAACGGAACAGCAAATAGCAAAGCGACATCTAAAAACCAAAGAATGAATGCTGTAAGCGACAATACAACTGGCTGAAACTTCAGTGAAGCTCAAACCGGTGCTGGTGATGCCGTTGTTACAAAAGTTGTTATGAAAATCGGTGATGATTTCAATGATTTCTTTGACGATGCCTATAAACCAGAGAAAAAAAACTCAGTCAATGTCGAATGATCTAAAAAACCAGAAGTTGAAAAGCTTTTCACTGACTTTAAAGGAACCGCAAAAGGTGTTAAAGTAACAAGAGAAGGTAAAAACGAAGCTATTTTAACCGGACTAGATTGAAATCAAGTTTATGTTCAAGTTCCAGGTAACGCAATGTATGGTGGATGAACAAGAGAATACGGTTATGGCGCTTTCACAAAACTTTGAGCAGCTCTTAAAGACATAATTGCAAATTCACAAGATAATGTTGAAAGTGCATAATTCAACACTAACAATTGATTAACATAAAAAAATTGACGGGCTTCGTCAATTTTTCAATTAAATTATTGTGTTATTTCTTCTGTTGAGTTTGCTTCTTTTAAAACATCGTCTATCGAAAGATTCTCAATGTTAAGTTCATCTTTTTGTTGAACTGGAGGCAATTTCATATTTTTAGCAATATATTCAATTTCTTCAGCAACAATTGTTTCTTTTTCTAATAAAGCAGTTTTAATTAATTCAAGTAATTCTTTGTTTTTGCTTATTACTTTGACAGCTCTATTTTTTGCATCTAACACAATTTTTCTTACTTCTAAATCAATTTCTTTAGCAATTTCAGGTGAAAATGTCGAAGATTTTAAATAATCTCTACCTAAGAATGGAGAGCCTTCATCAGCTTCGTATTGAATTGGACCTAAATCAGACATTCCTCATTCGGCAACCATTTTACGAGCAATTTTAGTTGCTTTTTGAATATCATCACTCGCACCGGTCGAAATGTTGTCGGCACCGTAAATAATTTCTTCAGCTGCACGACCACCCATGAACGATGTAATCATTGAAATTAATTCATTGCGAGACATATTGTATTTTTCATCTTCAGGGGTCATTAGGTTATATCCACCTGCTTGACCACGTGGGATTATTGTTATCTTTTGCACTTTATTACCACCAGGAACTTTGATTCCTACTACCGCATGACCAGCCTCGTGGTAAGCGACCATTGTTAATTCTTCTTTAGAAATAACTCTATTCTTTTTAGCAGGTCCAGCCATTACTCTATCGATTGCCTCATCAATATCTTCTAAAGTAATAACTTGATGATCGAATCTAACGGCTAATAAACTCGCTTCATTAATAACGTTTTCTAATTGAGCACCCGAATAACCTGGTGTTCTTTTAGCAACATTAGACATTTTTACATTTGGTGAAATTCTTTTGCCTTTAGCGTGTAATTCTAGAATTTCTTCACGTTCTTTAACATCTGGCAAGCCAACTGTAATTTGACGGTCGAAACGACCTGGTCTAATTAAAGCTGGGTCTAAAACATCAGTACGGTTTGTGGCAGCGAAGAATAACAACCCGTTATTTTCCTTCATACCGTCCATTTCAACAAGTAATTGGTTTAAAGTTTGTTCTCTTTCATCGTGACCACCACCTAAACCGGCTCCTCTTGTACGACCAATGGCATCAAGTTCATCGATAAATATGATAGCAGGTGCATTTTTACGTGCTTCAGCAACAACACTTCTAACACGTTTAGCTCCCAAACCAACATACATTTCAACAAAATTAGATGCAGAAATGAAATAAAATGGAACATTAGCTTCTCCGGCTGTAGCTTTAGCTAATAAAGTTTTACCCGTTCCGGGAGGACCACCTAATAGAATACCGTGTGGCATACGAGCGCCAGCTGTGGCATATTTTTTAGGATTTTTTAAATAGTCAACAATTTCCGATATTTCTTCAATAGCTTCTTTATTACCGGCAATATCACTGAATTTTTTATCACTTTTGATTTTTGTTGCGGGGTTTTTTTCTTCACCGATAACACCCATCATTCCACCTGTGCCTCTAAATAATGGACGCATTAAGAATCAACCAATTAGTATGAATACTATTAGTGGTAATGTTGATTCTAAAATAATGTAAAGCAGAGGTGTTTGAGTAGATTTTTTAGTCGAAGTAATAACCGGTAGAACTAAATTAGATTGTTCTAGATGACTTCCCGCTTTATTTAAAGCTTCAAAAAGCGTGAAGGTTTTGTCTAATGGTAAACCAGCAGCTTGTTTAAACGAGCTAGGCGTATCCTTTGTTAAATCGACCAAATCACGGCCAACATTAACGCTGTATTTAAACTCTTCTCCTGCTTTAATCAAAGAATAAACTATTTTACCTTCATAAGTTTGTACATCAATGTTATTTACATATTGATTTGGGTCTTTGATTGACTGAGCTAATTGAGCATATCAGTCATTAATACCAATATTTTGGGGTGTAGGTTTGAATTTTTGGAACAACATATACCCAAGTAAACCAACTGCTAAAGCAACTATAATAGCAGTAATAACAATTCATGTTACATTCTTTTTAGGTTTGTTTTCGTTAGTATTATTCATATGTCTCCTTTCTTTTATTTACATATTTATATATTATATAGAATAATCAGGATTGCTAGTTTAGTAATTTTCCTGACTTTTTATTTATTCTTGTGTCTTTTTTCAATAAGTATGAAGATGTTCTGTTTTTAGATAAATATCATTCAATGATTGATTCTAGTTTTGAGCTTGATAGTTTCACCTCATTGAAATGAGTGTGAATGTATTTATAGATCAGTCTTTTCTTATATTTTAATGATTGGAAAAAATCTTGAGTATAGAATGAATTTTTTCAATCATTATATTCACGATCGACTTCATTTTTTTCAAAAGTTAATTGTTTGTTTTTTTCAAGTATTGACCGATAGATATTTTCTTTTTCTTGTTTACTCAATGATCTGTTGTTGTCTCTTATTAAATTTCGTTTAAATTTCATATCAAAATTAGACTCATCAATACAGAATGGAATATTGTTTTTTTGAACTAATTCAACAATTTCTTCTTTGAAATATTTATTCACAAAAGGTCTATAAATATTCATATTTTTCAATAAATTTATTGATTTTATTCCTAAAAAATCAGGAAACCTATTGCTTTCAAGTTGCATTTGTGCAGTCTCAATAAAATCATCTTTGTGATGCCCTAAAATTAATAAATCACAATTATATTTAATGTATATAGTCTTAAAAAAGTCATATCTTTGATTTCGTGCTCAATTTTCAAAATTTCCTTCAGCATACTGCTTATCACACACAATTGATTCAAAAATAATATTGTTTTTTTGACAATATTTTTTAACTAACTCAATTTCAAAATCACTATTTTTTCTCGTTTTATAGTTAACACTCGCAACAACTATATTATCTATTCCATATTCATTCATGCACCAATTCAATAAAAACATTGAGTCGGGTCCGCCACTAACGGCAATTACTTTTTTACTTGTTTTCACTATTGAATTTATCAATAACTGTCTTGATATCGTTAAACACAAAAGATAGCGCAGCGTCAGCAGCAACAGAACATACTTTTTCCATAATTCCAACTTCAATTGCTGAAAAATTACTCAAAACTCAATCTTTTAATTCAACATTTGTGTCTCTGCCTATACCAACTCTAAGTCTTTTAAAATCATTAGATGGATAATGTTGTAATACGCTTTTCACTCCGTTATGTCCACCGGCTGAGCCACCTATTTTTATTGCCGCTTGACCTAATTTATAATTCATTTCATCATAAATTATCATAATATCTGAGCTGTCTATTTTATAGAAATTAGATATAGCTTGAATGAAATCACCTGACTTATTCATGTAAGTTGATGGTTTAGCAATAATAAAACCATCACCAAGCCCAAATTTACCATTGAATTTATCTTTGTTTAATTTAATTCCTGTTTTTTCGATTAATTTATCTATAACCAAAAAACCAGCATTATGGCGAGTAAATTTATACTCATTACCTATGTTTCCAAGTCCTACGATTAGTTTCATTAAACACCTTCTTTCTTTAAAAATTCAGTTAAGGATGTGTGAATATTATTGTTTTTATGTTGTTGAATACGATAGTTATATTTTTGCATATCACCAAGTAAAACTAAATTACTTTGAGCTCGTGAAACGGCTGTATAGATTAATTTTGTGTCCAGCATTCTCTCAAATTCGTTTAAAACACCAAAAATTACTGATTTAGATTCTGAACCTTGAAATTTGTGAACGGTTACAGCATAACCTAACGAGATATATTTATTGAATTGTTCTTTTTCATAAACAATTTCTTTGTATAAAAAGTCAACAGTTATTTTTTTACCATCAAATGATTTAATATACCCGATTTCGCCATTGTAAACATCTAACTCATAATCATTTTCGCCCTGTACAACCTTGTCTTTTAGATAAAAAATTTTAGGATTTTCAGCGCTTCCAAAGCTTCTGTATTCCACTTCATTATCATTGTTAAAATTGTTCGCTTTGTTTCATTTTTGTAATAATTTATTAATTTTTACAATACCATTTGGCGTGTTATTCATTGGCAGTAAAACAGCAACATTGTCGATACCAAATTCGTTGACTTTTTGTTGATATATTTCAACTAATTGCTTTTGAAAATCATATTCATTAGCCTCTGATATTTCTATAGGTTTTGATTTTTCGCTATATGAATATGTATTTTTTTCATTCAACTCAATACCGTGATTGTTTTTTACATTCAAAAAGTGGTCAGGAATTTCTTTACTATCAGTTCTAAAAATTTCAATTAGTTTAGTCAATGGGAAAACATTTGAATCAACAAGATCAGCAAGAATATTACCTGGACCAATGCAGGGTAATTGATCAGCGTCCCCGACCAGTATTAATCTTTCAAGATTAGGAGAATTTTTTAAAACTAAATACAAAATATCAGTATTTACCATTGAAAATTCGTCTATTATCAGTAATTTATGTTCAAGTTCGGTTGAAGAAGAAGATAAATTTGTTTTAAGTGAATTGTCACCAATTTTAAAGAAACTATGAATTGTTTTAGCCTCAACATTTAATTTATTTTTAATGTTGATAGAAGCCCTTCCTGTTGGTGCTACAACAGCAATATCTGATTTTTTACGATAAATTTTGTTTTCTTTAAAAAAGTCAATAATTGCTTTGATGACATACGATTTACCGGTGCCTGGAAAACCAGAAATTATAGAAATTTTGTTACTTACCGCTTTGTCAAAAGCTTCTTGTTGCAACGGCGATAAAGTATTTAAGGTTAAATTATTTTTTGTGTTTGTTGATTTATTTCTTAAAGCTATTAAAGTTGCAGCAATGAATTTTTCTTTTTCACGCATTTTATATGTCGTAATCAACTTTAATCGCTCATCAAAAATAAGCTTATTGTCATTTATCAATGATTGAATTGCTTCATATAAATCAGCTTGGTTGTATATGGCTGATTTAGCTACTTGTTTTTCGATGTCGTTAATTGATACCAAAGTACTTCCGTTGTACATAATTTTTTCAATTGATGAGAAAACTAAGGCTTTTAGTCTTTCTTGTGATGTATCAAGCTCTAGCAAATGACACAACTTATCAATTTCGTCAAAAACATAATTATCATCAATAACAAGATTGTATGGATTGTTTTGTGCAAAATAATCTAGTAAATTCAAATCAGGAAAATCCTTTTTCAAAACATCATAAAGTTTTTGTAAACCGTTTTTGACAAAAAAGGCATAACTTTTGTCTTTTAGTTCATCAAAATATTTTGATAGCGATTCAAAAGTTGAGCTGGTAATTTTACTTTGAAAATATTCTGGCTCATTTTGAAATTTTTCTGGTCAATCTTCTCCAAATTTTTCATCTAATTTCTGAATTGTTCTTGGTCCAACACCTGGAACAGAGCGAGAAATTACTTTTTTAATTTCTAAAGATGTTCGTGGTTTAGCTATTTCTAAAAAAACTAAAATCTTGTTATTTTTGTAAGCTGCACTGTGATTATTTGTTAAAGTCACTTTATATGGAGTCATCAATTTAATTTTTTCTTTTTTAATATAAATTGTGATGTGTTTTCCTTCATCTGATTGAAAAGAAGCTAATGTATAACTTCAATCAACACTCTCTCCACCTGATAAAACTTTTTTAAATGATCCTATCACTTCTTCGGTCTTAATATTTTCGGTATTTTTGCTTTTATTAAATCTGTTATCGTAGTTCATATTTAACATTATATTAATTTTTAATTTTTTTGAAAAAATTAGAATATTTAGCAAGCAGCAACATATTTTTATAGTGTTCGTAATTAGTTTTTTTATGTGGATAACTCCGTTAATATTTATTTCTTAAACCACATTTAATATGCATATAAACACAAAATTATCCACATAACATTTCATGTTGATAAAAATTACGTGTTTTTTTATTTTATTGTTTAATTTAAAGTGTTTTCGTTGTGGTTAAAACCTTATTTTTTATGTTGATAACTAAAATTAATAACTATTTTTGGATAATTAAAAGAAATTAATTTATCATTTAATCACCATGAAGGAATAAATATGACAAAAAAAACTTTAAACAACAACGAAATTCTCTATTTGAACAAAACCTTTTCAGAAAACTTAAACAACATCGTCGATGATAAGATGATTTTAAAAAGCTTTTTTACAAGAGTAAAAATTTATGATATCGAAAATGACGAAGTTGTTATGATAACTGATTTAAAAGGCGATAGTTTGAACTTTTTAAGAAGAGATTATAAAGAAAAAATAATCAAAGCTTTAAGTGAAACTTTTGATCGTAAAGTAACTTTTAGATTTGACATAATCGAACAGGAAAAAGAAACTAAAAAGGCATTAAATTCTGAAACAAAAGAAAATAAAAATGATGTTTTTGAGATAAAAAATCAAACAATTTTCACGAGCAAAACAAATTCTCAATTTAAAAAAGAATTTTCTTTCGAAAACTATGTTGAATCTGATTTTAACCGTGAAGTCATAAAAATTGGTAAATTAATCGCTGACGGAAACTTCTTATATACACCTGTTTTTATTTCTTCAAAATCAGGGTTAGGTAAAACTCATTGGCTAAACGCTGTAGGTTTAGAGTTAGAAAAGAAAAATATAAGTGTTATTTATTTAAACCCGATCGATTTTGTTACTGAAGCGACTATGATCTTACAAGACAACAAACAAGAAAAAATCAAAGAATGATACCAAAAATATTATTCAGTTGATGTTTTAATGTTTGATGACTTCCAAAATTACGGACAAGGTAACAAAAAAAGTACTTTAGCGGCTATAAATCAAATAGTTGATAATCGAATAATTTCAAATAAATTAACAATTTTTACTTCTGATAAAGATTCAAGACTCTTAAATACAATGTTTGACCAAAGATTATTAACTAGAATAACAGCTGGATTACAACTTAAAATAAATCCTATGAAGCAAGATGATTTAATAATTTTATTAAACCACTTCTTGATACAAAACCAAATTTCTCCTGAAAATTGGGAAGACGAGGCTAAAAAATTTATGGCAAGAAACTTTTTAGATTCTATCCGTAAATTAATTGGGGCTGTTAATATGTTAAATTATTATAAAAATGACATAGAAACTAAATCAAATTCGAAATACACTTACGCAATTGTTAAAAAAATTCTTTCAGAAATAAGTAATAATAAGGATGTGACTCCAGATTCTGTAATAGAACATGTTGCAAAATATTACAAAATTCATAAAAAAGATATTCTCGGTAAGTCGAGAAAAAAAGAATTTGTTATTGCTCGTCATATTGCTATGTTCATTATTAGAGATGAATTGAAATTCTCATTAATTAAAATAGGTGAAATTTTCGGAAATAGAGATCACTCGACCGTAGTAAATGCAGTGAAAAAAGTTGAGTTTCAAAAGGAAAGAGGAGATATGTCATATGAACGAGCATTGTCAGACATTTCCGATGAAATCCACAAATTTATTTAAGTTATTAACAATATAACAACATTTATTCATTTTACTAATCTCTCTTATTACAAGGGGAAAAAGTAAAATAATTGTGAATTATCAACAAATCAACAAGATATATTATTTATATCATTAAGGAGAAAAAATGAAATTCCATATTAATAAAAAAATTTTTGATGATGCGTTAGAAGTAGTTTCAAAATATGTAGACCCTATTAGTACTTTTTACAGTTTTAGGGGAATTTATATTAATTTAACTGAAGATTTTATTACCTTAAAAGCAGCAAATGATTCAACAAGTATAGTTAAAAAAATTCCAGTCGATGATGTTAATATTAAAGTTGAACAAACAGGTGAATTTTTAATTCAAGCAAACATTTTTAAAAATATTATCAAAAAACTATCAGGGCAAATAACCATGAATAAATCTATTAATGGGTTGTTGGACATACACGAAGGAAATTCAAGATATCAAATTTCAACATTAGATGCTTCATCTTTCCCGATAACTGATAATTTATTAAACACAAAGCAAATAGAATTTGATACAAACGAATTTAAAAAAGCAATTAAATCAGTTACTCACGCTTCTAGTCAAGACAATAACTTAATTTATAGATGTATCAATATGAGATATAAAAATGGGCACATAAATTTCACTGCTACCGATTCATATAGACTTGCTCTTTATCAAATGAAAACAACTTTATTAAATGATGAAGATGTTGACATTTCGGTTGTTGCAAAAGATTTAAAAGATATTGTTGGTGCGGATGCTCCCAAAAAAATAACATTCTTTTACAATGACATTAAAGTTGGTGTTAAATACGACAACACAACAATTATTTCAAGAATTGTGTCGGTGCCTTTTAAAGATACAGAACCTATTTTTAAAGAAATGAATATAAAATATACAATCCAAATAAACAAAAATGAATTGAACGATTTATTAAACAAAGTTTGAATCGCAAATGGTGACAAACAAAATAGAATTGAATTAAAAGTTACTGCTGATTTTCTTCAAATAACTAATAATATTGCTGAAATAGGTTCTTCGGTTGCTAAAACAAAAAACTTTAAATTCAAAGGTGACGATTTAGAATTAGATCTTAATTACAACTTCTTGAAAGACGCTATTTCTGTATTTGATGACGAATTATCAATATTAATTGACCAAACTGTTAAAAAAATATTGATTGTTTCTAATTCAAATAAATTATCTAAACAATTAATCACTCCTTTAAGAAGATAAAATGATAAAAAATATTTATATTAATACCGAATTTATTACGTTAGGCCAATTGCTTAAATTAGTTGGTTTAATATCTACCGGAAGTGAAGCTAAATACTTTATTGGCGATAATTTAAATAGAATCAGAATTAACGGAAAACACCCTCAAGGCAGAGGAACAAAAATTTATCCTGGAATGGCAGTGACGATTATTTCAACTATTTATTACATTAAAAAACAAGAAAATTAATATCTTTATCAAACACTCTTTGTGTTTGATTTTTTTAAAATAAAAACCACACGCTTGTGTGGTTTCGAATTATTTTCTGGTGATAATCATTAAATATACTTGTGATGAGTAAATTGATAACGATATTGATTGTCAAACGATACTTGTTAAAATGTTTGAGTCGAAATCGCCTCTGTTTATACCTAAAAATATTCAGTATCCAAGTCACATTATATTAATGAAAAGCAATGTAAATAACATTCCTTTTGACATACCGCTGAATTTTTTTTCTTCTAGCGATTTAATTGCACCTGGTAAGAAACTGAAAGATGTTAGCATTGGGAATATCAATATAACAACTGACATTAATTTTACTGGCATATGTTTGTTAGCAACATAACCTCAAATCGATAAAGAAGCAGCCAGTGTAGAAATTGATAGCGAAATTATTAGTGCTGGTATAGAAAATTTTTGTTTTTTTATCTTTGATGAATACTTGTAAGATAAAAATATGGTTCCAGATAAAATAAATGAAGATACAAGGTTGGCAAACATTGTTGCAGTCATTTTAACTTGACTAGGGTCTCATGCACCTATCAACATTCAACCTACAACCCCTGTGAAGAACATTCAAAATGAATAGAATTTTGTCCCGTCTTCAGTCTTCTTGGTTTTGATTAAATGAACAAATTGTGGGATTCCAACCGATATTGTTAAAATTACTGATAAAACTCCAAATATAAAAGCAAATCAAGCAGAAACAGGATGGCTAGAATCTAATATAAATAGCTTTAATAAATCCATATTTTCCTTTCATTATTGTGATATATGATTAAAATCTATTGATTTTGATTGAGCGTCTCTCATTATATATTTTTATTGAAAAAACAATAAAAAAACTCTATAACACGCATTGAAATTGCTGTGTAAAAAACAAAATGTCCACTTAGTGTAAGAAATAAAAAAACACGTCCAAGAAAATACTAAGTTAGGACAAAAATTAGACCAGGATCTTTACAGATCTCGGTCTAATTTTTTGTTTTAATTTTTAGTGACTGTTTTTTTAATAAAAACCTTCTTTTTTAAGAATGAAATTATTTATGTATTTATGTATTCTTGGTGTGTTTTTATAGAACATAGCGTGTCCTGAATCGTTTATCTCAACCGATTTGATATCATAAAGGTCTAGATATTTCTTTGAAGCTGGATAGTCAAAATATTCATCATTAACGCTAACAAAGGCCATAAAATCGTGTTTATTTTTGAAATATTGACTGTAAATTTCTTTGACATATGACCCGTCTACAATTTCGTTTGCTAATTCAGCAAAAGTTGAATGTCTATGATTGTAGAAATCTACACCAGTGTTCATTATTTTGTTTTTAACATTTTCCTGAATGATGTATGAATTATCGTGTTCACAAAACAATTTTAATTGCGAATCATATAATTCTTCGCCATTGGTAGGAAGAAGTCATTTAATTCTTTTTTGTTTCATTTTTCCGTCCTCATCGCGCGGCATTAGAGGAGCTACAGCAAAAATCTGAATAATGTTAGGATTTTTAATTGCGTTATAAAGTGCACTTATTGTGCCTAGCGAATGGGTGACGATATATAGACGTTTTTCTGGTAATAATGTATTGATAAACTCTTCTACAATTTGAGAGTAGTATTCCATAGTTATGTTTTTGTGGTTATTTGTTGATTGACCACAACCAAGCATATCGGGAGCAATTATAGAGTACATTCTGTCTTCGTTTTTAAATAAAGTTGACGCACGGATTGCTTCGTCTCCAAATCCATGTAAAAATAAAACAACTATATTGCCTATTTTTTCATCAACTAAATAACTAATTGTTTCTTCTTTTATTTGTACTGTTTTTCGTATCATTTTAACCTAAAATTAATTTTATTAATTCTTCTTGTGTTACAGTGCCAAAATATTCATCTAATTCGATGTTCGAAAAAACATTTTTTAAAGATTCTTCTTTAAGTGGTAAATTAACAAATAATGGTTCAATTTCAGAAACATCTTTTTTACTTAAAAAATCACCTTCGAATCTCAATTCTTTAATTATTCCTTTTTCAATGTTTCCTTTAACATTGACAATTCCACCCTTGAATTTATCGCCATTTCTAAACGTAAATGTTGCTGCTTTATTGAAAATTCAATCTTCTGAACTAACTTTTTTATACATTTCGTCCAATTGTTTTTGATATTTTTTGTAAGGTATTTCTACAACTTCAACATCGTAATTTTCAACAAAGTATTGAATAAGTCTTGTAATAAATTCTTCAACGTCCATTTTTTCTTTTAGTTCATCATAAACGTTTGTTACACGAGCTCTAACTGACTGAATACCTTTTGACTCGTATTTAATACGAGCTGGGTTTAAGGCGTTAGAAAGTTTGGTTAAATCAACATTGTATAAAATTGTTCCGTGACTAACAATTCTGTTTTTACTTAAATATTGGGCATTTCCACTGATTTTTGCTCCATTTACGTGTATATCGTTTCTACCGTGGAATTCTGCATCTAAGCCCAATGAACGTAAAAAGGCAATAATAGGAGCTAGAAATCTCTCATAACCACTTTGTTTGTTGTAATCGGTTATAAAGCTAAAGTTGATATTTCCCATATCGTGGTAAACGGCTCCACCACCAGATTTTCTACGTGCTAATTTAATGTCTTTATCAATAACATATTGTCTATTGATTTCTTCGTGTGCGTTTTGGTTGTTACCAATGATTATTGCGTTATCGTGTTGATACAAAATCAACACATCCCCGGTCACATCAGGGTCGTTTAATATTATATTTTCTAAAGGTAAAGTAATATAAGGATTTGTTTCTTTTATTCTATAAATTTTCATAATACCTGCTTTCTGTATATTACAATTTTACCACTATTGCAACCCTTTAAAAATGCGTAAAAAAATAACGAGATAACCTCGTTATAAATTATTAAGTTCTTATCTTTTTGTTGTATCTTTTACGGAAAAACTCTGTTTTACGTAAATAGTGAATTACAATTGCTTGAGCTATTGATCACAAGTTTGTTGCTACTCAATATATTTGAACACCAGCAGAGAAAATTAATGTAATGAACAAGAACACAATCATCATAATTCATTGAGTCTTATCATTTTTTCTCATTGCTTGTTTTTGTTCGATTGTCATATGTTTGGTATTACGTTTATTAAGTAATTTAGGAACTAACATTGACATTAATTGAGAACCTGCTGTGATTAATAATAAGAATATGTATCATCATTCTCCAGCAAATAATCTTTTATATGAAATGGCAGCAAAATCAAAGCCTAACCAGGTAGTTGATTTTAATTCCGGTACAGATTGAATAACACGTCACATAGCGATAAAGATAGGAATTGAGATGATTAACGATAGAATTGAATCCATTGGGCTAATGCCGTTTTTCTTGTACAATTCTGAGACTTCTTGTTGTTGTCTCATTCTCATTTCTTTATTGCCTTTATATTCAGCGTATTTTGCGTCAATTTTTGCTTTTTTAACACGTAATTCTTCTTGCATTGTTTGCGACATAGTTGTTTTTCATGTAATTGCTAAACCGATTAAACGTGTAACAATAACAGCGATTACAATAACAAGTATTGTACTTCATCCGTCAGCCACTGGCATTGGAGTTCTAATAGCAATAGTTAATGCTGCAATTGGATAGATAACAAAAGAGAAGAAAGGTCCGTATGATAATGTTGATTTAAATGAATAGAATGGAATTTGAGGTTCACTAGCTGAAAAAACTAAATCTTTATTTAAATCAACTGAAAAAGGTGATCCTAAAACTGAATTTTCACTACTTAATTGAGAGTAGGCTAAATTTCCTTTTTTGTCATATTTTTGAACACCATTTTTGTCCAATAAGGGAAGTTTAGAAATAGTTTTATCTAAATTAGTTTGACTTAAGTATTTTTTAACAACACGATCGTAATTGTTTAATACAGTAAATTGTTCAGAACTAATTTTATCAATATCACCGTCTAAAATTTTGGTCATAATTGTTTCATATGTTTCTGTACCGAATGTTCTTTGATATACATTGTTTTGAACTAAAAATGTATTACGGTACAAGAATTCTAGAACATCACGAGCGTATTTTGCTCTTGAAGTTTTATAACCATCTTGACTATTGAAAACACTAAATAATGTTGCGTTTTTTAACACAAGTTCTTTATTATCTGGGTGTTTCATTGCTAAAGCATCTCTATTAACAACATATCCATCTTCGCTTTGTTTAAACAAATTAGAAAATTGGAAATCTGGATCTAAGACTGAAAAAGCAGTTCATTCGTTGTAAATAGAATTGTAATCAGAAGCATCAACTAGATGAGATGTGGTAAATAAATAGTTTCCATTTTCACCTCTAACAATTGGTGGATTTTTGATGCTGCTTTGATCGTATTTGGTTTCAACAAATTCGCCATTAGGCAATAAGTATTGAATAGAAGATGTTTTAACACCTGATAGCCCGTAATTTTTTTCACCGACTTGGTTTCTTAAATCTTGTAAAACATCTTTGTAATTTTTGTAAGCTAAATGGTAGTTTATTTCTGGTGAATTATTTAATTCGTAAAATTCACCTTTGACTAAAACTTTATCGTTTTTTGGTTTATTTGCTCTTTCGAATGTAGCAACTCTAGGTGCTATACGGTCTTTAGACATGTAAAACTCGGTACCAGCTCCAGTAAAATTAGAGCTTTTGACAACCATAGTTTGCACACACCCTGTAAGAGTTAAAGCAAATAATAAAACATAAAGAATTACTTTAATTATTAATCAAACCTTTTTGCGAATATCTTTATTTCTTTTTGATCCATTTGCATCATTGTTTGACTTAAAGTAATCAAAATTTTTTGATCTATCTTGCATATTTTATTTTTGAAAATAACCTTTCGGTTGTTTTGTGTTTTGTATCATAGTCTTGATTTAAAAAATCTTTTCTTAAGATAACAACAAAGTGAAAATTTAAATCATACATATTTAAAGAATGAATTATTGACTTTAGTTGTCTTTTATAGTAGTTTCTATATACGGCGTTACAAAATTTTTTTGGAACAGTAATGCCGACTTTAAAACTTTGAGCAGGCTGGTAATAAACTATTAAAAATTTATTTATGACTTGCTGTTTATTTTTGATTACACTGTCAAATTCTCAACTTTTTTGTAATCTATATTGTTTTTTCATTTCTAAACCTTGATTAGATTAATTAATTTGCGTCTGATACTGTCAATCTTGATCTACCTTTAGCTCTTCTTGCTGCTAAAACTTTACGTCCACCAGCAGTAGCCATTCTTGCACGAAAACCGTGTGTTTTAACGTGTTTTCTTTTGTTTGGTTGGTATGTTCTTAAACTCATTATAACCTCCTATATATTAAGTCTTAGTTAAATATTAATACTAAAACGCTTTTTTATTATATACAATGTCGTTTTTTTTCATAGCAAAAATATATCTGAGTAGTTTTGTGATGAAAATTGTTTGCTTTATCTGTATATAAAACACTTAATTTTTGGCAATATTTTTGAGTATATTTTTATTGAATCAAGAGCTAGAAAATAAGTTGCACAGGTTAAAAAGTGAAAATATTTTTATAATTTTTGGGTCTATAAAATACACATTTTAATGCTGGTTTTTGGAAATGTTTTCATATATCATATTTTTTTACTTTTTGTATTGATTTTAAATTGAATTAGTAAAAAAGTTATTTTGTTTTATTAGCAAAATTATTGAGAAAAAAATGTTAATAAGGATTTTGTGTTTTGAAACAGAATTAATATTGACTGTATTTATATAATAAAGTAGCACAAAAAAATAAAAGGAGATAAAAATGACGCCAAAACAACTATTATCTACAAAATGAAACACAACAGGATTCATGTATGAGTTTATTGCGGTTTTCACATTGATATTCTTTGTATCTTTATGAATTTTTTTAGCCAATATAAATAAAAAACAAAATAACAAGTTGTACATGACATTCGGATTCGCATTTGCAACACTTTTAATGTTTGTTATTCCATGATCTTGAAGTTTCTTTCTGTCGAGCCGTAGAACATTTGCACTAGCAAATCCTATTGTGGTGCTATTACAATCAATATTACAAGGTATTGATGTTTCGCGAAAAACCTTTTCGCCGATATTTGATGGTGTAGGTTACCTAATATTAGGGGAAATGTTAGGTGGTCTCTCGGGTTTTATATTATTTATTCCTATTTTTTACCTACTTAAATTCTTTTTCAAAGATAACGAAAATATCAAGAACACAAATTTAATAAATATATTTAACATCGGAAATAAAGCCAACAAGCATCCTGGGTATTTTGCAATTAAAGAGGCAATATTTATTTCGTTATTTACTGCGTGCATTCCACTATTGAATTACATAAATCAGACAAGTTATGGGGCAACACATTGAGATAAAACCTTAATTACAATTGCAGTTGTAGGATTTACAATATACATTTCTTCACACTTTGGATATTATGCTTTTCACATCTTTTTCACGATTATGAACTTAGTCCTTTCGTTAGTTGATATTATTCGTGTTAGTTTCAAAAAGACAAAAATGAAAATTCAATTGCAACACTTATATCAAGGTTTATGAAGTAGTTCAATAGTTACAGTCCTTTCGGGTTTAATTCCTATTGTGTTTGGTTTGTTGATAGTTTGAATAACAAAAAATTCAGGTGCAGGCCTAAACTTTTAAAGGAGTAAAATGAAAATTAAAAAAATTACAGAACTTTTGTTAATACCAACATTATCATTACCCTTTGCTGTGGTAGCTTGTGTTGACAACAAAAACGACACTAAAAATAAAGGTAAACAAAATTCACAAAACAAAACAAATTCAACCCCTACTATAAAAAATAACGAAACTCAATTAGATACTACATTTCATATTGAGCCAATCCAAAGTTATTTTAAATACAATGATAGGGTAGCTGATTTATTCAAGTTTAAAACTCCTGGAGCACAGAGTTCTAAAATTGAATTTAGAGATTTTATTCAAAATAATTATGTAAACAAACATTTTGATTTTGATTTTGAAACTTTCAAAAATATTTTAATTAATGATTTACAAATGAATGCTGATCAGGTTAATCAACTGAAATGAAAATTTGATTATCATAATATTGAATTAGATCCGTCAAATATTAATAATGTCATATTACCGATAAAAATAATTTCACCAGCAAACATTGCAGACAACGATAAAAATTTATTTACAGAACACAGATTAGAATTTAGATTACCAGACATAAAATTAAGTTCTAGTGATCAAAAAAAATATCAAGAAATTAATCAATTAAACAAATCATTAAAACAAAAAATAATACCAGAAACTATTGAAATATCTTTCAATAACAGTCAAAAAGATGGCTTTATTGAATTACTAAACAAATATGATATTGATGAACTTTCAACAACTCAGTTAAATAGTATATTCAACATTAGTGGTTTTAATCTTGAAGAATTAAAAAACGGTTTTGCTAACCAAGATATAAATATATTTGTTAATGGAATAGATTTAACAAAAAATCCTGAATTAGACAAAATTACAATTTCAATTAGAGTTGCTAACGGAAAAGTTGTAACAGATAAAAAAACCGGACAGCCTACTAAAGAAAGTAAAGAAAACATCGGTTTCAACATATACAAAGAGATTCAATTAAATAATGACTGAAAACAAGTTTTATTGCAACAAAAATTGAATAAAAATGGGTTGTTTTCAATAAAAAACAACAACATCTATAATGCCGATTTTACAAAATTAAACAAGAATAGTTTTGCTTTAAAATCGCTAATCAACGGGGTTGACTATAAGATAATTTCTTATAAACCAATCGATTTAAGAAACGGTATTTTAGAATTAGAAGTATCGTATGGAGATTCTAAGGTAACTTTGAACAAAAAAGTCGGTACTGGGAAATATTCGAACCCATTCCAAGATCAATTTGTTGAAGAAAATGTCAATGCATATAATTTTATAATTGATACATTGACACGTGAAGACGTGTCAAAAGTAAATGACTCAATTTACAATATCTATGGTACAAGATTGCTATCGGGTGGTTACGATTCAACTAGAGCAGTTTATGGTGCAAAAATCACAGTACCAACATTTTTACATATCGGCGAAGATTATCTGGCGCCAGCATACACACCAATAACAGCGCCTTATGATGGCGAAATTATAGGAATTTTTAGTAGAGAACAAAATTCAGCAGAAAAAAATGATGCCGATGCTTCAGGGACAACTCTAATGATGCGTGTTAAAAAATCAGAGCTAAATTTAGCACCGGCAGAATTTGAAAAACAATTCAATGTATCAAATACTGACGAACTTGATGAATGAATGTATATAGGTTTTATTCATTTAGACGCAAACTCAACAATGAATAACAGCAATTTGAATATTCATCAATCTCAGTATACAACAGGAAACAAAAGCTTTAGTATTGCTGTAAACATAGAAACAAATAAAGAGATTGATGTTATCAATCCAATTAAAGTTCAAAAAGGTCAAATTATTGGTTTTTTAGGAACTCCTGACACCAATGGTGGTTGAATGCCACACGTACATATCACTGTATATAATAACAGCGATAAAAATTTTGATGACAATGGATTTTATACAAAAGTTACACGAACTAGAGAAAAACGTGTCAATGATTGAGATTTTGTTAAATATTACAAAAAAGCAAATTCAAACCCATCAAAATCAATCCCTAAACCAGATCCGTTCAGAAGTATTCGTGTTGATGGGGTTACTGCCACAGTTTCTACTTCAGGTCAAAAAGCCTATGTTGTTGACCCAATAACAGGTAAAAAAGTTGTGAAAAATGACGGCGTAGAGCGAGAAAAAAATAACCCGAATAATTACGAAGAAGATGGACAATTGATTTGAATTTCAAACCCAATTAGCAATCAAGAAAAAAGAAATGGTTTTGTTAATCCTAATGTTTTATTTAAGATTAGAGGAAGCGAATCATTTTCGTTTGATTTAGAACAATTATTTGAATTACAAGACAAATAAAAACAAACTAACACCATTGGGGTGTTAGTTTTATTATTGATATTAATCCGCGTTAAATGAGTTAACAAAAATTTCGAATAAATTAACGATAAAGGCTACTGTACGATTTTGTTTATTTTCAAGCATTTTTTGGATTGTCTCATCTTTTCTCAATCCTAAAATACTTTTTTCACCATCAACTATGTTTTCTTCTTGAACAATTATTGTTAAAAAGTCTCTAATACTGTCGGTATTTCAATTACCGCCTTCAGTGTTATTCAAAGGTATTATTAAATTATCCCCTTTTTTTGCACGTGTGTATGAAACAACAACACGGTCACCTTCAATATCATGTTTTCCGTATGAAATTTCAATATAACTATTACTATTCATTGCTAAACTCCTTCAATTTTGATTTATTTATTTGAACTCTTTTTTCTAATGCAGACATTCCGCCTTCTAAATAACGTGTTTCGGCGGTATTTAATTTGTCGTAAATTGCGTTAATTTTAAATTTGTTCTCAAAATCACTCTCACGTAAATCAACTGTGATAGATGTAGAATTTTCCAAAAGAGTACCAATATTCGCATTATGGGTTACAATAAAAATTTGTTTATCTTCGCTAATCAGTTTTTCCAATAAAGGTATTATTTCTTCAATAATAGTTCAACTATCTAAGTCGTCTTCGATTTGATCTAGTAGTAGAAAATTACTTGTTTCCTTGTATGGATTACTGTTATTTATTGTATTTTTGATTCCGAATAATGTTTTTTGTCCATTAGACAAAGTTTCATAAATTTGATTATCAACATTTACTTTATGGTGCGTTTTGACCCATTCTTCAAAAACTTTTTCCATTGCGTTTTGGCTGGTATCAGCAGAGAAATCTTCGGGTTTTTTGATTAAAGATATTAAATTTTTAGGAACTGTGTTGCTGGTTGAAGTTGAAATAATTTTAATTATTTTACCCTTTTCGCTTTCGTTTAAAGCGAAAGGCGGAATTGAGTAAGTGATTGAACTATATTCTTTATTAATAACAGGTTCGATTGCAAAATCCACAACTTCTTCATTTTTATGACCATTTACTAAATCAAAGCTCTTTTTAATGTTTTTTAAATAAGATGGCATATCTTTGAAAAATCTTGTCAATCTGTCATAATCGGATTGATTTTTTTCATTTTCTTCCATCGTTTCTCTAATCGAATTGGAAGCTTGCGTGTACGCATCGTTGAACTTTATAAATGTTTGGTTTAATTTTTCAATTTTCTCAATTGCATTTTGATAAATATTAATTTTGCGTTGAATTGATTTATATATTTCTTCATTAATTTGTTGCAATTCTTCATTGTCTTTTTCAAACAAAGAACTTAAAAATGAGTTATTTTCACCAATAGATGTGCTTAAAAGTTTTGGGTCGCTCAATTTGCTAACTGTTGAACGCAAAGAGCTTATTGCATCTTTTAATTCTAGTTTTTTAACATCTATTCTGGCATCAGTTGTTTTTCACAATAAAGAACCGTCGTTGTTGTCTGTAATATCTTTATAAATTACATTTAGATTTAAATTATTCGATTGTCCAAAAAATGAATTTCAGTCACGTATGGAATTATTTAGCATTCTAACATTTTTAACAAATTCCAACTCAAAACCTGCTTTTTTAATTTTGTTCAGTAATTCGGTTGAATAACCATTTTTTTTGGTTGATTTAATATCATCAGAATAAATGTCATCCAAACCTTTTTTTCTATCATCGTTTTGTGTGATGTAAACTTCAAATTTTTCTTTTAAGGCTTTTAAAGCCTTTTCATAGCCAGTAGGAGTAGAGTTCATTGACAAAAAAGAGTTTCAAGTTTTGGTTTCATTGTCGATATTTGCTTCCTTAATTTTTAAGCCGAAACTTTTTTCAACAAAATCTTCTTTTTTAAATATTTTGGTTCTTAATATAGTTTCGGCAATCATTCTCAAAAATGTACTTTTTCCGGAACCTTTTTCACCCAAAATAATATTTACATTGCCGAAATTGATTGTTTTTTCTTTGTCGCCGTCTTTATTACTGAAAGTAATTGAATATAATTTTTTCATTTTTCCTCCTTATTTAGAATATTTAAAAACATTTGTCTTGTCTTTTAAAACATTTTTGATGTATGAATATATTTCTCTTGAATCATTTAATTCATTTTTTCACGAAATAGCTGTTCGATGGTTGTTGTTATCGAAGGGGTATTTTTTTCAGTTGTGTACATCACTAAAATAAACATCCGGAACATCTGGGTACAATTTCATTGCTTTTTTTAAATTTGAACTCTTGGGATTTGAACTATCAAAACCGGAGATATAGCATCCTTCTAGTTCGAGGGGATTAATGATGTCCTTTGCTTTTCCAGTGTGTGGAAATATCATAAAATCGTAGTCGGCAAATTTATTGAAAATATTGCGATAGCTAATTTTGTTTTTATTAACGATTTTTTTGATCTGGTTTAAGTCTTGATCGGGTCTAAAAACTAGAATAGCTTGTGCTGATTTTTCGCCATTTAATAAATTTATTTCACAGCCTGGTAAAAGAGTTAATTCATATCCTTTTTCTTTTATTATCTCCACTCTTCTATTATAACTCTCAACAAATAAATTGTCATGATCGGCAAAGCATGCCACACGGACCCTATTATTGATTAATTTCTGTAACATTTCAACATCTGAGTGTTTGGAAATTGTACTTCCTGTATTATTAGAATCTTGAGAATGAATGTGTAAATCAATATAAACTTTAGTTGTTTTCATTTATTTCTCCTTTATATTTATTGAATTTTTTAAAATTAAGGGCAAAAAAACACTATCAAGTAGTGTTTTTTCTTTGTTCATATTTTTTTCTAATGGCCAATATTGGAAAGAAAACAAGAGAAGCCATAATAACGTTAAAAATTGGTTCGGCTATTAAATTAATAGTGTTAAGAGCTAATATTGTTTTAAAATCTGGCAGCCCAACCAATTCACCAATAAATTTTGAGTGAAAGTACAATGAACCGAAAACAAAAACACTATTTGCCTCTGTAGCGATCAACACCAATAGCACAAATTTTCAAAGTTTTGGCTTTTTCCGTAGATTTAACAAAAAGTAAAAAAGGAAGGTAGTTAGACCGACTAAAATTCTTGATAATATCGAAATATCAACATTTTGAAATCAAAATAACCCTAATAATAATGACGCAATAAATGAAGAAATACCAAATCCTAAACCTGAAACTAGTGCACCAAAAAAACCTAAATGGAATGTAGCAATCCCAACGATTAAAGGTAAAAATGTTAGTCAAGTCGGACCAAAAGGTAAATAGGCTAAAAATACACTAAATCCTGAAGCGATAAAATACGCTAAATAAATAGATAGCGAAATCATTTGGTAAATTAAATTTGATTTACTTACTAATTTAATTTTTTGTCCAATAGTGTTATTATTAAGTTTATTTATCATGTGGAAATTATATTACAAAAGCAAAAAACGAATATTATTGAAATTTATCTATATATTATTATTTTTTGTTATAATACTTAAGCAATTACGTAGGAGTGTAGTTCAATGGTAGAACAACGGGCTTCAACCCCGTGTGTTATGGGTTCGAGTCCTGTCACTCCTGCCATTTTTTTATACCTTTTTTGCTTTTTTAAAGAAAATAAAAGTATAAAAAAATGGTAAATAAACAAAAAAACCGTGCTAACGGTTTTTTAATTCAATAATTTTTTCTTTGTAGAGTTCAATAATTTTTTTGTCCAATTCAAAAGCAAGAACAGCTAAGGCTTCGGGTCCTGTGTGCATAGCAACAACAGGAGCAATTAAATCAACATAAGGTTTGACTCCCAAGTGATTTTCAATATTATTGACAAATTCTTCAAGTTCTTGCTGTGGTGAAAATGAGTGTAAAGCGAGAGTGAATAACTCTTTGCCCTCATTGATAGGAAAAATTTCTCTTTTTTTCTCAATAGCTTTGAGAATAGTTTTATTAAATGTTCTACCTACACCCTCTTTTTTTAATGAGCCTTCTTCTCAACAAATCATTGGAATTATTTTGAAAAGCTTAGCAACAGCGGCTGCTGTTGGATGAAGTCTACCACCTTTAACTAAATAATTATTATATTTAGGGATCAAAGTGATTGAATGTCTGTATCAACCGTTTTCCATTGAGTCAACATACTCATCAAATTTTGTTGGGTCTATACTCATTTGGTGTTCGAACCAAACTAAATCAAGTAATATCATTTGTAAAACTTGTACAGATTGAACCACTCTAACATTTTCGTAATTACGAGCCAAAATTGTCAATGATGAACAAGTACCAGACAAATTTTTAGAAATAGGATAAATTAATACTTTCTCGTATTCTTTTGTTAATTTATCTAAAAGCTCTTCGGCTTCACCTAAATTAACGGCAGAAGTTCGGCCTTCTTCATTTTTGCCATAAATTTCAAAAAGGTTGTTTGAATTGATGTCAATGCCATCTCTATACTCTTTACCATTTATATTAATATGAAGTGGGAGAAATTCTCAGTTTAATTCGTTTGCTTGCGTTTTAGTTAAAGTGCAAGACGAGTCTACAATTATTGCGTATTTCATAAAAATATTATAGCAAATACAAATAAATGTTTATTATTATACTAATATGGTTTTTTAGTGGAACTTTACGGCCGCCTTAGCCAAATAACTAAACTAAAAAAATTCCGATTTTATAACTCCAAAAATAGGTTTATATATACCTAATGTAGAAAAAATTTCATATTTATGAAAATAATAATATAAAAAAACATTACCATATTTATTATTTACGTTAAAAATGATTGATTTTTGCTTTTTTTAGCGTATTTTTGGGCTTTTATGAAGATTTTAATAAAAAAATATTTTTACGCTTTCGGTTTTCCCTTTGTATAATTATTACGTATAAAAAATATACAATTTTATTCTATGAAAGGAAACGCATATGAAATTCAAATTTATCGATGGTCGCAAAGTTATGAACGACCCAGAATCAATGATTCGTTTTTTAGACGTGGATGGAAATTTAATTGATAAATCATTTAAACCTTCAGCATCTAATGAGTTATTGAAAGACATGTACAACAACATGTTGAAATCTCGTGCATGAGATACATACGCATTAACACTACAAAAAACAGGGCGTTTAGGTACATTTGCACCTGCTTTAGGTGAAGAAGCTCACTTAACAGCTTTAGGTTTTGCTATGAAAGAAGAAGACTGATTCATTCCTCACTACCGTGTTCTAGGTACATTACTAGCTCGTGGTGAAACAATGGAATCAATCTACCTATACTGAAGAGGTTCTGAATTAGGTAACAAATTCAAATCAAACACAGTTCCATTGCAAGTTGTTATTGCTTCACAAATTTCACAAGCTGCCGGAGTTGCTAAAGCTCTTAAAGAAAAAGGCGAAAAACAAGTTGCTTTCACAATTATTGGTAACGGTGGAACAAACGAAGGTGAATTCCACGAAGGATTAAACTGAGCTTCATTGTTCAACTTACCAGTTGTTGTTGTCGTTGCAAACAACAGATGAGCTATTTCAGTTCCAGAACACAACAGCTACAAAGTTAAAACTATTTCACAAAGAGCTCTATCATACGACATTCCAGGTCTACGTGTAGACGGAAACGACTTATTGGCTGCTTACGAAGTATTAAAAGAAGCTGCTGAATGAGCACGTGAAGGAAATGGACCAGTTCTAGTTGAAATGGTTACATGACGTCAAGGTCAACACACCACTTCAGATGACCCACGTGTTTACCGTACAAGAGAAGAAGAAATTGAACACGAAAAATGAGAACCATTCCACCGTATTGAAAAATACTTGATGGAAAATGGTATCGTTACTGAAGCTGAAAAAGAAGCATTCTTTAATGCTGCTACAGAAGATGCTAAAGCATCATACGACAAATCTACAGAAACTCTTACAAAAGAAGGATTTGACGACATTTACAAATACACCTATGAAACATTACCTGAAGAACTAATCGAACAAAGAGAAGCAAACAGAAGATTTGTAAAATAGGATTCACATTTACTAAGGAGATATATTATGGAAACAATTAAATTAAATAACATTGGTGCCATCACAAACGCATTAGAAATTGCGATGGAAAGAGATAAATCTGTTATTGTTTATGGTGAAGACGCAGGTTTTGAAGGTGGTGTGTTCCGCGCAACACAAGGTTTGCAAAAAAAATTCGGTGTAAATAGAGTATTTGATGCCCCAATTTCTGAATCAGCTATCGTAGGTACTGCTATTGGTTCAGCTATGGCTGGATTAAGACCAGTTGCCGAAATTCAATTCTCAGGTTTTATATTTTACGGTTTGGGACAATTATTCCCTAGTGCAGCTCGTATGAGAAATAGATCACGTGGTAAATTCAATGTACCATTGGTACTAAGAATGCCAGTTGGTGGAGGGGTTAAAGCTCTAGAACACCACTCAGAAGCAATCGAAGCATTGTTCACACACATCCCAGGTCTAAAAGTAGTTATGCCAGCTACACCATACGATACAAAAGGTTTATTACTTTCAGCTATCGATGACAATGACCCAGTTGTATTCTTAGAACACAAACACGACTATCGTGCTTTCAAACAAGAAATTCCTGCTGGACACTATACAGTAGAAATTGGTAAAGCAGACGTTAAAGTTGAAGGTGATGACCTAACAGTTGTAACATACGGTCACATGCTACACGAAACAACAGCTGCTCTACAATTATTAAGAGAAGAAGGAAAAGATTACTCAATCGAAGTTATTGACCTAAGAACTCTAAAACCACTTGATACTAAAACAGTTATCGACTCTGTTAAAAAAACAGGACGTGTATTGGTTGTATCAGAATCAGTTCAATCAGGTTCAATTACAGCAGAAGTTATTACACGTGTAAACGAACACGCATTCGACAACCTACTTGCTGCACCAGTTCGTTTAAACGGAGCAGACGTTACAATTCCTTTACCAGCACTTGAAAATGAATTCACTGTTAACAAAGATAGAATTGCCACAGTAATTAAAGAAATTCTAGGATAGAATTAAATAATCAAAAAACAGGAGCGATCCTGTTTTTTCTTTGCGTTTTTGCGACAAAAAAAGAGCATTTGATATGCTCTTATAAACGAAAGCTTATTATGCTTCAACAACAGCGTTTTGTGCGTTAACAAATTTGTCTAGACGAGATGATTTTCTTGCACCTTTATTTGGGTGGAAAACACCTTTTTGTACTGCTGTAGCAATAATTGAATGTGCTTTTTTAACTAATTCATTCATTTTATCGTCTTTTGCTAAAACAGCTTCTCTTGCTGCTCTAATTGCTTTACGCACTCTTGTTTTCATTGCGTTGTTTCTTAGTCTATTTTGTTCAGACTTTGCAATGTTTTTAACTTTTGATTTAATATTTGCCATATAAGCCTCCTCTTTTTTCATAATGTACTATTAAAATAGTTGAAAAAATCAAAATTATTATATATCAAATTAAATTTAATAAAAATTATTTTTTTGCTCAAAATAATAATATAATAATTTACTTCTATGAATTTAAAAATGAGCGATTTGGTTCATAGACCCTAAAGCATTTTTCAATAAATAATCTAAATTTTAACTAATATCAAAAGAAATAAAAATTAAGATAAGGAACTAATGAAGTCAAAATTTGAATTAAGAAAAACAAAAACATTAAAATTAATTGCAAATAATAAAGACCTAACCAACAGCCAACTTGCAGAAAAAGCAGGGTTGAGTATTTCAACCATAAAAAGATGCAAAAAACGCTTAAAGGAAAACGATGGATACTCTGTGGAAAAGGTTTTTCACGGCAACAAAAATAAAAAACACAACAAGTATTCGGACGAAGAGATTATAAAATTAGGCGAATTTTACAATAGTATTAAGGTTTTATCTGAAAACGAGGAAACAGGTAAATTTAAAAAATATTTAAATCTAAGTGATTTTTATAGAAAATATGTCAAAATTGACATTTCTCTGTCTAATTTAACACGCAGGCTGAAATCACTAGGTTACACATCTGTCTTTGCCCACAAGAAAAAAGTGTAAACACTTCAAAATATGTTTATTTTTCGTGGTTAATTGCTAAAAAAATGCAAAAATTGTTTAATTTTGTGTATAATAAATTCAACAAGTCAAATATTAATTGAGTTGCGACAGCAACTTTTTGTTATTTTTAAGGAGAAATATTGAACTGGAAGGAAAAATTACAAGCCCAATTTGGCGACGTTATTGTTGACGCCAAAGAAACAAATATTGAATCAATGTTTGTGTTGGATATTACTTTGAAACATACAGATATGAATAAAGTTAATGCTGAATCACATTTAATAAATGAGTGACTAGACACTCAAAATATTGAACGATTTGATTCAATTTCAATACATTCACCAGGAGTTGATTTAAATTATACAGTCGTTGAATTAAACGAACATATCGGCGAGGAATTATTAATAAAATTACACAAAAATGAAAACAAAGTTAATGAATATAAAGCGATTTTATTAGAAGTTTTTGATGATGAAATTTTATTGAGATGAAACCAAAAAGGCAATATTAGAAAAATAAAATTATCAAAATCTAACATCGCTTCTATAGAAAAATATATTAAATTTTAATTTTTAAGGAGAATATAATGACAAAAGCAATTAAAGTTTCAAATATTGCTAGAGATTTTTACGAAATCGTTAAATCATTTGAAGAAAAACAAAGACTAAATTTAAGTGATATTATCAATGTTTTTAGCACCGAAACCACAAAAATACTTTCAAAAATTGATGAAGATATTGAGGTTGAGTATGTATTAAATGAAGAAGACAAAACATTGACACCATTGGTAAAAACTTTAACAGTAATTTCTGACGAAGAAGCGCAAGAATTTACCAACAATAATGACCACGACACACGTTTATTGATGTTTACCACATATATCTCATTATCAGATGCAAAATTAATTAATGAAAACAGTGAAGTTGATGATACAGTGGCCAAAGAATTAGATTTAGAATCTCTATCAAAAGTATTGAAAAATACTAAATTCCCAAACCTATTAAGAACAATTCACTCATCAATTCAACAAGGTATGTCAATTTTAAGAAAACAACGTGTTTACGAGATTTTTAAAAACAGAATTGGCGAAAGAGTAAGAATTCAATACAATGCGAAAAATTCTGATGGATCATGAAATGTTCAAATTACTGAAGAAGACACAATGTCAACACCTGCCTATTTACCTTCTAATCTAATTAGTTCAAAAGCTAACATCAAAGTTGGACAATACGGACACGCAACAATTATCAATGTTGAAGAAGAGGCAAGACTTAGTCAAGTACAAGTTTCAGTCGATTCAAAAGAAAATGTAGAGCAAGCACTGAAAGTAAGTATTCCTGAATTAAATGAAGACTTAATCGAAATTGTTGATTCAGTAAGACAACCAGGCGAAAGAACAAAAGTTGCATTTAAACCTGGAATAAATGCTAATAGTGATTTTGATGTTTTTGGTGCAATAATTGGTCCAAATGGTCAAAGAATTACTGGCGTAAACGAAGTTATTGGCGAAAAAATTGATGTTATTTTATATGATGAAGATCCTAAAAAATTCATCATCAATGCTATGTCGCCAGCAAGAGTTATTGATGTAGTTGAAAAATCAAATAATAACGAAAATGCAATGAGAAATTCATATTGAGTTATTGTATCAAAAGATGCTTTAACACCAGCAATAGGTCGTAGAGGTGTGAATGTATCTCTAGCGTCAAGCTTAACAAATTGTAATTTAGATATTATTAGCGATGTAGATGCTAAAGCTCAAGGTATTGTGTTTAATAACTCAAAAGCGTTTGAAGTTAAAACCTCAACCACAACTCGCAAAAATACAAGACCAGCAAGACGAGCAAACGCTTTTGATGTTTCTAAAATTAACATTTCAGCTGATTCGTTTGACGATGATGTTATGAGCTTTACTGAACAAGAATTCAAAGACATTGATACATCAGACTTTGGCTTAGAATTTGAAGAATTATTCAAACAACATCAACAAAATACTGAAAAAACTGTTGAAGAATCATTCACATTAGATGATGCAGTTAATAGTTTTGTTGCTGAAAATGATAAGGCAACTCAAATTAAAGACGACTTTGAGGATTACAGAAGAGTTAAAGAAGTTATGGAAAACTTCAAAACAGACGATGATTTATCTAAATACGGTCTTGATGATTTTGATTTAAGTGAATTTGATGATGAAGATTGGGACGAATAGTCTTGGTTAAACGTAAGTGTATTATTACTAATCAGATTTTAGAAGTTGCTAATTTGATAAGATTTGATTATGACAAAAAAAACAATCAAATTAGTCTCGATTTAGATAAAAATATGAAAGGTCGTGGTGCTTATCTTTTATTGAACGAACAAACTTGACAACAAGTTTTAAAAACAAAAGCACTTAATCGTACTTTTAGGACAAATGTTAGTCGTGAAACGTATATAAAAATACAACATCAATTAGAGGAGGCAAAATGTCTAAGAAAAACAGAATAACAAACCAACAAGATGTTCAATCGCAATTAAACAACATTAAAACCGAGGTAAAAGACGGAGTGTTTATTTTTACAAGCACAATGCCATTGGGAGAATTTGCGAATAAAGTCGGTGTAAACCCTAATGATTTAATCAAAAAGTTTATGATGAAAGGTAAAATGTACCAAATCAATCATATTTTGGAAGAAGAAGAAATTGCCGAATTATGTTTGGAATTAAACCTTGACTTTAAAAAAGAACAAAGTGTTGATGCATCAAATTTTTTAAACACAGTTGAATTTATTGATGATGAAAAATCTTTAACAAAACGTCCACCAGTAATTACCATCATGGGACACGTTGATCATGGTAAAACTTCTTTATTGGACTATATTCGTAAGTCTAAAGTTGTCGAAACTGAATCAAGTGGAATTACACAACATGTTGGTGCTTATCAAGTAATCAATGATAAAGGCACAATTACATTTATTGATACTCCTGGACATGAAGTATTTACTGAAATGCGTTCAAGAGGAGCACAAGTAACTGACATTGTTATTTTGGTGGTTGCTGCCGATGATGGAGTTATGCCACAAACCAAAGAGGCGATCCAACACACCAGAGCGGCTAATGCTCCTATGATAGTGTTTGTTAATAAAATGGACAAACAAACTAAAGATATAGAAAAAGTTAAACGTGAATTAGCTGAAAATGACGTAATTGTTGAAGAATACGGCGGCGATGTTCCTATTGTTTATGGTTCAGCCAAAACGGGTGAAGGTGTTGACGAATTATTAGACAACATTATTACTTTTTCTGATTTAATGGACTTAAAAGCAAACAAAAATAGATATCCATCAGGATTTGTACTAGAATCGAGAGCCGATAAAGGTGTCGGTGTTGTTGCTACGTTAATCATTGACAATGGTACTCTATACAAGGGCGACTATATGGTAGCTGGTTCAACATATGGGCGTATTAAGTCACTGAAAAATACCAACGGTAAATTAATTGAATTTGCTACACCAGGAATGCCAGTTGTTGTGTCTGGATTAAATACATCACCACAAGCTGGAGAAAGATTCATTTCATTCGAAGATGAAAAATTTGCTAAAAAAATTGCTATCGAAAAACAACAAATGGACAAGAGAACTGACTTATTCAATCGTGCTCAAGCAGCATCTGATGAAGATGGCAAAAAAATCTTAAACATTATAATTCGTTCTGATGTTCAAGGAACATCAGAAGCCCTAAAATCAAAATTAGACGGCATGAGCAATGATGAGGCAATAATTAGAGTTATCGGTGCTCAAACAGGTGAGGTTTCTAACTCAGACTTATTATTAGCTCAAACATCAGATGCACTAATTATTACATTCAGAATAAAAGCAAGTTCAAATATTAAACAAAGTGCTAAACAAGCAGGTGTAAAAATTGCTTACTATGATGTTGTATTCAAAGTTATCGAAGACATGCAAACTTGACTTGATGGCGAAAAAGCAGTAGTTTATGAAGAGAAAAAAATTGGTTCAGGCCATGTTATTAAAACATTTTTCTACTCAAAAGTTGGAACTATTGCGGGTACTATGCTTGATGAAGGTGTTGTAAAAGCAAACTCTAAAGTTAAAGTCTTTAGAGGCAAAAAACTAATCCACGAAGGTGTTATTGAAACACTTCGTAGAGACATAAACGATGTAAAAGAAGTCGAAAAAGGAAAAGACTTCGGTATGAAAATTCGTAAATTTAATGACATTAAAGAAGACGATGTGGTTGAATTTTTCGAAGATGTTGCAGTAACAATTTAATTGATTTAAAAAAATAAATTGGAGATTTAATGAAATTAGATAAATATATTAGAGATATCCCAAATTTCCCAAAACAAGGAATTTTGTTTAAAGATATTAGTCCTTTATTAGGCGATGGTGAAGCATTGCACTATACGATAACACAGATGGCTGAACTTGCAAAAGATTGTGATATTATTGTTGGTCCCGACGCCAGAGGATTTTTGTTCGGTACACCAACAGCAGCTATATTGAAAAAACCATTCGTAATGGTTAGAAAACCAGGAAAATTGCCTGGTGAAGTTATCAGTAAGAATTATGATTTGGAATACGGAAATAATGTATTACAAATACAAAAAGGCTTTATCAAACCGGGTCAAACAGTAGCTATTATTGATGATGTTTTAGCGACTGGTGGCACCACTAAAGCAATTGTTACTTTACTTGAGGAACAAGGAGCAATAGTCAAAAGAATTATTCTTTTATTAGAACTTGAATCGCTAAAAGGTAGAGAAAAATTTGCTAATAAAAACATTGAAGTTTCATCTTTAATTAAAGTTAAATAAAAATATAAAAATCGGCTGTGACCGATTTTTTGTTTAATTAATGTTGATCATTAACGTCCAAAACTAAATCATAGCTAATTGGCGAATGATCTGAAACACCAGAATAAATATAACCTATTTCACTCTGGTATTTTTTTCCTGAAATTTGTGAACAATATTCAATTCATTCTTCTAACGAGCTGATTTTAGAAAATTGAAAAATTGAAGGATCATTTACAAAATCATACAAGTGATAAATTTTTGGATTAGTATATTTTAGGTTAGAACTATGAATAATTTTGTCGTATGGTTGACTATATTTACCATATGATCTTTTAAGCGAGGTTGCATTGCTTTCATCATCATCAAAGACAATTTGAGCATTATAATCATTTACTCAACCAAAAGCCTGACTTTGATTTTTCAATTCAATATTAGTATCACCTTGAAAAATTAAATCATCATCACCATTATTTATTGTTTTTGCTCATTCAAATGCATTTTTTATGTTTCATGCTTCATTAAATTCGCCAGATCCATTACCACCGCTAACACTAATTTCTCCTTCATTAACTCCTGGTCCGTCAAAGTGCGAAACTAGGTAAGTGAAATTATTATTTTTATATTTCAATAAATTTACATTGAATTTAACTGTAAAAGGCGGTCTTGAATAACCATTTAATGAGCCGCCGAATTTATTTTCAAAATTTGAATTATTATAGAGTGCTTTATACTGATTATTTTGCAATAAAGCAGGCGAAACTACTGTATTTTTATAGATAAATCCAGCATGTTTATCTGCTTGATTTTTGTGACCTTCGGCTATTGGGTATTCATCAGAAATAATGTATTTTCAATCATTATTGACTGAATGTTTTGTATCTATTTCATTTAAAAGATTGACCACTTGTTTAATAGCCTCTTCACTGTCTAATTCAGTCACACCAACAACATCATAATCTTGTGTATAAATAATTGAAGCTATTGCTTGACCTTTTGGTTCATACTTTACCGATCTTGATCCGAAATTTAAAACATTTCAAGAAGCTATTCTTATAAAGTTTTTTGAATCGCCGTTATTTATATTATCGTTATCGTTTGTATCGGGCTGTTCATGTTTTTCTTCTTTATTGTCAGTAACATTACTTTCGGTAGCAGTGGTTTCTTCAGATGCGTTTGCGTCTGATTTATCAGTGTCATGCACTTCAGTGCTGTTGGTTTCGGTATTTTCGCTTGGGTTTGATTGTTGATTGTTATCATCTTTGTTTTGATCGTTATCACTTACAACACTATCTTTTGGTTGGTCTTCGTTGATTTTAATAATTTTATCAGCAGGAATAACCAATTCCTTGATATTTGAAACATTTTGGTGATCCTTTAGTTGATATAGAACACGAATGTCGCCGTTACTTAATGTTTCTTTATCCATCAACATTATTTCAATGTTTTTGTTGTTGTTAAGTAGTTCAAAACTATTTGATTTGATTTCGTTGAAGTGAATTTTATCAATATTTGTCTTTAATTTTATTGATAAATTATTTATATCCTGATTATTTTTGCATGAAATAACAATTAAGGGTGTTGTTGTGATACTTAAAGATGAGAAAACAAACTTTAATTTATTTTTAGTCATAATTTTATTATACCTTTTTTTCGGGCATTTTCACGAATAGCCTTATAAATAAGCAATAAAAAATACAGCGTGAGCTGTATTATATTATTTGTTTTTGAAGTATTCTCTAACGATTGGTGCAACTTTTTCACCAAAAAGTTTGATTGAATTTAAAACATCTTCATGTGGCAATGAACCAACTGGTAGGTGAATTAAGAATCTTGTTAATCCTAATCCCTCTACTAATTTAATAATTTTTTTAGCAACTAATTCTGGTGAACCGACCATCATTGCCCCTTCCTCAGAAACCATGTGTTCGTATGCTTCTTTAGATAATTCTCTTCATGAAGATCTATCTTTTGCGATTCTATCTACAAAAATTTTGGTAGGGTAGTAGTATTTTTTAACAGCTTCTTCAGTTGTATTATCAATGTAACCTCATGAGTGAGCTCCGACTTGCATATTTTCTAAATTATCACCGTGGACACTTTTGAAAGTTTCCTTATATGCGTCTACTAAATATTTAAATGCGAATGGATTTCCACCAATAATTGCATAAATAATTGGTAGACCTCTATAAGCTGTTTGTAGTGTTGATTGACCATTACCACCGGTTGCTACTCAAATAGGTAAGTTAATGTGACGTGGGTATACACCTCTTCTATCTACACTTTGAGTTAGTTTTCCTTTTCAATCAAGTATTTCGTTAGCTTTGATTTCTTCAAGCATGTCTAATTTTTCGGTGAATAATTCATCATAGTTATCTAATGTGTAACCAAATAGTGGGAATGATTCAGTAAATGATCCTCTACCAACCATTATTTCTGCTCTACCATTTGATAAAGCGTCAACAGTTGAGAAGTTTTGATAAACTCTAACTGGGTCATTTGATGACAATACTGTAACAGCACTTGATAATTTAATGTTCTTTGTGTTAACTGCACCGGCAGCCATCACAATTTCAGGCGCTGACACTGCGAAATCATCTCTATGGTGTTCGCCAATTGCATAAACATCAAGACCAACTTTATCAGCTAGTTCAATTTCAGCAACCATTTGTCTAATTCTTTCATCGTGTGGAATAGTTTTTCCTGTTTTTTCTAATGGTGTTGTTTCACCAAAAGTAGAAATTCCTAATTCAATTTTCATTTTAGCCTCTTTTCTTGAATTTAATTTTATTATTAATCTAATATTATTATTTATATGTCTTAATTATACAAAAAACGCAAAATCGGTCAAAATTTTATTTATTATACGCGTTTTTCGTTTTTTTAGCAGATAATGCATTATTTTGCTAATTTTTTAGCCAAAATCAGCATTTTCGTTTTTTTGCAAAAATATTTGAAAAAAATTTTTATATAAAAAAATAGAAAAAACTTATAAGTTTGATCTATTTTTGATAATTAGTTATCTGCGTTTGTTGTTGCTGTATCGAATAATTCAAGTTTAAATACTTCGGTATCATCTTCACCGTTCGCTAAAACTAAAACGTACTCAATGTAGTATTTGGTTCCATCGTTAACAATTGCAATACCTTTGTTTGATCCTTTTTTATGTGGTCAGGAAACGTTATTATTCCCTCCGTGTGTAAGCACCTCAACGCTTTCGTCATAAGATAAGGCAGATGTAAAGGCTGGATCTTTTTTGTTTAAAGTAACAGCGTTATTTTTGATGGTGATAAATGCAACTTTTCTACCATTTTCGTCTTTTTTCTTGCTTTTTTCGTAATGATTAATTATTCTATTGTTGTTTTCTTCGTTTGCAACATATTTAAATAATTTGTTGTTTCATGCTAATGCATATAGTTCAGGAGTACGATATTCTTTGCTTTCAACTGCTTTAAATCCATCAAATTCATAGGTTTTTAATACAGGATCTGAATTTTCAACAAGGATATTTGTTCAATTTACACTAACAACAGCCACGGTGTTGTTATCTCCTTTGACACTAACACCGACTATTTCTGCGCTAACTGCTTGCGCATCATATTCAGGAAGTGTAAAGTTTGAAGGTAGCAGAGTGGCTGCATTAGTTTCTGCTTTATTTGCTTCGATTTCTGGGTTTAGAACTGGACGATGCGATTCATCATTAATATAATTTTGGAAATTAAATTCTTTATGTTTGAATCCTGTAAAACTATAATCGTTGGTAAATGTGCTATCGTCTTTAGAAACATTTAATGTTATTGTTAAAAGTCCTTTATAGTCATTTACAGAATTTTCTTTTATAGTTACAGTTTTTGTAACTCCTTCAGGGAAATTGAAATCTTGATCCCCGTTTTTAAATGTAAATGAATTTGCAACCGCTTGTGAAGCAAGAGTTTCACCCATATTTGGATATTCTGCGGTTAGATTAGCAAATTGTGCGTCAAAATCGTCGATTTTAAAGCCGGTCAATTCTTGGTTTTTAATTTCTGTTTCAAGAACTTCATCACCAACTTGTGTAGTAACTGTAAAAGTTACAGCAACTTTACCTTGTCCGTTTAGTGGGTTAAATTCTTTGATTGAAATTTTTAGATTTTCATCATCTAAATTGTTCGTTATGTTTTCAGCAACAGCATTCACTTCTTTAACATCTGCGGCATTAGGATAACTTAAAGTAACACCACTAGATTTTTCATTAAGTTGGTCCAAGGTTAAAAATGTGAATTCTTGATTTTGCGATGTAACTACATCATCATAAAATACACTCGGTGTTTTATTGTTTTTGTATTGCGATAGTCTAAATTTCAATGAGTAACCAGCATCATTTTTTACTAAAACAGCACTGTTATTTAATTCGCTATCTTCTTTTCCTTCTTCTCTAGGAGATACTGTGTTAACTCCGAAACCTAATCTGAAGTCTTGATTAACCTCAAACAGTTTTACTCTTGTATTGTTTTCGTCACTACCATTCACGAATGGTTTGTCATAAAATGCAGCTTGTTTATAATCTCAATAAACTTTTGCCCCATCTTGGGCAGTGGCAAAATATTTTGAACTAGCAATATTTTTAACAATGTTAATATTGTTTGGAAGTTCAGCATAAGCGCTTTGAATTTGCTCTGGGTATTCTTCTTTAAATCCTTCAATTTGTTTAACAATTCTCAAGGTGTTACCGTTTGATTCGGTTATTGTAATAGTAACATCCAAAATTGATTTATTAGCTTTATTTGTGGCTAATGTAGCAACGGCAGCATTTGCGTTTTGACTGTTTAGTGTAACGCTTACTTCTGGAATTGTTACATCTTTAGGGAATTTAGATTTAATTTCATCCGGTACGGAAACAGTGATTAATTCTGCATAGTTTACAGATTGGGCACTGTCTGTGTTTTCGTTTTGAGTTTGTGGGAATCCGGTAATAGATTTAATAACTTCAGAAATTTTTCCTGTTTTATTGTCTTTAACTTCTAATGTAACTAATAAAGTAGTATTAGATTCGCTCGAGACTTTAACGCTTTTTACGCTTACTGTAATTTTATCACCAGCAGTTGTGGTTGCGTTTATGTCACCCGCAGTCACTGCTGAAGCAGGTTTAGTTAGTCCTCCCCTAACTTCTACACTGATTTCCTTTGAATAATCAGTATTTTTGGTACATGAAGCAGCAATAACTGGGAAAGCTGTCAATGTTGTTGCGGCAATTGTTAAAAAGCCAATTTTTTTCTTATTCATTTCACTCCTAATGTATTTTTTACATTTTTATTTTATATTAAAACCTCATATTTCGCCACTATATGTGGTTATAGGAGGGCTATTTGTGAAAAAAATATGAAAATATATAACAAAAAAACAGCGTCAAAATAATACGCTGTTACATAAATTCTTTTCATTTTGTGATTACATAATTCAAATCAAACGATTCTAAAACATTGATTCCTTCATCAACATTTATGGTTGTTACTGAGTAAAAAGGCAAATCGGTATTCATTTCAACATTTTTGTTTAATATTGTCAATGATTTTGCAAATTTTGCATCATTAACACCTAGTTCAAGTTTTGATTTTGTTGCCCCTTTAATTTCGTGAATATTTTGATAAATATTTTCGATTGAACCATATTTATTAATTAGTTTAATAGCACCAATTTTTCCTATTCCCGCAACACCTTTGATATTATCTGAACTATCTCCTGCTAGTCCTTTTAAATCTGGAATCTGGTAAGGTTTAATTTTGTGTATTTGTTCGAAATTTGATGTTGTGTATAAATCAAATTCATTATCGCTACTTTTGTATATAACACTTGTGGATTCGTTGACTAATTGTAATAAGTCTTGATCTTTGGAAAAAATATATTTTTCCACATTTTCAATTTGGCTTAATGTTGCAATTAAATCATCCGCTTCATCGCCAACTTGTTCAAATCATTTAATGTTAAAACCAGTTAAAATTTGTTTTACATAATCAAATTGCTCATGAATGCTTTCGGGTGCTTTTGAACGACCTGCTTTGTAATCTTCGTATAGAAGATGTCTTTTTGTTTTACCATGTGCATCAAAAGCGATAAACAGGTATTGTGGTTGAATGTAATTTAAAATTTTGTGTAAAGTCATAAAAAAGACGTGGACACCATTTGTGCTACGTCCTTGCGAGTCTTGCATAGACGAACCGTATCTTGAATAAGACGCATAAAATGATTGAAAGAGCAAAAAGTTGCCGTCAATAAGTAAAAATTTATCTTTTTTGTTATTCATATTAAATTCCTTTAAATGTTAGTAGTTTTAGTTTTGAATTATTGTTTGTTATTTTTGCTCTTATTAGATCATTTTTTTTGACATTAGACCATTCGTCTCATTTTGAGTTGTTCAAGAAGAAAACTTGTTTAGTTGTGCTATCGCTTAATTCAATAATAAAATAAGGTTTAGCGTTTAATTTTTTAATTTGTTCAACTTTTACAACAACTCATTCTGAATAATTCATTGGAATAGAGTTCAATTTAACATCACCCTCTTTTTCAAAACGCGAGGTGTCAAAAGCATTATAAGACATCCCTAATAATTCTTCTTCATTTTTGATTTCAAAAGCAATATCACGTTCGACATCATCAACTGAGTAATTAAAATTACCCATTTTTTCGAATTTATCTTTTAAAGTAATTCAATCAGTATCTTTAGGTATGCTTCTAAATTCATCTAAAATTGTGCTCAGTTGTTTAAGAATAGAATTCATATTGCCGTATTCTCTAAAAACATTGGCGCGAACTAAAATATCAATTGCATTGTCGGTTAGACCGGCAAGGCGCAATCTCAATATTGTTTCTGTTAAATTATTGCTAAATGGTCCATATTCATCAATGTTTTGAATGATTTTATTGATACTTTCACCCCCAAAACCTTTGATGATATCGAAAGGTAATCAAATTTGACCGTTTTTGATAACAGTATTAGCTGACGAATGCAATATGCTTGGTGAATTGACAATTTTGTTTTGCTTTCTAATTTCTAAAGCATATTGATTAATTTTTGATTGCGAACCTCTTGAATTTGAAATTAATGCTGAATAAAAAATTAATGGATAATATGTTTTATAAAAAGCCATTTTCATTGTTAAAAACGCATAAGAAACTGCGTGTGATTTATTGAATCCGTATTCGGCAAAACGTTCAATATTTGAATAAATTTTATTTACTTGACTCTCGCTTAAACCATTTTTCAAAGCGCCTTCAACAAATTTGTCTTTATATTGTCTTATATTTTGTTCGTCTTTTTTACTGATTGCGCGTCTCAAAAAGTCTGCTTCAACAAAACTCATGTTTGCAACTTTTTGTGCAATTAACATTATTTGTTCTTGATAAACCATTATGCCGCATGTTGAACTTAAAATTTCATCATAAATAGGATGAATTTTTTGTATTAACGAAGGGTTTTGTTTATTGTTGGCATAAGTTGATATATAAGCCATCGGTCCAGGACGGAATAGAGAAATAATGGCGTATAAATCTTCAAACAAGTTTAATTTTACCTTTGAAATTGTTTTTTTCATTCCGGGCGACTCTAATTGGAATAAACCTTCAGTAAATCCATCATTTAAATTTTTAAAAACTTTTTGGTCGTTGATAATTTCTTTGTGTTCTGGTGTTTTTAATAAGTTCTCAAATCAATATTTTTTATCAATCAATTGCTCCATATTTTGGATTTCAGTCAATGTTTTTAAACCTAATAAATCAATTTTCAACAAACCAAAATTTTCAACAAAATCCATTGTTAGTTGAACTTGTTGATAAAGCCCGTCATTGCTTAAACATACAGGAGCATAATTTGAAATATTTTCTTGAGCAATTATTAAACCGGCAGGATGATAACTTTGTTGTCTAGGCAGTCCTTCAATTTTCATTGCGTGTTTAAGTAGCAATGGAAATTCTTCGATTTCTTTTCTAAATGCTGGATTTTTAAGCACTGCATCAGATAATGATTCGCTAGGTGATAAAGTTTTGGAAATAATATTGATTTTGTTTAAAGGTATTTCCAACATTCGCCCCACATCTCTTATAGCCATCTTAGCCCCTAAAGTTTGAAATGTTGAGATAAATGACACTCTATTAAAACCATACTTATTTTTTAAATATTCAAACACTTCCATACGACGATCGTCCTGAATATCAATATCAATATCAGGTCATGAAATTCTTTGAGGATTTAAAAAACGCTCAAATAATAAATCATATTTCAATGGGTTTATTGATGTAATGTTTAAAAGATAAGAAATAAAGGAACCGGCCGCACTACCTCTACCAGGACCGATACTGATACCTTGAGATTTTGCTCAGTTAACTAAATCTTGGATTATTAAAAAATAGTCAACAAAACCTAATGATTTAATTGTTTCAAACTCATATGATAATCTTGGTTTTCATTCATTTATGTCTTTAGGCAATTCATCACGAATTCTATCAATACCCTTATTCAATAACTCAACTAAAAGTGCTTCATTTTGCTTCGCATCATTATTATCGTATTTAGCCAAATGTAATTTTTTTTCCGGCAATACAAAATTGCAATTTTCAATAATTTCGTCAATTCTTTCAATCATTATAGGGTCTAATTCAGGTGTTTCAAAATAGTCTAACATTGTGCTAGAAATTGGGTTATTACCTAATTTTTGCAATAAATTTAATGTATCAATATCATTTTTGTTGAATAACTGATTTTGTTTAATAAAGATAGCATTTTCAATATTAATATCCAATGAATTGACATAATATTTTGCATTTTCAAATTGATACATTTCTCTATTTTTAGTGTAATAACCATCAGTAGGGTGATCTATGATTATTAGATCAGTGTGATCAATATCAGAGAGCAAAATTTGATTGTTTTTTGATTTTTCTAACACAAGCTCATTTAATTTTTGAAAACCAGTGTAATTTTTAGCAAGCAATATAAATCTATACTCGCTAACATCAAGGTCAAGCCCGACGATTGGTTTAATATTATTCAAAGCACATGTGTCAAGAAATAAGCCAAGTCCAAACATATTGTTATGGTCGGTTAAGGCAACAGCTTTTAAACCAGCTGTTTTGCTTTCTTCAACTAATGTTTTGATACGTATTAGTGAATCTAAAAAAGTATATTCAGTTGTGTTATATAAGTTTGTAAATTTATTCATATATTAATAATACTAAAATATTACTTTTTAGATTAAACATGGAAAAAATAATTAAAATTATCTCCCATGTCTGCGTTTATTTCAATAAAAATGCTGAAGATAATTATTAAAAATATCAAAAAAACTCGAACTGAATCATTCGAGTTTAAAATTATTTTTATTGAATAAAAACTACAATGTTTAGTCTTTATAAATTAGGCGTCCGCTGATTCTAGATCTTTCAATATCGTTTTCTAATATTTCAACTTTAATATTTTGCCCAACTTTCAATATTTCACTAGGATGCTTGATTAAATGTTTGTCGTTTTTCTTCATTTTACTGATGTGGATTAATACATTTTGTTTTATACCAATATAGACGAACGCACCAAAATCAGTAATACTTTGAACGCTGCCGTCTAAAACCATACCCTTAACAACATCTTCAACATTTAAAACATCTTTTTTAAGAATATAGCCATCTTTTTCATCTCGAATGTCTTTTGTAGGGTTTTTTAATGAGTCAATAATGAAGCTTACATCATAGACGTTAGAATTTAATTTTTTAGCTAATTCTTCAATATTTTGATTGTTCAATAACTCAATATCAATATCATTCAAATCAATGCCTAATGTGTCAACAAGTTGACTCGCTAATTTGTATGATTCAGGGTGAATTGAGGTTCTATCGAAGAAGTTTTTAGAATTGTGTATTCGTAAAAAGCCGACACTTTGTTCAAAAGCTTTTGGTCCAATACCTTTAACGTTTTTTAGCTCATTTCGATCGTTAAATTTTTCAATTTTCGATCTGTGGTCAATTATATTTTGAGCCATTTTTTCACTTAGACCAGAAATGTATGTAAGTATTGTTTTTGAAGCAGTGTTTAAATCAACTCCAACTTTATTCACAACCTTGTCGATTTTAAATTTTAAGGCTGTTGAAAGATCTTTTTGATTAACATCGTGTTGGTATTGACCAACACCGATTGATTTTGGATCAATCTTAATCAATTCATTTAACGGATCTTGGAATCTACGGCCGATATTGATAGCCGAGCGTTCTTCAACGCTAAAATCAGGAAATTCTTCTTGTGCAATTTTTGAAGCTGAATAAACAGAAGCTCCAACTTCAGAGACAACTGCGTATTGAATATCTTCATCTTTGTCTCTTCGTCTTTGTTTTAGTAAGTTGGCGATAAACTCTTCTGTTTCACGTGAAGCAGTACCATTACCAATAACGATTATGTTTACTTTGCGTCTATCTATAATCGAGTTTACGATTTTAGCTGAACGCTCAATTTCGTTACGTGGTGGGGTTGGAAAAATTAATCATTTTTCTAGAAAATTCCCTTGTGGGTCTAAAACGGCAATTTTACATCCGTGTGCGTAAGCTGGGTCAATTGCCAAAACAGTTTTATTTTTAACTGCTGGTCATAATAGCATGTCCTCTAGACTATTGGCAAATAGTTCAACTGCCTCTTTTTCTGCTCTAGCAAATAAATCGGCTTTAATTTCACGAATTATTGAAGGAATTATCAATCTATCAAGAGAATCTTGAATAGATTCATTGATTAATTTACCTGTTTTTTTGTTTTTGAAATATACGTTGTTTAATTCATATAAAATTTGCTTTTCGTTGTATGAAATATCATATGAGATTATTTTTTTGTTCTCACCACGGGCTATAGCCATTACTCTGTGGTTTGGAATAAATTTAACTCTTTCGCTGTAGTCGTAGTAGTTTTCGAAATTTCTGTTTTCATCTTCAACATTTTTCTTGACTTTAGTTACAATGTTCCCATAATTAAATAACTGTTTTTTGACATATTCACGTGTTGACGTGTCTTGCGAAATAATTTGGCTAATTATGTATTTTGCCTGTTCTAAGGCAAACTCCACGCTTTCAACTTTATCATTTAAGTATTTTTCAGCATCTTTATAAGGGTTATAGTTAGGGTTGGTATTTGTCATTATTTCTTTAGCCAATGGCCCTAAACCTAAAGCTATTGCCTCGGTAGCCTTAGTTTTTTTACCAACCTTGAATGGTTCGTAGATGTTTTCGACTTCTGATTTTGTTTCTGCGGCACGCAATTTATTTTCAATTTCTTTTGTTAAAAGCTCTTTTTCTTTCAAAATTTCAATAATTGCATCTTTTCTCTTATTTAATTCAACATCGTATATGTATAAATCATTGATTTGACGAATAATTTCTTCATCAAGTCCGCCGGTTTGTTGTTGACGATATCTGGCGATAAAAGGTACCGTTGCATTATCAGCAATTAAGTCTAAAACTGTTGTTACTTGTGTTTCAGTAACACCTAGTTTTTTGGCAACATTTTTGATTGAAATGTTCATATTTTCTCCTAGTTGAAATTAAATAAAGATTTTATTAATTTTTTAGCTAAATTTTCTACATTTTTGTCTTGAGAATTAATCATTTTTTTGTAAAAAATATTAACTAATTGTTCTTGATTTTCTTTAGAAATATTGCTTTGTATTGGTTTTATGCGATTTTCGTCAAAATAGTCAATTTTAACTTTAGTCTCATCAGGATTTTCTAATGATAGTTTGATAATATTGTAGATCTGTTTAATGTATGAAGCGTTTCTTTTTTGTGTTTCGGCACCAAAATTCAATTTTGAACTTATCATCTTAGTAAACAGATTTCATGATTCGTTTGTTTGGCTTAAATTATTTAAAACTATTTGGCTAACTTTCGACAAATTGTTTCAGTTTTCGATTTCTTGTGTTGTTGTTAATTGGTTAAATAAAGCAATAGTTAATTTATTTGTAGGCTTATCAAAATGGATACGATCTGGATTAAATCCTCTTTGAATTAATTCTAATGCCTCTTTAGCTTTTGATAAATCAATATTTTTTTCTTTTATTTCAACAATAGTTGTTACAAGCGGAGTGTATCTAGATATTCCTTTAATTTGTCCGCCTGAAAGCGTATAAAGAATTTTGTCATTTCACTCGGCAATTTTGTTTTTATTGCCAAATACCCCAGTAATATTGACAAACCCTATTGAAAGTGGGATTACTGACACAGGAGCAATTAAAGCACCTAAAAGTCTATTTAATTTAACTTTTTTACCACGTTTTTTTAGTTTTTTCGGTGTTAAACGTGATGCACCGACAATGATTGCTGTTATAATCAGCGAAACAATATGGAATAAAGCAACTATTATCAGGAATAGCACACCTAACGCTACGCCATTGACATCATCAGCAAATAATTTTAATGTGTCATCGACTTTGAATATGTCTAATTCCATTAATTTCTTATGAGTAAAACCAGAGACAGACTTAGTTAATATCAATAAGGTTAAAACACCAAAGGCGATTCCCAAAATTGACATAATTAATGAATGTCAAAAACCTCCTCATATTCCTCTTATTACGGCTATAGCCACAATAACAAATATCACAGCCAATGATATTATTGTTGCTACTGAACCGTTGCTTTTTGAGAAAAAAGCAAAAAACTTACTGTTTAAAAATTCGAAATTATTCATAACATTACAATTTTACTAAATAAAAATAATACCTAGCTAATTTTAGGCATTACTATCGTTTTAACTATCCTACAAGATGCGAATTTGCTTCTTTTTTTCAAGGGTTTTTCTTATTGATTCTATCAATGAATAATTTACCACTCAAGTGGTCTAATTCGTGTTGTGCAACAATTGCTAAATAACCTTCTAGGTCCATTTTAACAACTTTTTTCTCGTTATATGAATAAGCCTCAAAAACTATTCTGTTTGCACGATAAACATACCCGTCTTGACCTTTAATATTTGAGCCAACACTTAAACAACCTTCACCATCATTCAATGAAATTTTGTGCTCTGATTTTGCTATTATTTTTGGATTAATAAAAACATCTTTAATTTTTCTGGCACCGTTAGAAATCAATAATGGGTCTATTTCTTCAGTGTTTATATAGAACATATTTTTCAAAATACCATATTGAACAGCGGCAACACCTACTCCAGGCTGAAATTTAGTTCCTTCTTTTTGACTATCATCAATGTGATAAATCATTGTTTCGGCTAAATGAATGTCCTCAGGGGTCAAGGGAATTGGAATATCTTGAGATTTTTCTCTTAAAATTTTATTGGGTAATTTTACTAATTTTACATTGTATTTCATAGTTTAATTATAATACCATAAATTAGATTTTATAAACGAGGTGATATGTTAAGAATAATTTCAGGAAAATTTAGAAGATTACAAATTAAGCAACCTGCTACTGATTTAACTCGTCCTACTAAAGATAGTGTTCGGGAAGCAATTTTTAATTCCATACGCTTTGATATGGAAAATAAAGATGTTTTAGATTTATTTGCTGGTAGTGGTGCTATGGGGTTAGAAGCATTGAGCAACAGTGCAAACAGTGTTGTTTTTATTGACAATAATTTTGTGGCTATAAAAACAATCAATGACAACTTAAAATCATTGAAAATTGAAAATCAACGAGTATTAAACACTGATTCATTGAAATTTTTAGCAAACACAGATTTAGTCTTTGATTTTATATTCATTGATCCACCATATAAAAATTATATGATAGTCAATCAAGCTTTGGAGCTAATCAAAGAGAGTTCTTTGTTGAATAATGAAGGGCAAATTATCATTGAAACTGATAATATTGATAATATCAAAATCCCAACATTATTTAAAAATATCAAAACCAAAAAATATGGTAAAAGTTTTGTCATCTTTCTTAAAAATGATTAATAAAATTGAATAAAAAAAGCGCCCATAGACACAACACGTTTCGATGTGGCTGCTGCGTTCCCGCCCTGACCAAGTTACGATGTTATTGTTCTACAAGCATTTTTATTATAAACTAAAATTAAATATTCTAATAAATTATATATAATTTAATCATGAGAAGTTTTTCATATAAAGATATATCAAAGTTAGCTAAAGTTTCAATTAGTACAGTAAGTAGATACTATAACGGTGGTTATGTAAGTAAAAAAACAAAATCTAAAATAGAAAAGGTAGTCAAAGAACACGGTTATTATCCAAATAATGGTGCAAGACTTATTAAAGGTCGTAGTAGTTCAATATTTATCATTGTTCCCGAATGATACGATAATGCTTACACACACATAATGAACGGTATCGAGCAAGCCGCAAAAGTAAATGGTAAAAAAGTGTTTATTACACATTCATCACCGAACCAACACGAGTACATCGAAACAATTAAGTATTGTTTAGCTTGAAAACCAAGCGCAATTGTTTTCTTTTTACCAAAAATTGAAAACGACCAAATTATCCATTTCTTAAAACATCAACATTTTGATACAACAACTGTGATTTACGGACAACAAGTTGAAGGAATAAATTGAGTTGATATTGATGTAGAAAATGCGTTTTTCTCTGTTACAAAAATATTCGCTGATTACATCGAACCTTCGCAAAAATTAATTTATGCTGATGATGCTAAATTATCAGAGAGACAATGTTACCTACGTTTTTTAGGTTTCAAAAAAGCCTGTGAAAAAATGAATATCCAGTACGAGCGTTATTTAGTAGATAACAAAAAAATTGTCGAAGTACAAAAATTCCAAAAATATTTAATTGACAACAATCATGTTAATGTTGTGTGTTCAACACACGAAACATTCGTAAATCTAGTTTCTTCAAACGATAAACAATTAAGACTAACGGATATTGGTTTTCAATCAATATATGACACACAAAAAAAATATAAAACAAAAATATTTGTTGATTATAGAAAAATTGGTGAGCAAATCGAAAAAATTATTCAGTCAGTTGAAAATGCGAAATTTAATGAAACAAATACTGAACAAAAATCGTTTTCTCACGTGTTTAAACCAGTAATAATTACACAAAAATAAGGCGTCGCCTTATTTTTATTATTTATAATTTTTCAATACTTTTTGTAGATAACGATCGTTATCACGTTTTTTAATAGTTTCACGTTTATCAGCTTTATTCATACCAACAACCAAAGCGATTTCTACTTTAATTCTTGATGCTGAATTGAAGTATATTTTAGTAGGCAAAATGGTTGAAGCCCCTAAGCGATCTTTTTTATTTGCTAACCTAATTATTTCGTTTTTATGCATTAATAATTTACGTTCACGTGTTTCGTCGCCTTTAACAAGCATGAATTGTTTAAATGTTGCATTAGAAAGAAAAATTTCATTATTTCTAAAAAAGCAATATGAGGTTGTTAGTTGAACAGTGCCAGCGCGGGCCGATTTAACTTCTCATCCTTCAAGAACTAACCCCGCCTCATATGTATCAATAATTTTATATCCGTGTAAACCTTTTCGATTATCGCTGATTATTTTCATAGTGAAATTATAGCAAGCAAATATTCAATTAAATAAAAAAAGCGATTGCTCGCTTTAATTATAAGTATTTTGAAAGGTCTTGGAATAAGTCTTCGTAAGGTTTGTAACCTACAACTTTTTCAGCAACTGTACCATCAGGGTTCATAATAAATCAAGTAGGTAGATTTCTTACGCCGTATTCGCTTGGCAAGTCTAGATTTTCATCAACATTCACACGGTAAACATTAACACCATTTTTTTCTGCTAATTCTTCTAAAGAATGTTTGAAATTTCTACATGGTGGACATCATAAAGCGTGAAAAACTAGTAAATATGTTTTTTCTTCTTTGCCGTGGATTTCATTTTTATAAGCAGTTTGATCAACTTCTCTTAACATAATAATTCCTTTCATTTGTTTTATTACGATAATTTTAATATAAAAACACATTTTTTTATTAAAAAAAACACCTTTTTTGCATTTTTTGTTAAAGGTGTTTCATTTTTGATTATAAATCGATATTTTTTACATATTTTGCGTTAGCTTCAATGAATTCACGACGTGGAAATACTTCGTCACCCATTAAGGTTGTAAATGTTCAGTCGGCTTGTGCCGCATCAGAAATTTGAACCTGTAGCATTTTTCTGTTTGCTGGGTCCATTGTTGTATCTCACAATTGTTCAGCGTCCATTTCACCTAACCCTTTATAACGTTGAACGGTGATTTTTTGAGATTGATTCATTTCGGCCATTAATGTTTCTTTTTCAGCATCTGTATAAACGTATTTAATTGTTTTACCTTGTTGTAATCTGTACAAAGGAGGTTGAGCAATGTAAATAAAGCCATATTCAATTAATGGTCTGAAATAACGGTAGAAAAAGGTCAATAATAAGGTTCGAATGTGAGAACCATCGACGTCGGCATCGGTCATGATTACTATTTTGTGATATCTCAACTTATTGATGTTAAAATCTTCACCAACTCCTGTACCTAGAGCAGAAATTAACGATAAAATTTCGGCGTTGCCAAAAACTTTACTTGGTGCATTTTTTTCAACATTAATAACTTTACCACGCAATGGTAGAATTGCCTGTGTTTCACGGTTACGACCGTTTTTGGCTGACCCGCCGGCTGAATTCCCTTCGACAATGTAAAGTTCACTGATTTCAGCATTTTTTGAAGAACAATCAGCTAATTTTCCTGGTAATGACCCAGTATCAAAAACTGTTTTACGACGAGCAGCGTCACGAGCTGCTTGTCCAGCAAGTCTTGATTTTCGAGCATCGATAATTTTTTGAATTAATGTTTTAGCCTCAGCAGGATTTTCGTTTAAGAATCTCTCTAGAGAATCACTAAACACTTTATTTACTGCAATTCGAGCGTCTTTATTTCCTAATTTACTTTTTGTTTGTCCTTCAAAAATAGGATCTGTATGTTTTATTGAAATAATTGCAACTATTCCTTCTTTAACATCATCACGTGTGAACTTATCATCATCATTTTTAACGTATGAATTCAAGGTAGCATAATTATTAATTAGCCGTACAAGAGCATCATAGAAACCGCTTTCGTGTGTTCCACCTTCAACGGTGATAATGTTGTTTGCATAACTAACAACATTACTGGTTATTTTTTCGTTATATTGCACAGCAACTTCAACTGCAACTGATGGTTCATTATTATATGAGTATTCACCTTCAGCATAGATTACGTCTTGGTGAATAAGTTTTTGGCCTTTGTTCAATTCTTTAACATAATCAACAATACCACCCTCAAAATGAAATTCTTTTTCTGTGCCATCTCTTTCGTCAGTAACAGAAATTTTTAAACCTTTGTTTAAGTATGCAATTTGTTTAGCATGGTCAATAATTACATTTTTATCAAAAGGATGATTGTCCATTATTGAAAAGTCAGGTTTAAATTTAATTTTAGTTCCAGTTGTTTCAGAGTCAATATCACCAATTTCTTTTAAGTGCTCAACAATTTCGCCACCATTTGCAAAACGAGCGTAATATTGTTTTGAATTACGATTAACTCACACTTCTAGACTGGTACTCAAAGCATTAACTACTGAAGCTCCAACTCCGTGTAATCCCCCTGAAACCTTATATGTTTCTGAGTCGAATTTACCACCGGCGTGTAAAACAGTTAAAACTGTTTCAACTGTTGAAAGACCTGTTTCGGGGTGAATATCAACAGGTATTCCCCGTCCGTTGTCTTCAATAATTGCACTACCATCTTTAGTAATTGTAATTGAGACTTTATCAGCAAATCCTGCCATTGCTTCATCAACAGAGTTATCGACGATTTCTCAAATTAAGTGGTGTAAACCTCTTGGACCTGTTGAACCAATATACATACCTGGACGTACACGAACAGCTTCTAATCCTTTAAGCACTTTAATGTTCGAAGCACCATATTCTTTTTTATCTGGCAAAGCTACCTCCTCTATTAAATTTAATATTAATATTATAATGTGATTTCGCATTTATTGAAAATAATTTATAATTTGTGAAAAACGCGACTAAATTTTTTTAGTTCTTTTTTTATACAAATACGAGGAAAGGAGAATTATGAATAAAAAAGATAATGGGTTAGAAAGCTTAAGCGCAAACGCTAATCAAGATGATTTTATTGCATCTGAAACTCAATTAGATCCAGCAAGTCTTGATATTTTTACTCAAGAACCTGGACAAGGTGTTAAAAAAACTGTTGCAAGAAAAAATACAAAGTATAAATATACAAAATTATCTAACTTTGTACTGAGATTATCAAGATTTTACGCACCAATGCCAATGTGAAAACTTGCGTTAATCACTTCTGGTCTAGCAGTTTTATTTGGTATTATCAGTGTTTTTCTAGTTAAAAACCCAGGTATTTATAATTTTGGGGCAGCAGCTTTCGGGCAAGCAACTGCCAGAATAACCAATGTGTTATTGAAAAATAATAAAAATATTAGTCCCGCAATTTACAATGTTATTGATCACTCATTGTTCTGAATTCTTTATATTGTTCTTTCGATACCAATATTTATTTTTGGTTGAAAAAAAACAGGAAAGCTATTCACTCTATTGACAATTTTATTTTTAGTTGTCTCAAGTTTAGTTTCATTTGCCGTCGGGCAAATTCCCGGATCGGATAAACTATACTTAATCGGAAACTTTTCACACAACGATATTCCCGTTCAATTAAAAGAACATATTGTTAAATATTATTGAGCTGGTAAAAATCAAATGTGATCACTAATTCCTTTACATTGAAATGATGCAGGGAATGTTATAGCACAAATGATTTTTGGTGTTGTTTATGGTTTCTTATTAGCATTCTTTTTTGCAGTTATTGCAATTATAGGTGGATCGGCAGGTGTTACCGGAATTATCGGCGAATACATGTCAGTAGTTAAACAAAAAAACTTTGGTACCATAAATGGTTACATCAATCTTGGAATATTGGTAGTTGCGGTGGCAATTGGTTCATACTTGCCAGGAAGCTTATTAATCAATTCATTTGCCAAAGAAATAGCTCCAACTAACACAGTTGCTGATTGAGGTTCTTTTGTTCAAAGAATTGAAAATTGAGACAATTTAGGTGCATACCAACAAGGAAGAATTATTTCGACCTTACAATCATTTAAAGAATTGGCTTGATCGCCATCAATGTATCTTTCACCTAACTTTGTTTCAACCCTAATTTCAAACTTTGTTTTTGTCTTTGCTCTAAATAAATTATTCCCTAGATTTAAAATTGTACAATGTAAAGTTTACTCACCACACATGAGTGCTATTAAATCTGCTATTATTGGTGATAAGAAAACAATTAATAGCTTTACAGTCACTGTTGGTGAAGGTGGTTATTCAGGATCTAAAACTAAAGTTCTTTCTTCAATAACTTTATATAAACAAGTTCCTAGATTAATTAAAAAAATAAGAGCTGTTGATAAAAACGCATTGATTACTGTATCGAATGTTTCATCAGTCGATGGTAAACTATATATTCCAGATAGTAAATTCTAATAAAGTTCGTTCCAGAACTTTATTTTTTACTAAAATACACGTTTTTAAGTGTAAAAAGTTAAACACAACTACAATGAAAGCAATATTTTAAACAGTGTTAGTTTTTTTAAACTATAATTAAATAATGAACTTTAATTATATTGATTTTGATAATGAACAAATTCCGATTTACACAGACGATCGTAAAAGTGATACTACAATATTATTTTTACACGGGATAAATTCAAGCAGCGATTTTTGTCAAAAACTTATTGAATTAGACCACGAGTATAACACTGTTGCAATCAATTTTCCTGGCAGTAAATATATTCAAAGCGAAGACATAAATTCTAAAATTAATTTAGATAAATGATGCGAGTACGCTGATCAAGTTATTAGCAGAATAAAAACAAAACACATATACATTATTGCACACTCAATGTCTGGTTATGTTGGGGCAAAACTAGCAAATCACAATCGAGTTAGAAAAGTAATTTTACTTTCTCCTATCAATCCTAATATGGTTAAATCTCAGTCATATTCAATGATGAAAAATTTATTGAATAACAACGCAAAATCAGGTGATTTTTGAACAAAAATATTGAGCATGGGTCTAAAATTTTCATCAATTGGTCGCAGTATTATGAACGTTAATGAAAAATGGATTCCTATAATCAAAGATAATTTACTTAACCCTGAATTTCTAAAAAAATTGGATGATTTGTATACAGTAAACAAAAATAAATTGATTTTTATGATCGGTGAAAATGACCCCATTGTTGATACTAAACGTTTAATAGAATATGCAATGAACATTGACGCAGCACATTTGATTATCGGTAAAAATCACTCGCCTCTATACACAGATCCTAAAGGAATTAATCATTTTTTAAATATTTTATTAAAGCCGAAAAAAAGATTTTGAAACACAAGATTTATTGATTTTAATAAAAACAAAATGGAAGTCTTTGTTGAACAAGAACCAGAAAATTTTGAAGAAATATTTAATATCCAAAATTAGATAAAGGAGAAATAATGGATTACACTAGTTTTGAACTAAAGTTAAGAAGCATATTGAACAATGGTAATGGGCCAAAATTATTGCTTAAATTAATCGAATCGCCTTATCGATTCAATTCAAATTTGCACCCGTTCAATATTGTTACTAAATTAGAACAATCTTTTTTAAGAGCACAAGAGAACAATTATTACAAATTTATTGTAAATTGTGCAGAGGAAATTTTCTATTCTAATTTAGACGATATTGAGCACTTAAAAAATTCATTTAAATTGGACTATGTTATTGACAGAGACAATTTGGATGATATGAATTCAGAAGAAATTATTGATAAAAGCGAAGTTATTAAATTTAGGACTTCAATTGCTTTTCGTAACTCAACTGATAAGGAAATGACCTTAATATTTGCACGAAAAAGAGACACTTTTTCGCAAAAGAAAGCTGATGAATTTATTGAACAATCTATAATTAGAGCTAAAGCACTCTCGCAAGGAAATCCTGATTGAAAAATCAAATATATTGTGTGGTTTATTGACCCTTTATACACAAGTTCGAAAGAAAAATTCGATAACTTTACAAATAACGAACATTTGCAAGATATTTCAATTTCATTTAGATATGGTGCGGATTTGTTTAGTGATTATATGTTGGAAAATAAATGAAGAGAGATTGAAGACAATATCAATTTATTTAAAGAAAAAAATGAAGACTTTTTCTTAAAAATGCCAAATTTATCAACTGATAAAGAAACACTTGAATTTATGATAACAATGAGTGATAATGCTTGAGAAAAACTATCATCATTCGAGCCTGATATGGTCAAATTGAGAGAAATTGTTTTTGATAATGAGAATGAAAATAGCAACTTCAAAAAAGCTTCACGAATGAGAATACAAGTTTTAAATGATAGTTCAAGTGAATTAAATGAATAAATTTATTCAAAATTTAAGCTATATATTGTATATATAGTAATATTCTTATATAAGAAAATGGAGTTAATATGCCGAGAATTGGTTTGAGAGAAAACAGTAATATAAATTCAAAACCTATTGAACAAAAAATTGAACAATATAGCAATTATTTGGTTAATTGATTGCGTGAACGTGTAAAAAAAGCCAAAGCAAAAGGTTTAATTGTCGGAATTAGTGGTGGGATAGATTCAGCATTGGTTTCTGCTCTTGCAAAACGCGCTTTTCCCGACAATACTATTGGCGTTGTCATGCCAATAGATTCAATGAGTTTTGACTTAAATGATATTGAACAGCTACAAAAAAACATTGAATTAAATTTAATTTCAGTTGATTTGAAATCAACGTTTGAAGAAATAAAATCAGCAACAAATGTTACTGATAAAATGTCATTAAGCAACATCAAACCTAGATTGAGAATGACAACGTTGTATGCTTTAGCACAACAAAAAAATTATCTAGTTGTCGGTACTGACAATGAAGATGAATTATTTATTGGTTATTTCACCAAACATGGTGATGGGGGAGTTGATATACTTCCAATTTCTAGATTATTAAAAAATGAGGTTAGATTACTTGCCAAACACCTAAATGTTCCGGACTCAATTATTAATAAAAAACCTTCTGCCGGTTTATGAGAAGGACAAAGTGATGAAGACGAATTAGGTTTTTCGTATAATGATTTAGATAATTACTTAAATAATAATTTAGATTTATTAGATACTAATATAAAATTTAAAATTGAAAGATTGCATAGAGCAACTCATCATAAAAGACAAAAAGCATATCAGCCCAAAACAATAGAACAATATTTTAAGAAGGAGAAATAATATGGCAGGACATTCACATTCAGCTAATATAGCACACCGTAAAGGTGCACAAGATGCAGCAAGAGGGAAAATATTCCAAAAACTATTTAAAGAGATTTATGTAGTAGCAACTGGTGCTGGCGGAGCTGATCCAGATTCAAACCCAGCTTTAAAATTAGCAATTTCTAAAGCAAAAGCAAAAAACATGCCTAAAGCCAATATTGAAAGAGCTTTAGCGAAGGCAAAAGGTGAAGCGAAAGATGGCGCAAGTTTTGTTGAAACTTTATTCAATGCCACAATTACTGGTGGAGCAACATTTTTAATTAAAACATTGAGCGACAACATGAATCGTACTAAGTCATCAATGACCGCATACTTTAACCGTCAAAACGCAACCCTAGGTAAAACAGGTCAAGTTCCTTTTCAATTTGATTTACAAGGTATTATTGAGGTATCAAAAGAATTGGTTGATGAAGATACAATTACTTTAACATCATTGGAACACGGAGCAAGTGATATTGATGTGGATGATAGCAGTTATCTAATTTCAACAACACCAGATGTGTTTAGTGAAGTTAAAAACGCTATTGAAAACGAATTAGGTATCAGTGAATTTTTACAATGTGAAGTTACATATATCCCTAATTCAACTGTGAAATTTGACGAAGAAAAAACAGAAAAAATCAAGGAATTTATTGCTAAACTTGAAGATGATGACGATGTTCAAGAAGTATTTCACAATATTGAATTAGACTAATCACAAATCAAAATGCGCTTTTGCGCATTTTTTTATATTCTAAAAATGCAATAAAAAAAAGTAGCTAACAAAGCTACCAAATATTTATTTCTTTAGTAAAAATGGTTCTAGAATTGAAATAAAACTATCTCAATTTTCTTCAAACATCATATGCCCTGTCTTAGGAATGAATGTTGTTTGTACATCTTTAACGTGTTCGTTGAAATACTTCAAACACTGATCTCTTGCAATTACAGCGTCTTTTTCACCCAATATTAATAGCGTTGGCACATTAATGCTCTCTAAACCTGCCTCAATATCATCGTGTAATTTTAAAACAGGTAAAGAATCTCCTAATTCTAAAATATCAGGGTTATTAAAGTCATCTGCATTGAATGTAGCTTTTGTTAAACGCATTCACTTTTCATCATTAGTGAATTTTGAAATATCAAAATATAAACCTCTAAGAAAATTCAAAAATTCATCAAAGTTCTTTGGAAAATATGTTTGTTTATAGGCATCTGCTGTTGCTAAAGATGTTTTATTCATCGGTGCTACATAAACCATTTTTTTGAATAGTTCAGGTCTCATGCGGTAGGCTAATGAAATTGTCCCACCCCCCATTGAGTGTCCGATTAGAGTAACATTTTTTAATTGATTTTGCTCAATAAAATCAATCAATAACTCAGCAAATTGATACACACTAAGTTTATGGTTTTTTACTGCTTTGACTCCACTATTTCCTGGGAATTGAATTGCATAATAATTTGAATTTTTTCAATAATTTTGAAACAATTTAAATGTGTTTGGGCTTGAATTAAAACCGTGAACAAAAATTATATTTTCTTCGGGATTGTTGTTATCTTTAAAAACATAAGGATAATCGTAAATAATTTTTTTCATTTTTCTCCATTTTTTAATTTTTATGATTTGTTATTTTGTTATACTTAACAAGCGATGAGCCGCATTGAAGTGAGTAACTTCTATGTACCGCCTGTGAAAACAGGTGTTTTTTTATTTTTTTATTAATTTTAAATCTCAAATTTTTTCAATGATGTCAGTGTTCATTTTGTAACTTGAGGCTGATTTTATGGTTGCATGAGTGTATGAATATGCTGTTTTGTCAGGAGCAATTGATTTAAAGTAATCTAAAATTTGATCATTGTATTCAGCGACATCATGTTTTAATCTGTCAATATCGTATTTATTTTCAAATACTCTATTCAATTTAGGTTTAATTTTACCTTCACTAGCTTTGTGGCCAATGGCTAACGAAACAACTGGAAAAGCTTGTCCTTGTATGTTTAAATTTGTGATTAATGGTTCAACCATCATTCTTGTTAAACCTAGAAATAAGGTATCAAGTCCTAGGCTCAAAGCCATATCTTGTGCCATAGTTGCTTGAATAAAAGCATCACTTACAGCGACAGTGTATGATTCAGTTGAATTGCTATTGTATTCATACTCAGGAAATTCCTTTTTCGCTTCATTCATTCTATTGAAATCAGCTAAAAAAACCAATAATATATCAGCTGTTTTTAAGGCTCCTGTAAATTTGTTTGCCTTGCTTAACTCAGTCAATATTTCACGGTCTTTGACAACAATAACACTCGATGAGTGCCAATTAGATGATGTAGGTGCTGAATTTACTGCGTCAATTATTTTTTTATACTCATCATCAGTGATTGGGTTATTTGTATCAAATTCCCTAACACTATATCTGTCCATAATTTTTTGATAAAAATTCATATTAACTCCCTTTAAATATTTGAATTGTAAATATATTTTACATTTGTTTTAGATTTTATTGTTTTTAAAAACTGAAAGACTATTGACAACGTTTTTATAAGTTATTCTATGCTCTTCACAAATTCCGTGTTTTTCAATCAATTTATTGTGTAATTTTGTACAGTATCCTTTGTGCTTATCAAAACAATATTGAGGATATTTAGTTGACAATGAGTTCATGTAATTGTCACGGTAAACTTTTGCAATTATTGAAGCGGCAGCTACTGATAAAGACTGAGAATCGCCTTTAATTAAATTGATTTGCTCAATATAAGAAATGTCGACTTTTTCAAAATCAGTAATTATTAAATCGGCAAAATTTAATTCTTCCACAATTTCCTTCATTAACTTTCTTGTTGCTTGTTTAGGGTTCAATTCATCTACTTGTTTTGGTGTAGCAATTTTAATTGAATATTTTATTGCATCTTTTTTGATAATTTCAAAAGCTTTATCACGTTGCTTTTGACTTAATTTTTTTGAATCATTAATCAGACTATTTGTATATCCTTTAGGCAAAATTACCCCAGCAACAACGAGCGGGCCAGCACATGCGCCTCTACCTGCTTCATCAATTCCTAAAATATTATTTTTGTTTGAGTATTCTTTTTCAATATCTAAGTTGTACATTATTTACCTCGATAAAAAAGCGGCATTTCAGCCACAAATTTATTTATTTTTTTCTAGAATATCGTAAATTAAGTTAGCTAATTCTTCTTTGTCCATTTTTTCGTAGCCACTAATATATAATTTTTCGGCAATTGCAAATAATTTGGAATTTGGTAAGGAAATTAACTGACTTATTTTTTCATTTCTGACTGTTTCTTTTTGTTGTTTTTCTTGTAATATTTTCTCGTCTTCGGTGTTTTTATCAGATTTTTGATCGTTTTCAGTTGTTATTTTTGAACCGAATAATTGAGACATCATATTTGATAATTCTTCGTTCTCTGCCATTTGACTTTTTAAGCTTTGCATAGCTTTTGCATTAGCAAAGGCAAGACCAATAAATTTTGTTTCTTTAATAAAGCCATAATAAAATGCTATATTCATTACAATTAATAGAGCCCCAATTGTAATTGATGCAATTTCAATTGGATCTAAATTTGTATTTTTATTAAATGATCTAGTGAATAAAAGGATTAAATTTATGATCGAAATAAACGACATTATTCCGTAAAACATTATTGCACGTTGATCTAAATATTCAAATGTTTTTTCTTTATAGCTCTTGGAAATACCTTTGTAGTACGTTACGGCAATATAGATATTGATTGATAGTAACACCAAATCTATTAGCACATCTGATGGTAATTTTAATTTTCCTTCTTGCAGAGAGTTTTCTCTAATAAAAAGCAATGTTGCATCAACTATCGTCTTAGTGATAATAGTCAATAAAATCAACCCTATTGAAACACAAGCACCAATAATAAATAATCTAAATCTTGATTTTTCTAAAGATCAAAGTTCATTTGTATCGGTAATTTTTAAATAATCTCTTTTCATTTTTCTCCTTTTACTAGTTTTCTAATTGACTAAAATCAAAATCGGCAACATCAAATTCCTTTGGAATTGGGGCGTAGACTTTAATATGTTTATTTGTTATCGGGTGATCGAATTCAAGTTTGTACGCATGCAAACGTTGATTGAAATCATCTACTTTTTTATTATAAACAGGATCGCCAAACACTGGATGTCCTATATATTTTAAGTGAACACGAATTTGATGAGTTCTACCAGTTTGTAACTCGCACCGAACTAATGATTTTGGTGTCTTGTCTAAATAGAAATGTTTCAATAAGTAAACAGTAGTTATTGAATCTTTACCGTCTCTATGCACAGTCATTTTCTTTCTATCATTTGCGTGTCTATTGATAGGTAAATTTATTTTAGTGGTTTTGTTTTCAATCAAACCGTCAGCAATAGCAATATACGAACGGTGAATATTGTGTTCTTTAAGCATTTCGACCAATTTGATATGTGTTTCATTGTTTTTAGCAACAATTAATAAGCCACTTGTATCTTTATCTATTCGATGGACAATCCCAGGTCTTAATAAACCATTTTCATTTGATAGTGTTTTAAAATGGTGCAATAAACCATTAACCAATGTATCGTCGTAATGACCGGGTGCTGGGTGCACCACCAGTGAAGTTGGTTTATTCAAAATCACTAAATGGTCATCTTCGTACACGATATCTAAACTCATAGCAGTGGGAACAACATTAGTTTCTTTTTCGATTAGTTTGGTAATTGTAATGTTTCAACCTGGTTGAACTATGTATTTAGGTTTATTGACTGGTATTGTGTTGTTATTCAATAAAACTGCACCTTGCAAAATTAATTGTTTAACATCATTTCTTGAAAGTTCCGAATTATCGGAAATATACTTGTCTATTCTCTCTTTATAAGTTACTTCTAATTTAATCATATGATTATTATATATAATTATTATTTTAGATTAAATTAGTTTAGTAATTATACGTATTCTATTTATTTTAAATATTTTAGATTATTCAAAACATGTTTTGTTAGTCAATCGAAATCAAAGTCAGGATTAAAGGTTAATGATCAAGAAATACCATAAAAATTAACAATGGCCTTCACACGATAATATTCATCGAAATCAAAGTAATCTTCAGTATTTTTTCTATAAATTTCTATAAATTTCTTCTCATCTTCTGTGTTATAGTCAAGATCGGAACAATGATATGCTATATCGAAATATTTTGAATTTAGCGATGCGTATTCGAAGTCTATTATCTTGATATTATTTGTTTTATCCAGCAATATATTAGCTCTATTTAAATCATTATGACTGACCACATCATTTGGAAGATATTTAGCATTAGAAATAATTTTATTTTTAATATTTTGTGTAAATACACTGTTATATTTTTTGTGATCCTTTAATTGTTCGACATAATGAATAATGCGTTCATATATTTTGTTGTTTAATAATTTAACATTGTAGTTGTGAATATCGGCAATCGCAATTGCGATTTTTTTTCTAATTTCTCAGTCATTAAAGTCAATGTCACACGCTTGGATGAATTTTCTAACAATTATCTTTTCGTCTTCATAGATAACTTTTTGATTGGGTTTTAAATTATTAAACACACTTAAATTGTGCAAATGATTAAATCCGTTTAGACGTTTCTGTTGTATAAATAAATCATTTTTAACATAGGAAATGTTGGTGTAGCCAGCGGTTAATTGTTTGATGTTATCATCTATGATTAAATTAGAATAAGTTTTTTTATACGCCAATTCTTTGAATTTATCATAAATATAAGTAACTTCAACGAATTCTTCCTCTGTTATAGCAAACTCTTTTTCAATTAACTCTTTATCAATATTTAAGTTTCGATACAAGGCAATAGCATCAAAGAATGGATGTGATTTTCTTACTCATTCGAAATCAATTAGTTTTATTTCTCCCTTTTCATTGATCAATATGTTTTTACCATTAAGATCATTGTGTCCAGTTACTAAATCTTTATTTTTTGAATATTTTGCTACTAATTCTTGATATTTTTTGTCACCCTCACCATAATAGAAAAAGTCAATTGGTTCAAGTTCAATTTTTATTTTGTGGAATTTTTTAACTTCTCGTATTAGGTCTAGTTGATTTGAGTAACTTAACTCAACATTCTCAATGTTTTTGCCTTCAAACCATTTCTTTATCAAAATACCGTCTTGATAGTAAATTGTACTTTTGAATTGAGATAAGATTTTTGATTCTTTTGAATGATCAACTAGATTTGATTTAGGTAATCGAATTTGAACTTTAGAATTTTGATAAACACCTGTAAATGTTAAATTGTGAAAACCTTCATAAACAAATTCAATGTTACTTAATTGAACAAAAATTTTCTGGTCTATTTTTTGCTTCAATAATTCAATTTGTTTTTCCATTATAAATTGTTTCCTTCTTCACCAAAACCGGTCTGGCTGTTGATTTCAAACAATAAGCTAATAATATTTAAACTGTGTTGTCTAAATTCGCCTTTTTCCATCATTGTCTTAATTTCATCAAAATCACAATACTTTAATTGATCCACTTCTTCTTTTTGCAATTTGAATTGATCTATATTTCAATCGGTTCTGACAACATAATAATCGATGATAAACTTAGAATAATATTGAGAAAAGGCGGGTTTTTTACTGATTTTATTGATTTCAAAGCCAATTTCTTCTAATGTTTCACGGCAAGCCCCTTCGTAAGAGCTCTCGCCTGATGATACAGCACCACCGGCGCTGAAATCTCATAAACCAGGTGCAACACTTTTATCTTTTGAACGTTTTTGAATCAGCATTTTGCCTTCGTTATTGAATAAGACAATAAACACAGCCAATAAATTATCATTTGGTCCTAATTTTTCGCCTCTAATTATTGTCCTATTAGTTCTATTTCTCTCATCATCATAAATATCAAGATATTCCATTTTTATCCTCCGTTTTTTATTCCGTTATTTTAATATTTTTTTATACTTAATATATGCAAAAAAGAACGCAAAAAACAAACAAAGAAAAGAGATTTGTTGATATTTTGATAATATCAACCGCTGTTTTGTTTTTGATGTTGATGTTTGCGTTTATATTAATAATTATATGAAAAGCAACAAATTTAGTGGTAAAAAAAGGTATTGCACCACTTGGATGAAATTATACTCTTGCCGATATTAACGGCGGAATTTTAAGCGGTATAACCTATACATTTGTTCTAGCATTTTTGACATTGATTCTTTCAATACCGCTTTCGCTTAAAACTGCAATATTTATTAATTTTAGACTACATAATAAACTGCAATGAGGCATTAAACTATTTTTTAAAATAATCGGTGGTTTACCTTCAGTTATATTCGCTTTATTTGCACTTAAATTTTTATCCAAAGGAAGCGAGTGAATCTTAAATGTTTCTGATGGACGTAATTTATTGACCGCAATAATGATGTTCTTTGTTTATAATTGTGCAGTTTTGACTAATATACTGAATAATGTATTGAATAAATTTCAATTGATACACAAAAGATTAGCAAAAGATAAAGGTCTTAGCGACTCATTGATAATTTATAAAATTATTTTGAGAGATAAGAAAAAACAAATTTTTAGAGCATTTTTTATTGCGTTTATGAAGGTTGTAGGCGAAGCATCGGCCGGTTCGTTCGTTTTGTGAAGCAATTCAAAAGCTGGCGTATGAAACAACGGATTATTTGGATTTTTTAATTCACATTTAAAATCATCAGCAACTTTGATAACTACTAATTTTTTTACCGAATCTAAAGCTGAAGTTAGAGATTATTTATTTTCACTATCTCTGATGTTAATTATTTTTATCTCATTGATAAACTATATGATTCGCAAGTTAAGTTTATTGAAATTCAATCAAAAAAGCGAAAAACAAATAATTCTGCTATATAACACAAAGATAAATAACGAAACAAAGAAAACATATTGAAGTGTCTATAATTGATACAAAAAAATAACAGAAATCATTGCTTTTATTGCTCTAGTTTGCATTCTTTCATCTACATTTTTATTTATTTTTATTGGCGGAATAATTTCAACATTTTCAAAAACGACCACCTTTAAATTTGGTACAAACACTACTTTATGAACAACTGCTATGACACTATATGGTGCGCTATGAACAACCATTTTTGTTATTCCAATTTCCTTTTTAATTTCACTTTATTTTGAAAAAACCAACCGTAAATCGTGATTTTCAAGATTGCTAAACACCAGTATTTTAATGAGTATGGGACTTCCTTCATTAATTCATGGTTTGTTTGCTTATTCTATTTTTATACAGGTATTGCATCTAACATTGAGTCCACAACATGATTCTTCACTACTGGCTGGGGTAATGTCGGTAATTGCTTTATTAATTCCAGTAATGGTCAAACACTTTAATAATGGATTCAAAAACGTGAACAAAAATATTGTTGAACGATTACGGACAAAAGGATTATCAAACAGAGAAATATTTTTAAAAGTCAAGTTAGTCGCTGTGATCCCAACATTTATAAAAGCATTGCTATTGTGTTTTGTCTTATTTATCGCCGAAGCATCTCCATTTCTTTTAACATCTGGCCATCATAATTCACCAGTCTTTTCGCTTCTTTATTCACAACAAACACTGACAACCAGAATGGTTACTGAATTAAATAATCATGGTCACAACTCAACAAATATTATGTATGAATGCGCCTTTATTGCAATTTGTTTAACTTCATTGTTGACAATAATTGAACACACATTGACGCCAAAATTAATAGTGAAATATAACCAAAAGGTAAATCGTTACCTTCAACAATTTAATCTAAATATGAAACTTAAATTGGTGTAAAAAAATAAAGTTGTTGAATTAGAACAACTTTATTTTTTAGTATTTTCAATTAATGACACTACGTCTTTAATGGTTTTTATTTTCATTAATTCCGAATCACTAACTCTGATATTTAATTCTTCTTCCAATTCAAAGACTAATTCAGCAAGTGTTAATGAGTCGATTTTCAATTCTTTTAATTCAGATTCTAAAGAAACTTTGCCTTTAGAATATTTTTGAACTCTTTGTATTACTTTTTCTTTAATATCCATAGGTAAATTATACAACAATTACAAAACGTGGTTTTTTGTTTATATCATTAATGATAACCGCATTTTCTAATGCTTTTCATTTTTCCAGGTGTAACGGGTTTATTTCTAAAATTAATTTACCGCCTGGCTTTAGGTATTTCTTGTATTCTTTGAGTATTTTTTCATAGAAATATCAACCTTGATCCTCAGCAAACAGTGCGTGTTGAGGTTCAAAATTAAGGGATTGTTGATTTTCTAATTTAATATTGGGATCTAAATAAGGTGGATTTGAAACAATTAAGTCAAAGCGATCGTTAATTTTTTCAAACAAGTCACTTTTAATAACTTTAATGTCTCTATGGTCGTTGAAATTTTGCTTAATATTTTCATTCGTTTGATCAATCGCTTCTTGATCAATGTCAGAAAGAGTAACTGAAACATTTTTTATATTTTTTTTGATTGCTAAACCGATGAAACCAGAACCACAGCACAAGTCTAAAACATTAATATTATCAATATTTTTTGAGTATTTTTCAATAATCATGTGTACCATCTCTTCGGTTTCATAACGAGGGATTAATACCTTGTGATTAAGGTTGATTCGTGTATTCAAAAATTCAACATAACCCATAATATATTGAATTGGCATTCCTGAATCAAGCTTTATTTTTTCTTCATCAGTAATTATTTGTTGTAAGCCATAACGTTTTTTTTCTAGTAATAAGTCTTCAACTGTTGGCATTATTTTAAACCACTGGCGGCAATTTTCTGATTTTGTTCTTCTGTCAATAAACTTTGAATGATTGGTTCTAATTTACCTTCAATAACTTGTTTTAAAGAAGACGAGAAACCAATACGGTGATCTGTCACACGGTCTTGTGGGTAATTATATGTTCTGATTTTTTCGCTACGGTCACCATGCCCTGCTAATTTACGATAACTAGATTCTTCATCTTGTTTTTTTTGTAATTCCAAATCATATAATTTTGATTTTAACACTGACATTGCCGCTTCACGGTTAGCAATTTGACTTCTTTGATCTTGTGAACTTACAACAATTCCTGTAGGAATGTGTGTAATTCTAACTGCTGAGTCAGTTGTGTTAACACTTTGTCCACCAGCACCAGATGAACGGTATGTATCAATATTTAAGTCTGTTGGTTTGATTTCAATGTCAACGCTGTCGTCAATTTCTGGCATTACAGTTACAGTAACTGTTGAAGTGTGAATACGGCCACTACTTTCAGTAGTAGGGATTCTTTGCACACGATGTACACCGGTTTCGAATTTTAATTTAGAATAAGCATTTTCGCCCTTAACCATAAAAACTATTTGGCTAAAACCACCTGCGTTAGCTGGCGAAGATGACAATATTGTGTGTTTAAAGCCGATTTCTTCAGCGTATTTTGAATACATTCTGTACAAGTCACCGGCAAAAATATTAGCTTCATCTCCTCCGGCAGCTCCTCTGATTTCGATAATAACATTTTTATCATCATTTTCATCTTTTGGCAAAATAAGAATTTTTAATTCTGCTTCTAACTCGTCCAATTTTGGCTCATTTTCTTCGATTATTGATTTAGCAAACAACACTTCTTCACTATCTTTTGAAGACAACATTTCTTTGGCTGTTTTAACGTCCTTTTCAAGATTTTGGTATGTAGTGAAGGCCTGCGCAATATCTTTAATTTTACCGACTTCGCGGTTTATTTTTGTATACTCCTTTATATCGTTTATAACTGATTCTTCAGTCAATTTATTAGTTAATTCGTCATATTTACTCTTGATTCCAAGTAATGATTTGTACATTGTTTGTTCCATAGTTCTATATTATAAACGAAACATTAAATATTGTGCCTACATATACGTTTATTAGCAATAAAAATAGTAGCAAAAGCTACTATAGTAAATAAATGTTTTGTTTTTCTAATTCGTCTTTAATGTCTTTAGGTCAATAAGATGACTGAACTTCACCGATGTGTTGCTTTTCTAACATAACCATGCTCAATCTACTTTGTCCAATTCCACCACCAATTGTTAGTGGCAAAATATCATCAATAATGCCTGAGTGAAATTCCGATATTTTTTTGACTTCTTCAGTACTTAATCCAGACTGCTCAATTAAAGATTTTTTATCTACCCTGATACCCATTGATGATATTTCAATTGCCTTATTTTTTCAAGGGGCATAGACGATTAAATCGCCGTTTAGATATCAATCGTCATAGTCGAATGCTCTGTTTGAGTGTGGTTTTCCAGATTTTAAATTTCAACCAATTTGATAGATAAATATTGTTCCTTTTACTGAAGCTAGTTCGTTTTCTCTTTGCTCTGGAGTTAAATGAGGATATAAATCTTCCAATTCTTGAGCACTTATAAAATAAACTTCCTCGCTAAAGTGATGCTCTAAATTATATTTCTGATTTATATGTTTTTTAGTATCAACAATACATTTATTGATTGAATTAACAATTGATTTTAAATAATCAATATTTCTATCTTTTGGCAAAATTATTTTTTCTCAATCTCATTGATCGACGTAATATGAGTGTGTATCATCTAATGTTTCTTCACGTCTGATTGCGTTCATGTCAGTATACAATCCTTCGTATACATCGAAATGATAGTTATATAATGCTTGTCTTTTTCATTTTGCTAACGAGTGAACAATTTCAAGTTCTTCTGCGGTGTCTTTAGGAAAGAATTTAACTGGTTTTTCCCCGCTTAAACCATCATTCAATCCTGATTTTTGTGAGACAAATAGGGGTGCTGTTGCTCTTGTTAAGTTAAGTTCTTTTTTCAATTCTTCTTGAAAAAAAGATTTAAGGTCCTGAATTGCGCTCTGGGTTTGTCTAATTGACAATTTTGATTTATACATTTTCCTCCTTCGTTTTTATTGCTAAAAATAATATCTAATTGGCACTAACTTTAGATAGATTTTCATTTCATCTTTTTGATAGTGATTTTCAAATTAAATAAATGTATGGAATTCCTAAGTTAGTTTCTATCAATGAGTCAATAATTATTGGGCCTCATTGTAATTTTCTAATACCATTTATCATCAGTGCTAATTCTCAAGCGAATTGCACACTAATTCCGATAATTAACATTCTAATTATTGGTAATTGTGACTGTTTTGTTACTAAATTATAAGTTATTAAGGCAAAGTAACCTAAGACTAGCATTGCTGCCATTACTCAATGGTATTTACCTGTTTCTCTTCAAATTATAATTTGCTGTGCGTTAGGCTGTAGTCTTGAAATCAATGGTGAACAGATTCATCAAATTGCAATAATCAAGGCAAAATGCAATAGATGTTTGTCTTTTTTAATTGCGAGTCATATCAATAGAAAATTTGTTGTTCCGTAACTCATTGATAATCATAATAAAAATCAGAATGGATTAGCTCCAATAACTACTCTTTGACCCAAAGCTTTGTAAAAAATACCTCAGTCAACTATAAAGTACAATATACCACCAACAAAGGAAAATATAGCACTCATATATTTTTTCTTATAGATTATTAATGCGTATAAAAAAACTAAAAATATTATGTCTAAAATAACTAAAGTTAAATTCATTTGTCTACTTGGAATATTGTTAGGAATTAAACTATTATTCATTTTTCCTCCTTTAATTGATAATTTTACTTTATTTAAAAAATGGTAAAAGAAAACCAAGCAAAAGCTTGATTATTATATTATTTTTCAATTTTAACTTTAATACCAGGACCCATTGTAGGTGAAACAACAAGATTTTGCATGTATGTACCTTTAACGGTTGTTGGTTTAAGTTTTTTAATTAAGTTGATAACTGTTTGTGCGTTTTCAACTAATTTAGTTGTATCCATTGATACTTTACCGATTTGTGTATGAACAACACCAGCTTTATCAGTTCTATAGTTTGCTTTACCTTTTTTAAGTTCTTCAACTGCTTTTTCAGGAGTTGGAGTAACTGTTCCGGTTTTAGGGTTAGGCATTAAACCTTTAGGCCCAAGTTTTTTACCGTATTTACCTAAAATAGGCATCATTGCTGGGTCAGCAACCATAACATCAAAGTCGAATTCATCTTCTTTGATTTTTTGTTCTAAAGCAGCACCGTCAACAACTTGATCAGCACCAGCGGCTTTAGCTAGTTTTTGTTTTTCTGGGTTATTTGTAACAACTAAAACAGTGATTGATTTACCTGTACCGTGTGGAAGTAAAACTGCACCACGTAATTGTTGATCAGCTTTACGAACGTCAAGGTTTAATTTAAATACTAATTCAACTGAACCATCAAATTTTGAATATGATGTTCTTTTTGCTAATTCAATAGCTTCTGTTAAGTCATAAGCAACATTTTTATCAAATGATTCTCATGCTGCTTTAATTTTTTTACCAACTTTAGCCATTATTTATCTCCTTCTGAATCGAAACCTTCGATTAGAATACCCATGTTTTTAGCAGTTCCAGCAATTGTTCTCATTGCTGCTTCAATGTTGTTAGTATTTAAATCTGGTAATTTGTATTCTGCGATTTCTCTTAATTGGTCAACAGTAATTGTTGCAACTTTAGTTGTTTTAGCGTTAGAGCTACCTTTTGAAAGCTTTGCAGCTTTAATTAATTTGTAACTTGCAGGTGCTGTAAAAATTTTGAAGTCAAATGATTTGTCTTTGTAAACTGTAATTTGTACAGGAACTGGTTCGTCACCTCTGTCACGTGTTGCATCGTTGAAAGCACGAGTAAAGTCAGGCATGTTAATACCAACACCAGCTAGAGCTGGACCTGGTTTAGCTTGACCGGCTTTGAACTGTAATTTACGAACACGAACAATATCAGCTTTTGATTTTGCCATAATAATTTATCCTTTCGATAGTGTGGTTCTAGCGATTTTTATCTCCCACTAGTTAAGAGGCAATCATATATATTAAATTGCTTTTTAATTATAAATTCAATTGTAAAAAATAATAATTTTTTTTTAAACTTAATAAAAATTGCCGAATTTATACGTTTTTTAATTGAAAAAAGTAAAAATGCAAAGTGCTAAATAATTATTTTTTGTAAAAAATATCTCCGATTTTATATTTTCAAATACCTATTTTATTTCTTTTTGCCATCGACTCAGCTGCAACTAATTTGTCATAATATGCTTTAATTTTTCAATTATTATTCCAATAATTAATATTACTTCTTTTTTTATCGAGGTATTTCACACGCGCAAGACCGTTCGAAACTAAGTAAATATTTGCGTCAATATTTTGATAATTTCAAACCCTAGCAACTAGGCGATTATAACGATCGATACTTATTATTTGAATTTTGATTGGTTTATTGTTTAATAACTTTATTAAAGCTTGCTTAGCCTTTTGAGCATAAGCATTTTCTAATGTGGCAATGACATTGTGAGCTTTTTTAGTCTCTGGAGTATCAATACCTAAAAAACGAATGCCGGTTCGTTTGTTATTGTAATTAAGATAAATCGTATCCCCGTCACTGACATGATAATATTCGAAATTAACGATTTTTCCAGATGTTGAAAACGTTGAATCACAAGCAACAACACATACGGGACTTAAAAGAATTGGTAGAAAATGAAGCTTAAATTTCATATTTGAATATTTGCTTATTGATGATTTTTTTCAATAAAAAGACTTTTTTATTATTTTTATTGAAAAAACAATAGAAAAAAGCATCAGACATACGCCTAATGCTTTTCTAAATTTTAATTATTAAATTTTTCATTCAGTATTTTTTCAATAATTTCAATCGCTTTTGTAGGGTTTACTTGACCACCAGAAATTTTCATTAATGAACCTTGAATCATTTTTAAAACTCTTTCAGGTCTGGTAGGGTACTCGTCAATAACTTTTGTGTTTTGTGCGATTATTTCATTAACTCAATTAGCGATTGTTGATGTATCTGAAATTTGAGCAAGTTTGTGTTTTTGAACCAATTCATCAATATTTTCATTGAAATTTTGCAATAAAGGTATTAATTTTTTAAATGCCCTTCCACTTATTACCTCGTTGTCTAATAAAGCAATAGCTTGCTCAATATATACTGGTTTAATGTTTAATTCAACTACGTGTTTTTGCAATGAATTTGCAAGTGAGACAATTTCAGCGAAAAATAGTTTAGATAATTTATCTTTATTATCAACATTTATTGAGTCAAAGAAGTTGGCTAGCTCAATATCATTTACTAAAGAATTGATATAAATTTGTTGAATTCCACTATCTTTATATCTTTGCTCTCTTTCTCATGGCAATTCATTAATTTTAATTGAATTAATAAAATCATCACTTATTTTAATTATTGGAATATTTGGTTCGGGAAAATATTTATAATCAACTTGACCGGTTTTAACACGCATTGAGACATTTGTTTGATTTTCGGGGTTAAAACGTTTTGTTTCTTGCAATATTTTTTCACCCATTCTTAATTTTTTAGTTTGGATTTCAATTTCGTTTTCAATCGCTTTAGCAATACCACGGAAGGTATTGATGTTTTTAATTTCAACCTTAGTACCAAAAACATCAAAGCCTTTTGGTCTTAATGAAATATTTACGTCAGCTCTTAATGATCCTTCTTCCATTTTGGCATCAGAAATACCTAAAGATAAAGCGATTTGACGAATACTGCTTACATATTCGACTGCTTGCTCAGCACTTCTGATTGAAGGTGTTGTTACTATTTCGATTAAAGGTACGCCCGCACGGTTGTAATCTAATTTAGTAACTTCGCCGTGGTGTTGTCTTGCCGTGTCTTCTTCTAAATGTATTCTTTCAATTTCAACTTTTGAACCTGTTTCACGATTTGTAATAATATGTCCGTTTGAACCAATTGGTCTAAAAAATTGAGTAATTTGATAGCCCTTTGGTAAATCGGTATAAAAATAGTTTTTACGGTCAAAATGCATTTCAGTATCAATGTCCATTTTCAAGGCTTTTGCAAGTTTTATAGCACTGATTACTGCTTCTTTATTCAATAAAGGTAAGGTTCCTGGGTAACCTAAATCAATCTGGTTAATTGTGGTGTTAGGTTGGGCGTTAAAATCTATTCTTGCCGGTGAGAACATTTTAGTTTTAGTGTTTAATTCAAGGTGTATTTCTATCCCAATAACTACTTCAAAACTATTCATTTTTGCCTCCTAAAAATTCCTCAATTCATAAAGTGTGCGAAAGTAATTTTTCGTCAGTGTAAATTGCTGAATCTATTGCTAAATTAATACCTAATTCTTTTTCTTTAATTCAAGGGATTGTTATTGATGGGTTACCAGCTAAGTTTGAAGTTGTTAAAATGTATTCCATAAAGTCATATGACTTATTCTTTGTTGAATCAATAAAAGGGGCTATATCGCCGCTTGCTGGGTAAATAACAACATCATATTTTGAATGTAAATCATCTCAATACTCTTTGATTAATCTTCTAACTTGTTGAGCTTTTATAAATAATTCTTTTTGGTTTTCTGAAAACAAGAAAATGCTTCCTAAAGTCAATCTTCTTTGAACCATTGTTCCAAAACCTTGAGAACGAGTGTTAGTCATTATTTGTTCTCAACTTTCACCTTGTTTTCTTTCGCCGAATGCAATTCCGTTTAAATTAGACAAATTCGAAGAAGCTTCAGAGTAAGAGATAATATCGTAAACAGGTTTAACAGCCCTTAATAAATCCTCATTAATTTTGACTTTTTCAATTGAAATATCTGTATTTTCTAGTTTTTCAATAAGAGCTTTGTATGATTGGCTTGTAAAAGGTGAAAGATATTTTTCATCAATATCTAAAACAACAATTGATCTTGGTTTTAATTTCGCTACATTGTCAATTTTGACTTCTACAGTTGTAAAATCTTTGTTATCTATGCCATATAAAACTTGTGAAATTAAAGCAATATCATTGGTGTTGTGAGCAAAATAACTAACAGTATCTAATGAAGATGCGTATGCAAACATACCATATCTACTAATTGCTCCATAGCTAGGTTTAAAACCAACAATTGAATTATATGAAGCAGGTAGACGCACACTATCACCGGTGTCTGAACCAAGTGCAAATGAAATATTTTCAGTTAATGTAGCGGCTGAACCTGAAGAAGATCCACCTGCTAATCTTTGTGAGTCTTTAGGGTTAGCAATCAAACCGAAAGCACTAAAAGTCCCAGTTCCCCCTAAAGCCAATTCATCATTGTATACCTTAGCAACTGGAATAGCTCCGGCGTCAATTAGTTTTTGAACTGATGTTGCATTATAACCAGGTTTAAAATTAGCCAATAATTTACTTGATGCAGTTGTTTTGGCATTATTTGTGGCAAAAACATCTTTAATAGTAAAAACAGCATTTTTTAGTAAACCTTCAGTATTTTTATTGAAATTTTCTTCAAAAACGTGTGCTACTGCGTTATTTTTATCAGCTTTTAATTCAGCTAATGCTTTATCCAAATTTCCGTAATTTAATAGTTTCATTATTTCACCACCTTAGATGTTATTATGTAGTCTTCATCGGCATCAGAAGCGTTTTGTAAGGCTTGCTCTTTTGTGATTGCTCAATCGTTATTTTCAATATCTTCTCTGAAAAAATCAACCAAAGGTTTTTCGTTGATATGTGTTAAAGGTTTTACGCCTTCTGTATCTATTTTTTGCATATTAGATATTTGTTTTTCTAATGTATTTCACTCTGAAAGAATTTGTTCTATGACTTCATCGCTTGGTTCTAAAAGTAAATTTTTAACGATACTTATTAGTTTTTCTTTATCTATGACTTTCATTTTTCTCCTATACTCAATTTTTTGGTTTGCATGAGAAGGTTTTATCATTTAAATAAGATAGATTGCCTTCTAAATTTTTAAATTTCAATGAATACGAATGCAACAACACACGTCTAAAGGCTTTGGCGCCATATTTAGTATCTCCAACTATTGGGGCATTTAAATATGCACAAGTGGCTCTAATTTGATGTTTTTTACCAGTTATTATTTTTGCGTGGTATTGTCCGTTAATTCATTCAATGTTTGTTATTGCTAATTGTGAGTTTTTTGTTTCATTATTGCTTATAATCATACGCTTTTGCGACTCGTTTTTACTGATAAATAGTGAGTAAAGATTATCAGTAATTTTTGCCTCAGAGACAAAAATATAATCCTTATCAAAGGCGTTATTTGCTTTGTTTAATTCAACTAATGACTCATAGTTTTTTGCATAAACTATCAGGCCGCTTGTGACTTTATCTAGTCTTCCAACATGACTGGGTTTAAACGAAGTGTTTTGTTCAAAATTTAAATATGAATAAACTTGTTGGTCAAGCGAATTTGAATTTCCGTGAACTTCGACGCCTTCTTTTTTATTGATTAAAATAATATTGTCATCTTCGTATATAATCTCGCTTGTTAAGGTTATTGATGAGTTGAATTTAGTCAATAACGAGTCATTATCATTGAGTCCATAAACTTCAATAATGTCATTTTCTTGAATTATGTAATTAAAGTCTTTTGTGCGTTTGGAGTTTATTTTTACGTCACCGTTACGCAGTGTTTTATGTAATTTAGATAAGGGCACTTTTTTGTATATTGAAGATAGAAATTTCAATAATTTGCGTTGATTATCGTTAGATGTCGCAATAAAAGATTGCTTTGACATTGTAATATAAAATAGTGGAAAAACCACTATTCGTATTGGTCGGGTCTTTGCGAGTCAAAGAAACTGAAATCTTCTTGAGATTCATCATCTAAACCATCAACAAAGTTAAACTCATTTAATCTTGGTAAATCAGCCATTGTTTTAATTCTAAAGTAATCATAAAACTTGTTAGTGATTCCGTATAAAACAGGGTTACCAGGAGTAGGGCTTATACCAACTTCTTCAATAACACCTTTTGCCAATAATGTATTCATTACTTGTTCACTGGCCACTCCACGAATGTTATTAACCATTGAACGAGTTACAGGAGCTTTATAAGCCACAATACCTGCAACTTCAATAGCAGCATTTGACAATCTGTGTTTCTTAACAACTTGCACCATTTTCGCAATGTATTCACGATATGTTTCACGTGTTGCTAATTTATATATTTCATTGAAATTTACAACTTTTAGGGCAGTTTCGCGCTTGTTGTATTCTTTAATGAAATCATTAATCACTTTTTTTGCTTCCTGTGTTGTATTAAGGTTGAAAATTTCTTTTACTTGTTCCAAAGTTAAACCTTCATCACCTTGAATATACAATAAAGCTTCTAAAATATTATTTTTCATATTCTGGACCTCTTTCGAATGTAATTGTTCCGAATTGTTCTTTTTGGGTTAATTTGATTCTTTGTGTTTTAACTAAGACTAAAATTGCTAAAAAAGTAATTACGAAGTGGTTCATGCTTGGCTGATTAAAGATCATTTCAAACGTTACATTTTCATAATTATCGAATAGATTTAAAATAAATGGAATTTGATCTTGCGGTGTTAATTGGAAATGGTCTAATTTTGTTTGTCTTAATTTTTGTGCGTAAGTACGCTCAAACATTTTTCTTAAAACTGTAACAAGTTTAAGTGGGTTAGAAGTCCCGTCTAGTTGAGATTTATCGTCATCAACTAAAAACTCTTCAATATCACTTGGTTTTTTAATAAAGATCAATTTTCTAGCTTCTTCTCTTTCACGTAAAGCTTTTGAAATTTCTTTAAATTGTTGATATTCATACAAACGACGCAATATTTCTCGCTTGTCTTCTTCAATTTCTGGTTTTTCTTCTGGGGTGTACAAAATCATTTTTGTTTTCAACGCTAATAATGTTGCGGCCATAACTAAATATTCACCAGCAATATCAATTTCATTATCTTGTAAATTTTGAATGATATTTAAGTAAGCTGAAGCTAACTCGGCAACATCAATATCCATGATGTCTTTTTTCTTATCTTGGACCAATGCTAATAATAAATCTAGTGGACCATCAAAATTTTTAATATTTATTGAAAATTTTTCTGTGTCATTTACAAAAATACTACTCATTTTCTAAAGCCTTTTCAATTAATGTTTTTACACGTGAAGCAACTGCTTGATTTTCCATAGATAGAAATTCTCCTGGCTTAATAGCTTTTAAAAAGTTAACTTTGACAACAAGTTTTTTAGCACGATTTTTATTCAATGCATCTCGTGTGTCGCTGATAGCCACAGGAATAATTGATAGATATTGACTTTGAGCAACTTTAACTGCTCCTGCTTTAAATTCGCCTAAACCATCTTCTTTAATTCTGGTTCCTTCTGGGAAAATAACTCCGTATCTTTTATTAGACTTAATAAAATCACCGTAGGTTTTTAAAGCTTTAACTGATTGTCTAATGTCTTGACGGTTGATAAAGATAGTATCTAATAATTCCAATGCATTTTTAACAATTCCTTTTTTCTTCAACTCAATTTTTGCTAAAAAAGTTGGTATTTTATTTCCACCTTGTTTGGCATGATTTGTCTTTCTTAATGCCGCTAGCAAAATCACTGGATCCATATTTGACTTGTGATTAGGCATTAAGATTGCCGGTGATTTAGGTAAATCATCATAGCCTGTAACTTCTAACTTAACATTAAAGTATCAAAGAATTTGTCTTGCTCTCTTCAACAAGTAGTCATTTCTTTGTTGAGGTGTTGAGTCATTAGGCTGTCTACGATATTTTCTTGCCTGTGCTCTCAGTCTTCATAAACACCATAGAAAATGTCATCATAGAAAAATCATTTTTATATTAAAACTCATAATTGCTCCTTAATTTTTACTTACTACAAAGGCAATAACTAAATCGCCTTCGTTACTATTGGAAATTGTGTAGTTATCATTGTATTCTCATCCAGTTTCAGTGTGTGTCAATTCAATTTTATTGAACTCAAACAACTGATTATCAGCTTTGAATAAAGCTTCTTTGATTGCTCAAATAGTTGCTAAATCCTTAGCCTTATTTTTGCTCTTGGCAATAATTTTTAGTTCATTTGGATGACAATAACGCTTCTCAAATCCGTTAGGAATATTTAGAAATCTCTGGATTGATGTTATATCTACTCCTATTTTCATATGATTATTATAATTTATTTTATTTATTAATATTAAATATTAATTTATATTAAGCGTGAATTTGATTAAAGTATTATTTTTTGCCTAAAATTAATTATTTTTTCCTTTTTTATTTTTTTCAATAATTTTTGGTGTTTTTATTGCATGAATAAAAATCGTGGAATGCTGTTAGAAAAAATCATAAACCAAACAATTTCATATTATGAAAAAAATGGTCTTGCTCTAATTGAAAAGAAAACTTTACCTATTAAATTTCATAAAATGAATTCAAATAAAGAAGTCAGCGGGGCTTTTGTCTTTAAGAAAAGTACTGTTGATTACATCGGTTGTTTCAATGGAACTTTTATTGCATTTGAAGCCAAAAGCACAAACGAAAATAGACTGCCATCATCCAATATTTCTACTCACCAAATTGAATATTTAAGCAAAATTAATTCATTAGGAGGTATCTCTTTTTTCATTGTTTTATTTTCTTTATGAGATGAATTCTATTTGATTGATGCTATGTACTTAATTGAACATTGAAAAAAATCGTGGTCATATGAAGAAATAAAAAATGCCGGATACTCTATCGAGCTAACGTATCCAGGCATTATTGATTTTTTACCTTATTTAAACAACTTATTCGGCTAGTTGTTCTTTTAAATATTTAGATGGTTTAAATTTAACAACACGTTTCTTTTTAATTGTTATTTTTTCTTTTGTGAAATGATTAATAGCATCACGTCCATCTCTAACGACAGTTTCGAATGTTCCAAGAGCACTTAGTTGAACTTTTTCATCTCTTACAAGACAATCTTTAAGTACGCTAATAAACTTTTCAAAAAAGTCGTTAGCAATTCTAACGGGAACGCCCATTAAATCAGCCACTTCTGCAACAAATTCTTTTTTAGTCATATTATTCCTTTCGTTAATTTAACATTTTATTATATTATTTTCGTTTCATATTTCTAAATAAATAAAGAAGAGAAATTTGATTGAAAAAGAAAATATAGAAAAAATACTCTTTTTTTATTGAAAGAATTTTATTCTAGACCTGATTTATTTTTGAAAATCAATTTTATTGGTGTACCTTCAAAGTCAATCATTTGTCTAATTTGTTTTTCTAAAAATCTTTCATAGCTTCAGTGTAGAAATTTTTTATTGTTTACATAAAACATAAAAGTTGGGATTCTAGTATTTAATAATTTTCTCGCAAAATAAATATTTAACCTTCCTCCATTGTAAGGAGCAGCGGGTTGAATTAATTGAGTTTCTCTTATCAAGTTAGAAAGTATTGACGGTTTAACATCACGTTCTAAATTTTCTTTGACATGTAAAATTGTCTCTAATAATTTATCAATTCTTTTGTTTTGCAAGACAGAGATAAATCTAAATGGCACTCAAGGAACAAAGTGGAATTTGTTACGCATATTTTTTTCAAAATTGGCCATTGTGTTTGTTTCTTTTTCAATTAAATCTCATTTGTTTATTGCAATTATTATTGGTTTTGAGTTTTCTAGAGCATATCCAATTATTCTAGAATCAAAATGGCTTAATTCTCTTGACGCATCAATCATAATTATTGATAAATCTGATTCATCAAGAGCTGAAATCGCACGCATCAATGCGTACTTATCGATCATGTCAACAATTTTACTTTTCTTGGTAATACCTGCAGTATCGACCAACTCAAATTTTTGGTCTTTAATTGTAACAAAAGTTTTAACGCTATCTCTGGTTGTTCCGGCAATATCGCTGACAATTGATCTTTCTTCACCTGATAGTAAGTTTAATAATGAAGATTTACCAGAATTTGGTCTTCCGATTATTGAAAGTCTGAAATTTTTATCAGTTTTTTCATCATCAAGATTTAAGTAAAACAGACATTCATCGAGCACATCACCAACCCCGTGTCCGTGTTGTGCACTGATTTGGAATATTTTATCAACCCCAAGAGAATATCATGATCAATTAAATAAATCTTTATTGTCAAGCTTATTGGCAACAACTATTACTGGTTTGCCGCTTTTACGAAGAATACTCAAAATCATCTGGTCATCGTTTGTTATTTCCGAAGAACCATCCACCATAAAAACAATTACATTCGCTTCATCAATTGCAATTTTTGCCTGAGTTCTAATTTGTTCTTGAAAAGGCCGGTTTTCTACTTCAATTCCGCCTGTGTCAATAACTTTAATTTCTTTACCGCTTCACTCAAAAGTTTCGTATAGTCTGTCTCTAGTTACACCAGGTTCATCGTATGTAATTGAACTTTTTTTGCCCACTAAACGGTTAAATAAAGTACTTTTACCAACATTTGGCTTTCCGATTATTGCGATTACGTTATTTCTCATTCTCTTTTTCCTTAATTAATGAAACAATGTTTTCAACTACTGTTTCGAAACTCATTGAAGTGCAATCGATAACTTTTGCGTCAGGAACTATTTTTAGAGGATCGTTTTTTCTGCTTGAATCTTGTTTATCTCTTGCTTCAACTTCGGCTAATACTTCATTGAAGTTTGTATTGTAACCTAATTGTTGGTTTTGTAAAATACGACGTCTCGCTCTTTCATTTGCTGTAGCTGTTAGGAAAATTTTTACTTCTGCATGAGGCATAATACGATATGTGGTGTCTCTGCCATCCATAATGTATCCTTTGTTTGCTCTTGTAATTTTTTGTATATATTCAACAACATATTCTCTAACTTTTTTGTAAACAGCAATGTTTGATGAAATTTGTGAGATTTCATCAGATCTTATTAATAAAGTTATATCTTTCCCGTCAGCAAAAATTTTCTGATTTTCATCTAAAGTTATTTTTAAAATTTCATCTTTTAAGTTTTGGTTAACAAGTTCTTCGTTTTTATGGTCGATATTCAATTGGTTAATCACGTAAGCGATAGCACGATAAACACTGCCAGAACTTAAAAAGGCATAATTAATTCTCTTCGCTACTTCTTGTGAAACTGTGGACTTACCAGCACCTGATGGTCCGTCAATAGCAACGTTAATTTTTTTCATATTTCTCCTTACATAATAGCGTTTAAAACTACAATATATAAATCTTACTAAAAAAAGTAATTTTTTTGTTTAAAGTTCTACTTTTGTTATGACAATTTCGGCTGATTCGGCTATTGTCATTGTGTCGCCATCATCAAATCTCGAATTTAAACCTGTATCGTAGCCATCGAAATTTCTCATTTCCAAAAAAAATTGTTTAGTCATTTCTAAAGTCTCTTTATCTTGCAATGATATTTTGTTGAAGTAATTATTTTTTGAACCCTTTAATTTTTGTTCAAAAACAGTTAAATTGACTTTGATATCAGTAAGTTCCTTTGTATTGATAATGTCAATATTTTGGTTACTATTTAGCTCTTTTTGGGAAATAAACACATCATCTAGGTCTTTATCTAAATTGTTTTCTGGTAGTAAAGAAAAAAACATTTCAACATCATTTTTGAAATTTTCATCTTCTTTAAGTAGAGAGCTAAATAAGCTTTTTGCATCGTATCCCTTACTTGGGAATACATTTTCTAAATTTATTTTTTTAGGAGATTTCATATTTTTATTATAAATAACAAATATAAATAAAATAAAAAAACATCATTAAATGATGTTCTTAAAATTGTTTTATGAAATCTTTATTTGTGGAGTCTGAATATTTATCTAAATCTTTGGCCATTTTCTTAAATTCTGTGTTTGATAATTCAGGAATCATAACTTTAAATGTAATTCTCAAATCACCAACTCTTCCATTCTTTTTAACACCTTTGCCATTTAAAATTATTGTTTGTCCATTTTGATAATTACGACGAAGTTTGATAGTTTCGTTACCATATGGAGTAGGAACTAAAACCTCATTTTCTTTAACGATATCTAGGAAAGATACTGGATATTCTAAAAATAGATTTAAACCTTTACGAATGTAGTGTTTATGGTCTTTTACATAAATTTCAACATACATATCTCCTGAAGGCCCGCCGTTTTCACCACGGTCGCCATATCCAGCAAGTTTAATTCTTTCGCCGGTGTCCGCACCTTCACTAACATTGAATGATACTTTTTTGTTTTTTCTAATATATTTTTCGCCTTTACATTGATTACATTTGTTGGCAATTATTTCTCCAACTCCATTACAATTGCGACATGTACCAACGGTATTTATTACACCAAAAGGTGTTCTTTGTTGAAATTGTTGTTGTCCTGAACCGTTGCAAACATCACATGTTTTGATATCTGAAGCATTTTGGGCACCCTTGCCATTACACAAATCACATATTTCTCATTTTTTTAATTCAAGTGTAACTTGTTTACCTTTGATTGCATCATTAAAATCAATTTGAATTCTAGATAGCAAATCATCCCCACGAGAAGGCCCATATGAGTGTGATGAACTTGAACCAGTAAAACTATTGAAAAATGAACCAAAAATATCACCAAAACCGCCCATATCGCCACCAAAACCGCCAAAGCCTTGTGGAGCATCTTCAGTGCCGTATTTATCGTAATTTGCTCTTTTTTCTTTGTCGCTTAATACTTGGTATGCTTCGTTTATTTCTTGCATTTTTTTATCACTTGTTCCATCTTTTAATTTATCTGGGTGATATTGCATTGCCAATTTACGGTAAGCAGTTTTAATTTCTTTTTCTGTTGCGTCTTTAGAAATTCCTAGAATTTTATAATAATCTTTTTTACTCATGTTTTATATTTTAGCACAAAAAGTATTAGAGTGCTAAATATTAATAATTAAAAAAATTCAGTGTTTTTTGTATTAAAACACTGAATTTTATTGACTATTTTATTCTTTTTAAGAAAAAATCTCTTTTTGCTATCGTGTAACTTGAGTAATAGGTTTTATAATAAGACTCATTTACAATTAAGCCAATAAATATAAAATATGATAAAGATGAAACAAATAAAGCTATATACATAAATGTTCCAATTGCTCCGTATTGGGTGTAATTGATAAGTGATGTTAAATATCCGAAAACACCAATGAAAATCATATTAGGGATTGTAGCTAATAATACGCCTGGTAAAACAGAGTTTCACGGCAATTTAAAACTTGGTGTCAGCTTGTAAATTAATGAAAAACCAAAGTATAAAACCAATATTAAGTAAAACATAAAACTAATGTAAAAAAATACTAGTTCGCCAACGACTGAAAGTCTTGGCACAATTAATTTATAAAAAGATATGTATATTAAAGAAACAATAAACAAATACAAACTAATGCCAAGAACAATAAAAAAGCCTTTTAGTCTATTTAAGAAAAAGTTACCTAGGTTTTCGTGACCATATATGTAATTTTGTGAGTATATAAAACGCCCTCAACCACTCGAACCTAATCATGTAGAACCGAACAATAAAATACCGATTGTTGTGTATTGCACACTCTGATTAATTTTAAAGTTTGGAATGTTTAATATTGATTTAACACCAGGAATTATCCGACTCAAAATAATGTCTAAAAACACTGTATTATAGCCATTGATGAATGACAACAACACAACAACAACTGTCAATATAGGAACAAAGGAGATTAGAAAGTAAAATGATAATGATATTGGAATAAACGCTGATTCTTTAGCCGTAAATTTTTGGTATGTACGATCTATCAACTCGCTTGACTTACTTTTATTTTTTCAACTCGTTTTAGGAGTTGAAATAAATAAAATTAACATTAAGAAAAATTTAGCAATTTTTTCAAATAGTCAAAAAGTGCTATTTTCATTTTGAATAATGTTGCGTGATACTCATGTTTTTTTTATTGTTTTTTTGTATGCTTTATACATTTTTTTTGGTTCAATACCAGTATAAATATTGTTGTTTGTTTCTTTCATATGTATATTATAAAAAGATATTAAAAAAAGCAATATTTAAATTGCTCTTTATTATGTGAATAATAATTGACAAAGAATTATTCAAATCGGTAAAAAAACGATTGAAGCCAGTGTTGAAAGCGCCGATGCACGAGCTGTAAACGTTGGGGCCTTATTGTATGACAATGCGATTGCGGCCGGAACTGCTCCTGGTGGTGTTGCACTAACAACAACGATTGATAGTGCCGCAACAGCACCAACTTTATGATTTGAATTATAAAGTGAATACATTACACCCAACATTAATAATGGGATTATTACAATTTTAACAATTGTGTAAAATCAGACTCATTTATCAGTGAAAACAGCTCTAAGTTTGCTTTCACTCATTTTCATTCCGACAGTTAATCAAACAAGTGGTGTACATAAAGATGCTAACATATTGGCGATATTTTTAAAGTATGGCATTGTCACGCCTGCGTCCATTCAACCAGATGCAGTTAATGTCGTGCGTTCGTATATAGATTTTGCAATATTGTAAATGTATTTATTACCTTCAGCATCAAAATAAATTGGTAGGAAATTAACACCATAACTTGCTTTTTTGACTGTTAATACTGATTCATTATTGGCTAAATTCAATGTTTTAGACACGGCTTGACTGTGTTCTCCTATAGCAGGAATTAATTGAGTTAATCACAACGCAAGCCCAATAAAAGTAATAAGTAAAGTTGTATTTGTTGCGAGTTTTTTTAAGGTATTACCCATATTTTTTTTATTGAATTTCAAACCAGTAAACATCATAAAGCAGTATGTGTATAAAAACATGCGTTGAGGAACATTAAATATGCTTACACTCAATATTGAAGTTGCTTCGTTTATTGTGCCACGATAAAATTCAGTAATAATTGGTAGGCCAAATGTTGTTGTGGAACCAAAAATTAACAGCATTCACATTGTCAATACTCTTTCTCGTGGTATATCACCATTTGAAGTGCGGGCAAGTGTATTGACAATTGATTTTGAGTTGCTTTTTTTAATGAAAACAGGAAGTTTTCAATCACACTTAATTCATAGCCAAGAGACTATTGAAAGAATAAAATAAAACAAAAATGAAATCAATAAGATTCAGGCTTGTTCTTTTAATTTTTGCATTGTCAAAGAAGACATGAAACCTTTAATAGCAATTGCTGGCAATGCGATTTCTAAGACAATTTTACTCATTGGCCCTATTCACTCAGTTTTAAATATTGATGCTTTCGTGAGTAAAAAACCAATAAAAATAACTAAAATAGAGGCAATACAAACCCCAATTAAATTGGAGTTTGTGATCGTAGATATAAACAACTCTTTCATAATAAAAAATTATACTCCCTCCGTACGAAATAATATTTTGTTTGATTTAATTTAAAAAAATTCCAAAAATGGAATTTATTAGTTTTTCAGTACAGACGAAATTGTTTCTTTTGTAGGGTTTTTTACTAAAAATGTTCCTGCTACACAAGCATCAGCACCTGCTTTAAAAGCTTGTGGTCCAGTTGTATCGTTGATCCCTCCGTCAACTTGAATTAAATATTGGTATTGATTTTTAGATCTTAATTTTTTTAATAAACTTATTTTATCTAAGGCTGTTGGGATAAATTTTTGGCCACCAGCTCCTGGTTCAACTGACATTACTAAAACAAGAGCGACATATGGCAGAAAATCTTGAATTTCTTCAACATTTGTTTGTGGTTTGATAGCTAAACCAATTCTATAATCGTGGTGTTTTTTTTCTAAAAATTCCAATAATTCATCATGGTCTATCGCTTCATAGTGAATAGTGGTAATATCCACAACATCTTTGAATTTGTCTAAATAATCCAGTGGTTTTTCAACCATTAAGTGTGCATCCATGAAGTGTTTCGATGTGTTTTGTTTTATATCAATAATTTCTTCTAGTTCAATAGCCTTATTAGGAACAAATTTTGCATCCATCACATCATAATGAATTCATTCAATGCCCTCATTAATTAAGGTTTGTGCCATTTGTGCTCTTTTGCCTTCTTCAACATTCAATAATGAAGGTGTTACATATTTTTTACTCATTTTTTGCCTCTTTCATCATTTTTAAATAGTTTTTATATCTTAATTCAGGAATAATGCCGTCTTTGACGTGTAATTTTATATTGCAATATTCTTCAGGTTCGTTTAAATGTAAACAAGATTTAAACTTGCACATCTTTGACAATTCCTTAAATTGTTTAAAAGATTGTGCTAATTGAATTTTTGATAAATTTATATCAAAACTCGAAAATCCAGGAGTATCAATTAATTCCCCGCCTAAAGTCTCAATAATTTGAACTGTTCGAGTTGTGTGCTTCCCACGGTTTGCAAATTTAGATATTTCTTGGGTTTGAAAATTTGTTCCCGCTATTACATTGATAAATGTTGTTTTACCAACTCCCGATTGACCCATTAATGATATGACCTTTCCGTTAAAGAAATGTTTAATTTTTTCTTTAAGATTAGCATCCTGATAATCAATATCAAAAACATCATAGCCCATTGCCCGATAAGTATTTTCTCACTCGCTGAGTGCTAAATCAACTTTAGTAATAAACAAAATTGGTTCAATATCATTAGCTTCAATAAAAGCTAAATATTTATCAACTAAATAGGGTTGAAATTTTGGTTCAACTACAGACATTACAACAACAATTGCGTCAATATTTGCTACTTTAGGACGCACAAAAACGTTTTTACGTTCGTAAACTTTTGAGATATAACCATCAGTTTCGAACTCAACTATATCGCCGACCACAGGGTCTATATTTTTGTGTCTAAAAACCCCTGCGGCTGGTAAAAAGTGAGTTTGATTGTTTTCGTCTTTAATATGGTATCTTCCACCGGTTAATGAATAAATTTTTCCTTTCAACATAACTCCTAAATTAAAATTGTTAGAACAATAATACCGATTATAAATAACAATGTCAGTATAACGATTGCCGAAATAATAAATTTATTAGAATTGATGATGTCTTGAAAACTTATTTTACTTCTAGCTCTTTTAGGATTATAAGGTTTTTCGTAAAATCTTTCAGGACTGGTGCTGGTTTTTAAATCATGATACATTTCTCACATATTTTTGTATCTATTATCGGGGTCTTTGGCAGTTGCTTTAGCAATGACATTACTCAAAGCCTGCGGAATATCAATTATTTTAGTAATTTCGGGCATTGGTTGACTTTTTTGTTTATTTATTGTGTCAATCGCATCTCGGCCTTTAATTGGATACTCACCGCTCAGCATTTCGTATAACATAATTCCCAAAGCATAAATATCAGTTTTTTCAGTAGGGTTATTGCCAGCAATACACAATTCAGGTGCCATATAATACACAGTTCCAATTACTTTGGTATCTTTTGTGTAACGTTGGCTATCTTCGGATAACGCCAATCCTAAATCAATAATTTTGACTTCACGATCTCTGGTTATTAAAATGTTTTGACTTTTGATGTCTCGGTGAATTATTTTACTATTATGCAACTCACTAATTCCGTCAGCAATCTGCATTGCATAATTAGCTGCAGTTCTGGCAACTAATTTCCCGTTTTTGTTAATAATCGTTTTTAAATTTTCCCCATCAATGAATTCAGTCACTAAATATTGTTCATTATCGCCAATATACGAATCGATGTATTGTGCAACACGTGATGATTTTACTTTTTTATACAGGTTTATTTCCTGCTTGAATCTCTTGATTGTTGTTTCTGTATCAGCTTGATTTTTAACTAAAAAATATTTCAAAGCGTAATAAATACCAGGTTTTCCAATTTCTTCAACCTTGTAAACTTCGCTAAAACCGCCATGCCCAATTTTGGCGATTATTTTATATTTTTGTAAGGCAACACTATTTTTATTGATTTGCATTATTTGCTCCATTCGTCAATATTTGAAAGAGAGGCATAAACAGCCGAAGCATTATCTGTTGAGCGATTATCCAATGCTTCTTGAACTAAGACTTCAACTATTTTCTGTGCTTTAATTTCTTTCTTGATAATTAATTCAATCGAAGGTTTCTCTAAAAAATTATGGACTCCATCGCTGGTGCAAAGTATGCTATGCACTGCTTTGATAGAAGCTGATAAGTCAAAGATTTCAATTTTTGTTTTTTTAAGTGGACCTAACGCCGAGGTTAAGGCCATGTTGTATTTAACGTTTCTGGCTTTTAATTCAGTGTAATTTTCTTCATTTATAAGTCGATTATACAAATTATGATCGACTGTAATTTGTTTCAAATCACCACCTTTAGTTAAAATATAAGTTCTTGAATCACCAATGTTAAAAATATATAAAAAACCATGTACTTCGCTATAAATTGCGGCCGTTACCGTTGTTCCCATATCTAAATATGCTTCTTCTACATTGGCAAAAGTTTTCATTTCTAGTCGTGCATCATTAACAACTGATTTAAATCATAAAGAAACGGAATTAACATCAAATTTCTCTAACGGCATCATTTGAGCAAATTTCTTACTGAATGTATTTACTGTAATATTCGAAGCTTTTGAACCACCATAATGCCCGCCCATACCATCACAAAGCAAAAGCATGTGAATGTTATCTTTGTGAAAAATACCTACGGCATCTTGGTTGCTATTTCGAACATTTCCTTTAACACTTAATTGAGCAAAATTATTCATGTAGTTCTTTCAATAGTAATTCTTTTATTTCTTCAGCGGCTCTATAAGGGTCATCGTTAACAACATTGTATTTAAAAATATGTCTGTCAGCTAACTCATGACTTGCTTTTTGCAGTCTTTGATCAATAGAATCTTTGGTTTCGGTGTTTCGACCAATAATTCTGTTTTTTAATTCATCAAATGACGGTGGCAAAATAAACACAGTAATTATGTTGTATTTGTTGAGATTTTCTTTATTTTCAAGAATTTTTTTAGTCCCTAATGTTTCGATTTCTAAAAAAGGAATTTTGTTATCTTTGTGAATATTATCTATTTCACTCAACAATGTTCCATAGTAATTATCGAAATGGAAGTTGTATTCCAACAATTCATTATTGGCAATTTTTTGTTCAAAATCTTCCTTGGAAATAAAAAAGTAATGAACACCGTCTATTTCGCCAGTCCGTGGTTTACGTGTTGTCGCTGAAACAGAAAGTTTAAATTTTAAATCTTCATTTTTAAATAATATTTGCTCAATAGTTCCTTTTCCTACCCCGCTAGGGCCGGTGAAAATAATTATTGGTTTCTTTTTACGATTATTAATATTCATAGTTTTATTATTATAAATTAATTTTTATATTAATATAAGAGATTATTTGCTAAGAATAACGAAAGCAAAATAAAATCAGTAATTTTTCTTTATTTTTGTTATTTTTTTCAATATTTTTATTGAAAATTTAGCAAAAATAATTTTCAACATCTATCCAATTTAATATTTAATTAATATTATTTATCTATATTAATATATAATTGAAATTACATTACAAAGTGGAGGTAGTTATGACTGTTCTTATAATAACAATAGCGCTAATTGTTATTGCAATAATCATTATCATTATTTCGCTAATGATGTCGCCTGATTCTAATGGTTTTTCAGGTGCATTAGTTGGTTCTGGAGATCTAGAATTATTTAAAAACTCAAAAGAAAGGGGAGTTAAAAAATTTATGAAGTGAACAATGTTTACAATGGGTATCCTTGTAATCATTTTTGCGCTTTTAATTAAATTTTTGTTATAAAACATGATAGAAGAAAAAAATATTTTTAATTTTGTTAAATCAAACCCTAAGTCAAATTTCGTTAATATCGCTAAGGGTTTAAAAATACCTTTTGATAAAAACAAACAATTGACACAGACTTTAATGAAAATGTCTAAAAACAATCAATTGTTATACACAAGAGACAAAAACTATGTTGCTATTGAATATTTAGACACCATTGAAGGTAAATTGAAATACGCAAAAGACGGTAGATTCGGCTTTATTGACATTGAAATAGAAGGTGAAGAAAGAGTATCGTACTTTGTGTCATCAGTTAATTTTAACGGTGCTTTATCAGGAGACCAAGTTAAAGCTAAAGTTTATAAACAACTTGATTCACAAGAAGAAAAAGAATATGCAGTGGTAGTGCAAATTAAACAAAGAAACTCAACAACACTTAACGGTGTGATTGAGTTGAAAAATAACATTTTAAGCTTTAGACCTCTTAAAAATGACTTTAAAAGCTTTGATTTTGTTATCAAGGAATTTAAAGTCGACTCGAGAATTGATGACCTTGTTGTCGCAAAAATTACCGATTACAATAAAAAGACTTTAACAATAGATATTGTTGAAAAAATATCTAATATTTCAGACCCACTTTGCTATGTTAAGTCACTTTTAGCTGAGATGCAACTACCAAAAGGTTTTGAAAAAGAAGTTCTAGATGAAGCGGCTACTATTCCGGATACAATTGATGCTAAAGGAATGAAAAATAGAGTTGATTTTCGTGACGAACTAGTCATCACTATTGATGGCGAGTCTACAAAGGATTATGATGATGCTATTTCGATTAAAAAGATTGACAATAAGTATTATCAATTAGGAGTTCATATTGCTGATGTGAGCTATTATGTTCGTGAAAATAGTGAAATTGATAAAGAGGCATTAAAACGTGGTACTTCTACTTATTTAGCTAATCAAGTCATTCCGATGTTACCGGAAAAATTATCAAACGGTATTTGTTCACTTAACCCCAACGAAGATAGATTTACTATGAGTATCTTGATTGACATTGATAATAATGGTAAAACGATTAAGTCAAATATTGTCCAAGGGATAATAAATTCTAAATACAGATTAACATATAAAAGAGTCAATGATTTTATAGACAATAAAGTTAAATTTACTGATAATTCATTGAATAAAATGTTGAATATCTTGTATGAATTGACACAAAAAATCCGTAAAGTTAAAAATGAAGAAGGATATATTGACTTAGAAATTGAAGAGCCAAAAATTATTCTTGACGAAAACAACAAAGTTGTTGATGTTGTTGTTGATAGAAGCGGTACCAGTGAAAAAATGATTGAAGATTTTATGGTTAGGGCAAATGAAGAAGTTGCTAAGACATTAGCAAAAAATAAAATACCTTTGTTATACCGTGTTCATGAAACACCATCAGAAGAAAAAATCAATCAATTTAAACAAGTGATGAACTCATTAAATATCAAAGTTGAAGTTGATAGCCTAAATTTAACTCCTAAATCATTCCAAAACACTATTGAAAAAATTAAAAAACAACGCTTTGATAGTTTCTTACAAACCATGTTTTTAAGAACTATGTCTAAGGCTGTTTATAGTGTTGAAAATATTGGTCACTTTGGTTTAGCGAGCGAATTTTACTGCCATTTTACAAGTCCAATTCGTAGATATCCAGACTTAATTGTTCATCGAGTAATTAGAGATATTTTAATCAATAAAGATCGTACAAAAATTGAGCACATGAATAAAATTTTGCCTGCCATAGCTGAATTGAATAGTGAATCAGAACAGAAAGCAATGCAGGTTGAACGTGATACAAATGATTTACTTTATGCAGAATATTTTGCCGATAAAATCGGTCAAAGCTACAATGTGCAAATTGTAAGTATATTGAAATTTGGTATGTTTGTTGAATTTGAAAACAAAACAAATGCTTTAGTTCATTTATCAACCATGACTGACGATGAATATGTATTGAACACTGAAGGAACAGAACTTGTAGGAACCAAAACGAAAAACAAATACCGTCTTGGCGATAAAACATCTGTTGTCATATTGAGCACTGACCCAATCAACGGTAAAGTTGATGCTTGTCTAGTAAAAAATTATCAAGATTATTACAAAGCCTTGAAAGGCAAAATTAATAAAACAAATTCTTAAAATGAAAAATAGAAATCTTGTTAAAAATTCACTTGGTTTTGATTCTGATTTATATGTTTTTCAAGATAAAGACATGTTTAATTATTCAGTGGACACGATTTTATTGGGTAATTTTGTCTTTTTAAACAAAAGAATAACAAACATGCTTGAAATTGGAACAAATAACGGTGCTTTATCAATTTTTATTAGCGATAGACATAAAGATTTACACATTGATGCAATTGAAATTCAGGAAAAAGCAGCTGAATTAGCTATTCAAAACATTGCGATGAATAATAAAACCGATCAAATTAGTGTTATCAATATTGACTTTAACGTTTTTTACAAAGAGCATATGAAAAGTAGTGCAAAAAAATATCAGTCAATTGTTGTTAATCCACCATTTTATACAATAGAGAACACAAAACTAACAAAAAATATCAATGAAGAGATGCTAATTGCAACTCACGAAGTTAAATTAAACTTAAAACAAATAATTGAGGGTAGTTCCAAAATTATCGAACAAAAAGGCTATTTAACAATGGTTATTCCTGTAGAGCGCATGGTTGATTGCTTCGAATATATGCGTCAATTTAAATTTGAACCTAAGCGTATACAAATGATTATTCCGCGCGTGGATGATAAACCAAAGTTAGTTTTAATTGAAGCTAGATATCAATCGGGATGAGGGTTACATTTTTTACCTAATTTATATCTGCATGATAACAATAATAAAAACAAACATGAATATTTACAAAATATTAAAGATCTATACAAACCAATCAAGGTTTAAGGAGTAAAATGAAAAAAACTTGCTATATTACAACACCGATTTATTACGCATCAGGGCCTTTACATATTGGGCATTTATATTCAACAATTATGGCAAGAACCCTTGCTAATTACAAAAAGATAATGGGTTATGATGTTAAATTTTTAACTGGTAGTGATGAACACGGGCAAAAAATTCAAAACAAAGCATTGAAAAATAATCAAAAACCTAAAGAATTTGTTGATGATTTAGTTAAAAGTTATATAGAAACCTGAAAAAAATGAAATATTGAAATTGACTATTTTTCACGCACAACATCTCCGCAACATGAAGCAACAGTTAAAAAAGTATTTAGTTGATTTTTAAAAAACGGCTTTATTTACAAAGATAAATACGAAGGTTTATATTCAATTGAAGATGAGGAATTTTTAACTAAGGCTCAAGCCTTAGAAATTGACGGAAAATTCTATCATCCAACTTCTAAACACGAGTTAACAAAAATGGCTGAAGAAAGTTACTTTTTTAAAATTTCAGCAATGCAAGAGTGATGAAGCGATTATGTTGCTAAAAATAGTAAATTTTTAATGCCTGAGAAAACATTAAATGAAATTCAAAGCAATTTTGTTAGCGAAGGTTTAGAAGATCTTTCGGTAACAAGAACTAATGTTGAATGAGCCATTCCAATTAATGAAGACAATAAACACACATTGTATGTTTGATTAGATGCTTTGTTTAATTATGTAACTGCATTGAATTTTGATTTAGAAAATCCAGGTGCTGATTTTGTTAAATATTGAGAAAAAGGTGATGAAATTATTCATATTTTAGGTAAAGAAATATCTAGATTCCACTTTATTTATTGACCAATGTTTTTGAAAGCAATAAATATCAAACAACCATCACACATTGTTAGTCACGGTTTGTTGCGTGATAAAGACGGACGCAAGATGTCTAAATCATTAGGCAATGCGATTGAGCCGGATTATCTTTACCAAAATTACCATCCCGAAATGATAAAATATTACTTTGCAAGTCAAATTATTTTTGGTGAAGACGGTAATTTTAGCGAAGAAAAATTGAAAGAAACAATTAACGCTGATTTAATAAATAATTATGGTAATTTAGTTTCAAGAACATTAAAAATGATTTCAAATTCATTTACAAGCGGAACAGTATATAAACATTCAAACGAACAAATTCACAAACAAATAGAAGATGAAATAATTGGTTTTGATTATGAATTTAGCTCTTTGATGGATAATTTTAAAATTGATAAAGCACACAAAAAAATAGTTGAACTTTCTTCAAAATTGAATAAATACATAGACGAAACAACACCTTGAAAATTAACAGATAATTTAGATAAACTAAATTTAATATTAAATAGATTGTTAAATGGTATTTATTCTTTATCATGAGCTTTACAAGTCACAATGCCAAACAAAATTAAAGAAGTTGCACAAGCTTTAAAAATTGATGAATTTAGTAAAGAGAATTTACACGATTTTACTAAATTTGACAACATTAAATTAGCTGATAAATTCATGTTTTTTGCCAGATTAAAATAAATAGACACACAGGTGTCTATTTTTTAATCATTTTCAGAATTAGTTAATTGCTCTTTTTCGTAAGTTCATTTACCGACTACAAACATTGCCACTAGGACATAAAATATATTGAATAATATTAAACGATTATCATTCAACTCGAAGAAACGATATTTATAGTATTTTATTGCAAAAGGTATTGAAATCATGTGTAAAATGATTGATAAAATAACACAAACTACAATTGCAATTAGTAATCCATAACCCAGTTTGGGTTGAGCTTTTTTCAATACGTTTCCTGCTACTGAAAGACCGATAAATATAGCAAAAGATGACAGAAAAAGAATTACCGAAATAATAAACAATGTATAAAAAGTATATTTATTTAATTTCATAATAAAAGTGTGTCAAACACACTATAAATTGGTTAATTCTTTTTCTTTTTGTGCAGTGATTTTGTTGATTAATTCAATTTTAGCATCTACATCTTTTTGAATAAGATCTTGAAAGCGTTTTTGTTCATCTTCACTTAATTCTTCATCAGCTTTGATTGCTTTCATTACTTCTTGACGAGTGTTTCTTACACCTACTTTTGCTTGTTCAGTAAATTTAGCTAAACTCTTAACCAACTCTTTTCTTCTTTCAGTGGTTAATGCTGGGAAAGTCAATCTAACTTGGTGTCCTTCATTGACTGGTGTTACACCTAAATTAGCGTGTAATATTGCTTTTTCGATTTCCTTAACAGAAGACACGTCAAAAGGCTTTATTAATAACTGCGCTGCCTCAGGAACTGAAATTGTTGCTAGTTCTTCAAGTGGAGTAGGAGTTCCATAGTAATCAACTTTAATTCCTTTAATTAATTGCGGGTTAGCTCTTCCGGTCGATATTTTTGATAATTCGAATTCATAGTGATGAATAGCTTTTGTTGCACCTTCTTCTAGGGTCATTTGATACATTTCTAATTCCATTATTTTGTTACCTCTGTTCTTTCTATAGTTCCTTCAATTGCTCTTAAAATAGCATTTTTTTCTTGAATGTCAAACACGATTAAGCCAATGTTGTTGTCTCTTGCCATTGATGTAGCTGTAAGGTCCATAACTTGTAATTTACGATCTAAAATTTCGTCATAAGTTATGACATCAAACTTTTTAGCATCCGGATTAATTTTAGGATCAGATTCATAAATCCCTTTTACTCCGTTTTTACCCATCAAAATAACATCTGCACCTATTTCAGAAGCGCATAATGTTGCTGCTGTGTCAGTTGTGAAATAAGGTCTACCTGTTCCACCTCCAAAAATAACAACTTCGCCATTTTCAAGATATTTGATTGCTTTTTCGTTGATGTAATATTCTGCCACTCTTTGGTCAATATTTAGCGAAGATTGAACTCTAGCTTTTAAACCAGCTTCTTCAAAACCGCTTTGTAATGCTAACGCATTCATAATTGTTGCAATCATTCCTATGTAGTCTGCACGGTTTCGTGGTATACCATTTTTTTCGGCACTTGCACCTCTTCAAAAGTTTCCACCACCGATAACAACACTAACTTGAATCCCTTTTTCAACTATTTGTTTTAATTGATTGGCAATGTTTTCAACTAATTCATAGTCAATTGCCAACGATTTAGATTTATTGGCTAGACCTTCGCCAGAAAGTTTAACCAGTATTCTTTTATATTTCATCTGATTGATCTCCTACTAATAATTATTAATATTATAAATGTTTAATTAAAAATCAACATTAAAACTTAAATTTACGAACTAATTCAAGGTAAAACGGCAATAAAAATCGCTAAATTCTTGGGCAATTGGTTTAATTGAGTAAGATAATAATAAAGATAGTATAATTTAAAATACAATTTAGGTACTTATGAATAAAAAAACAGTTTACGAAAGAATTATTCCAGGTATTTTGCTGGCTATATTTTTATTAGGCAGTTTAATTCCTTTATCTATTTTCTCGGCACAATATTATGTGTCCAGAGTTTTTTCGTTTGTTTTTATAGCGATTATTACTGCAATTTTAGTCTATGAATTTTTTAAATCGCAACGGATAAAATGGTATTGAGTAGTAACACTATCACTCATTGGGTTATCATTGGCGTTTATTCCCGTTCAAGAAATAACTCTAAGATGACTAAATCCTGCCACTGCGCAAGCGTTGTTTAAGCCCGAATTATTAGTTGAATATACGCGCATTATTGCGCTCGATCCATTTACAATAATTGTTTGTTTAGTGTTATCAGTTTGTTTGTTATTGATTGATTCATTTACTCGTGTTTATTCTCATTTTTCTCAAGTTATTATTCGTGCATTAATAGCCTTTGTGACTCTATATTTATTGGCTATATTTTCAAAAGTTTTCCATTTATTTATTGTAATTTCTGGTCAATGAAAATATTGATTTAGTATTAGTTTAATTGCTGCAGTTACTGATACATTTAGTTTTATTTTTGGTGTTTCATTCGGTCGCAAATTTATCAAAAAACCATTCACACCGACTATTTCGCCCAATAAATCGTGAGAAGGTTTTATTGGCGGTGTAATCAGTGGCGTAATCGCAACCTTTATTCTTGTCTACTCATTAGATTTGTTTGAAAATAATTATTTAAAAATTATTTTTGCTATTCTCGCTCCACTTTTTGCAGTGGTTGGTGATTTGTATTTTTCATTCATCAAACGCTCTAACGGTATTAAAGATTATTCTAAGATATTACGTGGTCACGGTGGTATTTTAGACAGACTTGATAGTATTTGCTTTATAACTGTTTTAAGTTTTGTATTAATTTTATTTACCAATGTTAAATTAGCATAAAAAAACCACTTGTTAAAAAGTGGTTTTTTATGCTTTGTTTTGTGAACCGAAGTCAATAATAATTTCTTTAACTTTATTTCGAATAGCGTTAATTCCATCTAAAAGAAATTTACGGACGTCAAAATTTTTAGCTATTAAATCTTTATCTGACTTAATAAAATCTCTGACTGCTTTATGAAAAACTATCTGAAGTTCAGTATTGACATTGATTTTGGCTATTCCTAACGATATAGCGCGTTTAGTTTGCTCGAATGGTATTCCAGATCCACCGTGTAAAACCAAAGGTATATTACAAATATTTTTTAAATCTTGTAATAAATTGAAATTTAAACCAGTTCAATTCGAAGGGTATTTACCATGAACATTACCGATACCGGCTGCTAACATATCAATACCTAATTCAGTAATTCTTTTTGCCTCATCAATATTGGTTAATTCACCGTTACTGATAACTCCATCTTCTTCACCACCGATTGTTCCCACTTCAGCTTCGACAGTTACATCAAATTTTTTCGCATATTCAACAACTTCTTTTGTATATGCTAAGTTTTTTTCTAAGTCTAAAGCTGAACCATCAAACATCACTGAAGTAAAACCAGCATCAATTGCTTTTAAACAACCTTCTTTTGTTCCATGGTCTAAATGAAGCGAAACGGGGACGGTTATATTTAAGTCGCGCAATAAGCCTTTCACCATCCCAACAACACTGTGATATCCACCAATATATTTGATTGCAGATTCACTAACTCCTAAAATTATTGGTGATTGCATTTCTTGGGCTGCTAAAAGAGTACTTTTTGTTCATTCAGTATTATTGATATTGATGTGCGGAATAGAATATTGATTGGCGTAAGCTTTCAGTATCATTTCCTTTGAATTTACTAAATTTGACATATTAAATTGTGAAGCCAGGTCTGATTGACCATTGTCCCTTTGAGTTTCTAATAAAGTTTGAATCAACAGTTAATAAACGGTACAATTCACCTAGTTTATTTACTCTTATGACACTATAATCTTTACCACTTTCAGAAGCTAAAATTTCTCACTTAGTTTTTAGTTCTGCTTCAACTTTATCGAATAAAAAATTGTATTCAACAAAGTTACCATTTTTGCATTCGTTGAATGCTATTTCTGATACAACATCTAACATTGTTTTCATAAAGACCTCCAATAGTTTTTTATTTTATAATGTTAATTATATTATCAATTTTATATTCAATAAAACACAATATAGAATATAAGATTAATTTTTAAATTTTAATTATTTAAAATTGCAGTTTAGCTGCAATTTAAATAATTAATTATAAGAATCAAGGAATTGAGAATAGACCTGCAATGTGTAAACTTAGAAGTATAATCATAATCACTGAAATTACAATGATAATTCCTAAAATTCAGTAAATTAGTTTAGATCATTCAGTTCTTTCAACTAAATGTCTGTGAATTTTACGCTGTGGCAGAGCAGTTAATTCTTCTTTTTTAGTTTCTAATTGAGCAACTTGTTCTTCTTCAACTACTGGTTTTTTAAAGCCAGTTAATAATTGTGAAAATTCTCTCGATTCTCTATCGTTTTCTTTATCACGAACTACATATTTAGCCAAGACATTTTCATCTTGTCATTCGATTGAAGTAACAACTAAATTATATTTAAATCTATTTTTAACTTCTTGTAACTGAACATCTTTTGCAAATTTTTCTTCTGGGTTTTCAACGTATAGTTCAAAGCCGCTAGCTATTTGATCTAATTCGCTAACTTTTCCACACATTTCGCTTTCACATTCGCATGCATCTTCTGTTTCAGGGTTTTTTTCTTCTTCAACAACAACTTCTTCTGTGCTGTCTTCAGTTAGTATTTCTTCAGTTTCATCTAAATCAATAATTTGAGTTGGTTCTTGATCAACTGAAACTTCTCTTTTATTCTTTTTAGTTTTAGGAGCAACATCAACAAGTTGTTCTTTATTAATGAATTCAATTACGTCTTCATCTTTAACTTGCGATTGGTTAATAACTTCTAGAATTTGTGCTGTTCTTTGTGGAGTAGCAGAACCTCTAAAAGCTCCGTTTTGGTGGAATCAAACTCTTGAGTTTCCTTCTAATTCGAAAGCAACTCTATTAAATTCGTCAACACCTTCTTTGAAGGTTTTGAAGTTTTGCAATTTTGCTATTTTTGCTCTTTTAAGGTTGAAAGAAATTACTCTTTTACCATCAACTTCATCGTATTTTTCAGACAAATAAAATCTGTTTAATTTTGGTTTTTTGTTTGTCATTTCATCCTTTCCATTATTCATTATGAGTAAATAACTGTGTGTAACGCTCTAAATGCTTTACTTAATTTAAATTTCAATAATTAATATTTTTTGGCGCCTTGTAAATAATTAATTAGTTGGTAAATCTAAATAAATTTTTGTTGTTAACGCTAGAACAATAATGAATAAAACGATCGCAACTATGAATAGCAATGAAACATTTTTTCATCTTGGATCTAGAAATACTAATTCGTGATCATCGTGTAATAATTTGTTTTCGATGATGTATGAAAGAGCATTACCTGCTTCAACATTTTCTTTTTTAACTTTTGCTAAAACATCTTTAAATTCATTTAAAGATAAACTTCCGACGAATTTTTTGTTTTTTACAACCCAGATTCTTGATTCTTGTTCGTTACCAAGAGATAATTCTTCGACAGTTGAAGTTAAATCATCAAGGTTAGAAAACCCAGTTTTTTCTCCTGTTTGGGCGATTTCAAGATTGAATTTTTCAGAATCTTTACTTTTGTCTTCAGAAATAAAAAATTTAAATAATTTTAATGAGCTCATATTATTTCCTTTCTGTATTTTATTTTTAATTTAATGTTTGAATTATACCAAATATTAATTATTAATTTTTGATTTTTATATATAAAAAGACTGAAAAAATACTGAAATTGACTCAGCACTTTTCAAAAATAAAGTCTTATTTTTTTCTTTTGTCTTTGTGTTTTTTGTTTATAATTCTTATGCAAATATGGCGAATGTGGTGAAGCGATTAACACAGCGGGTTGTGGTCCCGTCATGCGCGGGTTTGAATCCCGTCATTCGCCCCATTTTTTTTATACTTTTTTTGACTTATTAGTATTTGACAACATCTCGGTTCATAATTTATAATATTTAATATGAAGTTTCTTGAGCATGAAATAAAAAAATCAAAGTTTTATAGTGTTTGTTTACCTATTAATTCAAAAGAAGAAGTTAAAGCGATTAATGCAGAATTATGAAAAAAATTCAAAAAAGCAACACACATATGTTATGGATATTCTTTTTTGAATGAGGGGATAATAAATGCTGGTTTTGATGATGACGGCGAACCAAAAGGAACTGCCGGCAAACCTATTAGGGATTTACTTATAAAAACAAGTACTCAAAATTTAGTAATTTTTGTGGTTAGATATTTTGGTGGCATCAAGCTAGGCGCTGGTGGTCTAGGCAAAGCATATACAAAATCAGCTTCGCAAGCACTCAATGATTTTAAAAAGGAGAATGTATCATGATAGCTGTAATCGGAAAAATCGGAGTTGGCAAATCAACTTTTCTAAAAAATTGTGGCTTAGAAGCTTCAAAAATTTTCTTTGCTGATGAATTTGTGGAACAAGAATATAAAAAAAGAGGCAAAATTTATCAAGAAATTAAATTGAAAATCGGTGAATTTTTATTAGAAAATGATCATGTTTCAAAAAACAAAATTCGTGAGTGATTAAACGAAAATAACACTAATATAGACATATTAGAAAAAGTCGTATTTCCTGTTATTTTTGATGAGCTAAAAAATGGGAATTATGAGATTGTAGAGATACCTGTTTTATATAATGAAAATATTAATTTTTTACCTTTGTTTTCTCTAATTTTATGCTTATCAACAAATGAGAAAAATCGCCAAAAAAATTTAATAAAACGCGGTGTGAATAAATTAACGATTAAAGCATTAGATGCAAAAAACGACCCAAAAATAGCCAAAAAAGCACTTTTTGGTAAGATAACGATTGTGGATATCTATGCTGACAACTTTACATCAACTCCACAAAATAAAAAAAATATCGATTTACTTAAGACAATAATCTAAAATGATTATACCTATGCCGAATCAGGCGCATTTTTTTAGAAAGGTAAATCATATGAAAAAAGATATTTATCCATATTTTATTGCTGAAAGTCCATCGATTATTGGCGGCGAGGATTTGAAAAATCTTCGTAAATTTTATGCACCTATTTTAGGTGCTAATGCAATTGTTTTGTATGAATATTTACGTGATTTAGCGATCGAGAAAAACAATAGCGAAGGATTTCATGATTACGACAACATAACCTATATGTTAAAAATGGATCTAAAAGAGTTAAATGAAGCTAGATTTTTATTAGAATCTGTTTCCTTAATATCAACATATATTGATGAATTAAAACGAAAAACATTATTTATTGTAGAAAAACCCCTAGATAGCAAAGGTTTAAAACAAAATATTTTTCTAGCTAATAAATTGGTAAAAATTATTGGTTTTGATAATTACAATCGAATCATAGGCAAAGAAAATAAAAGTATTTTACGTGTTGAATATCTTGAGGATGCTTCAACACGATTTGATGAAATGTTTGACATTGATACTTTAGACCTAAACTTGAACAAAGATCAAGATGACGAACAACAAAAACGCCCAGATACAACCGCAAATGATATCCAAGTTAAATTGGATTTAAATAACTTTAACTATTCGAACGTTTACGAAGCTATTTTAAAAACTAGTTCAGTATCGTTTTTCAGTCAAATTCAAGGTCAAATACCTACTAAAAACATTATCGATTTAATTAATGAAGCTAATAAAATAGGTTTTGACGACCAATGTGTTAATTTAATTTTTTATTATGCTAACGAAATGAATGGTTACATTAATTACAATTATGTAAGAAAAATAATCAAAGATCTAGCTAACAAAAATATAATTTATTTTGAACCGTTAGAGATATACATCGACACTTTAATTCGTGAAAAGAAAAAAATGTTGGTTACTAAAAAAGATCTTTTCAAAGCATCATATATTGAATCATTAAATGAAGGTGAAAAAGTATATAACGGGTAAAATATGGCAAAAAATCTAGATATCGATAAATATGTCTTTGATAATGATCAATTTAAAAAACATGTTGATAATTTAGTTAGAAGTTCTTTGAAATTACAAGTGGTTTTGCACCAAAATAAAGTTACAAAAGAAGAATTTTTAGATAATTTAGTTAAGTTTGTGGATTTAAGAGAATATTTAGAAAACCCTGATAATTGTCTTTTTGGTTATGAAATATTTCGTGATGATGAAAAAAAATTAATTTTTAAAAAAGTTCCCGCAACCAAAAAAATTGCAGAGTTGATGAATATCCAAAATAATCTTTGATTAAGTGATATTTCTAATATTAATAAAGATTTAAGATTAGGTCAAGTCAGTCTTATTTCCAGCAAACAAGATGAATTGGAAAAAAGAATGAATATGATCAAAGAAACCTTTGCTGAACACAAAAATATTTCTCTTAAAGGTGTCTTTGCGGTTAACAATGATGTTTTGCATAGCTCGAAATTAGCTCAAGCGTTAGCAAATGAGTTTGCAATATCAAACATCACAACGGTCTATATTAAAACACAGGACTTATTTAAAAAATTAAGATCAGGTTTCAATGATGGACAAAACCAAAATGCGCAAATTTTATCCATTTTGGAGCGAGCTGATATCGTAATTTTTGATGAGTTGGGCAATGAATCGGCCAATTCTTGATTCCTATTTGAAGTGATTTCGCAAATATTGTCAAAACGTGTTGTTTCCAATAAAATATCTATATTTTTCAGTAATTTATCAATAAAACAATTGTCAAATTACTACGAAAACCACCGTACTTTAGCAGATGAAAAACACAAAACATTGACTCTTATTCAAAAAATACAAGAGTCAACTATTGAAATTAATTTTTAACTTTATTTAATGATTTAAAACAGATAATTAAAAAAATAATTCCGACTTAAACCGGAATTATTTTTTAATACTTCTTAATGTTGGGAATAATAAAACATCTCTAATCGAACTGGTTTCAGTAAATAACATAACTAAACGATCGATTCCAATTCCACAACCACCAGTTGGCGGCATAGCGTGTTCAAGGGCGTCGATAAAATCTCAATCAATGTCGCTAGCTTCATCGTTACCTGCTGCTTTTTCTTCGATTTGTTTTTTAAATCTTTCTAATTGATCAATTGGATCAGATAACTCAGTATACATGTTGGCGTATTCTTTGGTGTTAATGAATAATTCTGCTCTTTCTGTGAATCTTGGATCATCACCGACAGCAGATAGCGGTGAAACTTCAATTGGGTGACCATAAACGAATGTCGGCTGAATCAATTCGCCTTCTACTAATTCTTCGTAAAGAGCATTGATTATGTGACCAACAGTAAAGAATTTTGATAATTTTACTTGATGTTCTTTTGCTACTGCAACAGCTTCATCCAAGGTAATATTTCTAAAGTCTTTTCCTGTTTTTTCATTGACAGCATCAACCATGTTTATTCTTTTGAAAGGTTGTGATAAATCAATTTCAACACCGTTATTGATGAATACACTTTTGCCTAATTTAGCACATATTTCTTTAAATAGTGTTTCAGTACGATTCATCATTCCTTCAACATTTGAATATGCTTCATAAAACTCGATTGTTGTAAATTCAGGGTTGTGTGTTGTATCATAACCTTCGTTTCTAAAAATTCTACCTAATTCATAGACACGATCAAAGCCACCAATAACTAGTTTTTTCAACGGAATTTCAGTAGCAATTCTCAAAACAAATTCTTGATTTAAAGAATTATGGTGAGTGGTAAAAGGTTTTGCCGCTGCTCCTGAAATATAATCGTGCAAGAATGGAGTTTCAACATCAAGATAACCTAAATTATTGAAATAATCTTTAATTCATTGAGTAATTTTTATTCTGTTTAGGAATTTTTGCTTTGAATCATCATTGACAATTAAATCAATATATCTTTTTCTATATCTTTCTTCCGCATCAACTAAACCGTGGTATTTTTCTGGTAGAGGTTTTAAGGCTTTAGATAAAATATCAATTTTATCAGCTTTGACTACAACTGCATCAGTCATAGTTTTCATAACTTCACCTTGTACTCAAATGATATCTCCGATATCAAATGTTGAAACTAAATCAGCATATTCAGTATTCTCTTTTTTATTGAAGTATGATTGAATAGTGCCTTTAAAATCTTTTATAACTAAAAAAGGCCCTCTTTTACCCATCAATCTTCCGGCGATTGATTTTATTATTTTTTTGTCGTGTAATTCCTCTTTGCTAAATTGTGCAAATTCAGCCATTAAATCTGCACTATAACTCAATTGACCAAGGTTATAGGCCTTCTTATAGGCGACAATGTTATCTTTTTTGTATTGTTCTAACTTATTTCTACGGACAAGTTCTTGTTCTGTAAATTTATTTTCCACTTTCGCCTCCTAATTTAAATAAATAAAGTGATAAAGTAATTTTACTAAAATTTATAAATTTTTAGTTTAAAAATGAATTAATGAGTAGCGTTTAAAACAAAATTTTAATAAAGTTTAATTATTTTTTTATTTTTTTCGGAAAAAGTATTAAAATTATTTTAATGGTCGCGTAGCTCAGCAGGATAGAGCACAAGCCTTCTAAGCTTGTTGTCAGAGGTTCGAATCCTCTCGTGATCGCCATTTTTTTATACTTTTTTTGATTATTAATCTATTTATTTGCATAAAAAACTAAAGTTGGTTTTGTCAACTTTAGTTTTTGAATAATTCTGATATATATACCACTGCATAAATGAAATCTCATGCTAATTTGTAGCCGAAGTACATACTTCACTTGATTAATTCCGCATTTGATTGTGCGTCAGGAGATAAATTTTTATAATTATGATTAAATTTAATGATTATTATTCAATCTATTCCCATATAAATTACTGTTAATAAAAATCCAAAAGCACTTACAAGGGTAAAAATTAATTTGCCTGAACTAAATCAAGACACAATCACTAAAATTATGAAGGTTACCAAAACAAACATTGAAATTGGTAAAAGTTTATTTAGTTTAATTAAATTGTAATAAGCCAATACTCCCATCAATAACATTGCTGCTGCTGGAATAAAGAATATAGCGATTAATTTAATAAGGTCTTGAGAAGGTTTAGAGAAATAAAATACATAGCTAAGCACAAAATAACCGACTAAGAACATAGATATTGATGCCAGCGGACCTAAAACATAGGCTTTCATTTTTGGACCAACTAGCATTATTACCATAACTAAAATGAAATTAATTATTGATCCGGTTAATAAAAACGCAAATGAAAAGATGCTTTGGGGCAGGTATTTAACGGTTGTGGTGAATGTAATAGCACCAATTATTGCAAAAATTAAGCCAATTGCAAAGGTTAATAGTGAACCGGCGATAATTCTATTGCCGCCACTTGCCCGAGTTTTAAAATTGTTTTTTATATTCATAAAAAAATTATAGCATATAAAAATAAAAAAATTGTCATGTAAGAAACAAAAATGTCCTCGTAGTATAAGAAACAAAAAAAGCCTTTTTGATAATATTTTATTGTGATTTAAATGACAATGATATTTATGAAAATTACTAAGTACAAAACCAAAGAAAAA
>NZ_JANUYA010000020.1 GCF_024834065.1 Mycoplasma sp. CSL7475-4
ATGAAACTATTAGAACAACTTTTTGCCCGATATGGCTATCCAATAGGCTTAAAAACTGATAGAAGAACTACTTTTTTCGCCAAACAGGAAAATAATACACCGATGGCAAAATGACTCAATTCTAAAAATATAGGACTAGAATCAAAAAGTTATGGTGAGTTTAAACCAAATGTTGAGAGAACTAATGGCACTATCCAACTGTGACTTATTGAGTATCTTGACAGCAAAAACTACTCATCTATTGAAGAAATAAATACACATTCAAAAGAAATAATTCAAGCATATAATCAAAGGTTTAACAAACATATGAACGATAAAATCAATGTCTTTAAAAAGATAGACAAAAGGAAAAATGAACACAGAATTCATTTACCGATTAAAAGAAAATACTCAGCCGGTTGTGTTCAATATATGAACAATTACTATGTACCAATAACGAAAGAAAATAAAAGATTTTACATGGAAAATGGCGAAGCAAATTTCGTGATGAGTTCCACTGGAGAATTAATGTTTATTATCGAAAACAAAATTTATAAAAGTGAATGTTTGAAAGGGGAACAATTGACAGATTATCAACTATTTTGTAAAAGACACTATTTAGTTTACGATGATGATTTAACTAAAAAGTTCTACCGTGCTGTTAAAAGAAGTAGAGAGTTTGCGATTAATTTATATAACGTGATCAATGAATTAAGAAATTCAAACACAAGAGAAAAAGAATTGCTTGAAAAAAACTTGTTGGTTTCCGAGGAAATTCTTAAATTATTATCTAAAACTTATCAGGAATTAATTAATAAAATTTAAAATGTGCTTTAAAAAA
>NZ_JANUYA010000021.1 GCF_024834065.1 Mycoplasma sp. CSL7475-4
TGTGGTATAATATATTCAGTTGTCAGGGGGGGGTTGTTCCCTCCTTTTCATTTACTAATTTTTTTTAAAATCAAAAAAGCTGCAAGTAGGTTGCAGCTTTTTTACACACTAATTTTTTACGCATTCAATTTAATTATACTAGAAATCGACGCAATGCAGTGTTTGGGCGCTGTCACTGGTTTTGGGTATGAAACAAAAAACAAAAGTTCCAATTTTTTGAATTTAACAAATGAGAACTTTTGTTTTATATTTCATAGAGAACAAATACCTAATTATTTCGCTTTTTAACTCGCTTTAATTTTTACTTATTTACTTAGTTTAAAAAATTATTGATTATGCAAATTATTATCCAATTCATCGATCAGATCAAACATATCTTTGAAAATATTGTCTATAGCAAACCCTTTTTTATCAAATTCGCCATCATTAATTTTCTTATTAAATAATTCATTTGTGCTGGCACCTTCAAAAGTTATGGTCAATTGTCCGTTTTTATTATTTTGTGAATCTTCTTTTTTAACTTTGCAAACTAATAATGTTAATGGTACTAAATCAAAACTATTGTCAGAATGATCGTTAATATAAGCACGATATGCTTCTACAATTTTTTTAGTCTTATCTTTGTCGTAGTCATTAGTGGCATCTTTTACTTCAATAATAAGTTGATGATTGCCGTATTTAATTACAATGTCAGGGAAAGAGTTTTTAATATCATAATCTTTACTATAGTATTCATAATTTACACCATTTAAAGTCGGGTTTTTGCTTCAAATTTTTACTTTGTCGTAAAATG
>NZ_JANUYA010000022.1 GCF_024834065.1 Mycoplasma sp. CSL7475-4
AATGACAAAAATGAAGATTTTAGAAAAATTAATGACCAAGATAAAATCACTAATTCAATTGAGCTAGAGCTATACATTGAAAATTTTTTATATACAAACAAAACATATTTTATTGATACAACAAAATACAACATTAATAAATGAATAAAATCAACATTTATCGATGATCCTAATAAACCTGAATATATTTCAGCTAATCTAATTTGATTTGTAATTAGTTATCTTTACATTAGTCAAATTAAACAAATTCATAAAGAACAAATAAATAAATACAAAAGAAGTCAGCACGAAAAAGAATTTATATTGTCTAAACAAAACTCTTTACCAAGCAATGAATATCAATGAATAAATAATGACTTACATTTTGCCTTTGACAATGAATTTGATGAAGCGAAATTAAATTACGCCTATCAAAACACGTTTTTCATTGATGAAAAAGAAAAATATAAACATTATTTAGACAGTCATAATGAAGAAATTATTTTAAGTGCACTAAAAAATGTATTTAAAGAAAAATACAAAAATAATGTTCAAGCATTTTACGACAAAGTAAAAATTTGAAGCAAAAACCCGACTTTAAATGGTGTAAATTATGAATACTATAGTAAAGATTATGATATTAAAAACTCTTTCCCTGACATTGTAATTAAATACGGCAATCA
>NZ_JANUYA010000023.1 GCF_024834065.1 Mycoplasma sp. CSL7475-4
TTTTAGAATTGAGTCATTTTGCCATCGGTGTATTATTTTCCTGTTTGGCGAAAAAAGTAGTTCTTCTATCAGTTTTTAAGCCTATTGGATAGCCATATCGGGCAAAAAGTTGTTCTAATAGTTTCATGTAACCCAGTGTTGTTTCTTCTTTTTCGGCGTATAAAGATAGAATCTTTTTAGTTCCCGAATCTACTGCTAAATAGATATGAAAATCATTTAAATGTTTAATTCAAGCTTCGCTACAAGCGTCTAATTCAACTATTTCGCCAAATTCATATTTGTGGTGATTCAGTAATCTTCCCAACTGAACCTTTTCGTTGATTTTGGATAATTGTTGAATTAACAAATACTCACTGTCGTCTTTCTCTTTGTTTTTACTTCTTAATATAGCTGCAATTCTTCTTTTAGTTTTGGCCGTTTGAGTAGGTTTTGTTAAACCCATTGCGGAGCAACGTTTAATAAAATACGGATATGTTATTTGCTTTTTAATTGAAGTAGGTAATACTTCATCGTAATACCTCCTAAAACTGATTGTTAAATGATCTTTATCTTCATCTTTGATAAATTTTGAATCATAGCCTATCATTTTTTTTATGGTGTAGCGAATTAGATTGTCAGACAATTTAAGAGCATGTTTATTTTTCTCGT
>NZ_JANUYA010000024.1 GCF_024834065.1 Mycoplasma sp. CSL7475-4
TTTTAGAATTGAGTCATTTTGCCATCGGTGTATTATTTTCCTGTTTGGCGAAAAAAGTAGTTCTTCTATCAGTTTTTAAGCCTATTGGATAGCCATATCGGGCAAAAAGTTGTTCTAATAGTTTCATATAACCCAGTGTTGTTTCTTCTTTTTCAGCGTATAAAGATAGAATCTTTTTAGTTCCCGAACCTACTGCTAAATAGATATGAAAATCATTTAAATGTTTAATTCAGGCTTCGCTACAAGCGTCTAATTCAACTATTTCGCCAAATTCATATTTGTGATGATTCAGTAATCTTCCCAACTGAACCTTTTCGTTGATTTTGGATAATTGTTGAATTAACAAATACTCACTGTCGTTTTTCTCTTTGTTTTTACTTCTTAATATAGCTGCAATTCTTCTTTTAGTTTTGGCCGTTTGAGTAGGTTTTGTTAAACCCATTTCGGAGCAACGTTTAATAAAATACGGACATGTTATTTGCTTTTTAATTGAAGTAGGCAATACTTCATCGTAATACCTACTAAAACTGATTGTTAAATGATCTTTATCTTCATCTTTGATAAATTTTGAATCATAGCCTATCATTTTTTTTATGGTGTAGCGAATTAGATTGTCAGACAATTTAAGAGCATGTTTATTTTTCTCGT
>NZ_JANUYA010000025.1 GCF_024834065.1 Mycoplasma sp. CSL7475-4
GTCCACCAGCAGCAGGAGCTGATCCTTCTTCGTGGTGTTCTTCTGTTCCTTGTCCACCAGCAGCAGGAGCTGATCCTTCTTCGTGGTGTTCTTCTGTTCCTTGTCCACCAGCAGCAGGAGCTGATCCAGCACCTTGGTTGTCACTTGTTGTACCTTCGCTACCGTTTGTTGTACCGTTGTCGGTTGGTGTTGTTGAAGGATTAGTTTGTGTTGTACCTTCGCTACCGTTTGTTGTACCGTTGTCGGCTGGTGTTGTTGATGGGTTAGTTGGTGTTGTACCTTGGCCGCCAGCTGGTGTATCAGGTTTTGCTGGAGTTTCTTTATCTTTATTAGCAGCACATGCACTTGCGACAAATGGGATTGTTGTTAGTGAGCTAAGTGCTGCTAATGTTAATGATAACTTAAATTTTTTCATGTTTTTCCTTTCAGTATTTTTTTATGATAAAATTATACGTAAATTTTAATATTAATAAATAAATTTATTGAGAAAATTTATGAAATAAAAAACAAAAGTTCCTAGGGTAAATAAAAAACAAAAGTTCCAATTTTTAATAAAGTATTAACGTAATGAAAAAAAGCAATTACGAAATTAACAAGAGATATCAATTGGAGTATATA
>NZ_JANUYA010000026.1 GCF_024834065.1 Mycoplasma sp. CSL7475-4
ATCATCTTTTTCGCCGTTTTTTAAACTATTTCCATCGCTCAAAGATGATTCAGTATTATAAGGAGGATCGATGTAAATTACATCGTAAAGTGCATTTGAGTCGCTAGCGACTCTCTCTCTCTCTCTCTATCGCTAATAGATTCTTTAAAGCGTCATAGTTTTCACCGATAATAAGAGTATTTTGGGATTCTTGTTGGTTTAATAGATCATTAATAAATGATTTTTTTTCGTCTTTTTTAAGCAAGGCTAAAGATGTGTTTTTGCTAGCTGGTGCTTCATCAAAAACAAAACCAATTTTCACTCTTTTGATTAGAAATTGATATACGTTTTGTAAATCTTTTTCATCTGTTCTTTTTAAGATATTAATTATTAGCTCTTTTTGATCTTGATTAATATCGTTTTTTGATATTTCATTGATTTTATCAATGTAATCATTTAAGATTATTTCTTTGCTCATATTTTCTCCTTATTGATACGTTAGCTAGTTTTTATCTAATTAAAATTATATTATTCATAAATGTAATTATGAAATGAAATATC
>NZ_JANUYA010000027.1 GCF_024834065.1 Mycoplasma sp. CSL7475-4
GAAAAATTAGCATTAGTCAAATCGATTGAATAATCGAACACTATTATTCGATTTTAAAGCAAATATACAAGGATAAATATTTAAATTTTTATCTAAATTTAAGATATTTTTACCAGTATGAACTGCCCGAAAAACTTAAGAACAATATGACATATGCAAGTATGATTAAGAATTTAAAAGCACGTGGATTTTATACATATGGAATGAGTAAAAACGGGAGAAAAGAAGCACGGAAAAACTTAGCAAATTTATCTAAAAAAGATGATTCAAAGACAATCGTGTTTATTAATAAAATTTCGAAGGAATTAGACAAAAACATCGCTTTTGTTTCAAGAAAAAATAAAGGAGCACATTTGAGTCTGGGAGAGATGGTTGAAATTGATGCAACTGAACATTGATGAAATTGCGATAACAAGTTTCACATATATGTTGCTGTTGATCGGGCGACGGGAATTATATTAGCTTTACATGCTGAAAAAGAAGAGACCAATCAAGGTTATATGATTTTACTTGAAGA
>NZ_JANUYA010000028.1 GCF_024834065.1 Mycoplasma sp. CSL7475-4
CTGAAGAAGTGATACAACCATATTTAATGAATTTATTAATATAGAAATCTTATTGGTTTCTTCACTTAACGGCGGAATGCATATTTTAATTTCTGCCATAACATTGTTCATTAATTTTGGTATTCCAGCGCTTGCAACATGTTTATAAGCGACATTATTTAATGCATGTGCGACGGCATTATTTGTATAGTCTATTTTGCCTAACAAAACACCAGAAACATTAGTTGAATAGAATTTTCCAGGTCTAAACGCAACTTTTCCCGCACCAGCTCCATCTGTAGTTCAAGTTATAGCTGTATCAAATAAGTACTCTGTATGATATCCCAAAAGCCCATTATTAACGGTCTTTGAAGAATACACAGGATAGATATATTTTGATGATTTTATAGGAGAAAGTTTTGTTGTCGATATTACTTCACCACGTGTTATTTCAAATATATCACCTACCCTTTTTTGTTCTCAAGCGTTTGTAAA
>NZ_JANUYA010000029.1 GCF_024834065.1 Mycoplasma sp. CSL7475-4
TTAACGCCAAAAAACAATCTAAAATAGATTCGATAGATACTGATGAATTTATCGAATTGCTACACATCAAATGGAGCGATAATCTTTCAAAATCAATTCTTGAAAAAGGTAATGACGTTATTAATAGTCAAATTGCAAAATTAGAAAAATTAGCTAAAAAATACGATCAAACTTTGGCACAGATTGATGAAGAAATCAAACAAAGCGAAAATGAATTAATTCAAATGTTAAACGAGCTTGAGGGTGATGAATACGACATCAAAGGAATCAAAGAATTAATCAACTTGTTAGGTGGCAAAAATGAAAAATAAGCTTGTACCAGCTATTAGATTCAAAGGGTTTACAAACGCTTGAGAACAAAAAAGGGTAGGTGATATATTTGAAATAACACGTGGTGAAGTAATATCGACAACAAAACTTTCTCCTATAAAATCATCAAAATATATCTATCCTGTGTATTCTTCAA
>NZ_JANUYA010000002.1 GCF_024834065.1 Mycoplasma sp. CSL7475-4
TTTTCGAAATGAGGTTTTCCAGTCTTAATAAGAACTGATAAAAGAAGAACTTTTTACGGAAATGAAGCGAAAAACACACCTTTTGTAGAAAATATGAGTAAAAAGAACATAAAAGTTGAATCTTCTAGTGTAGCTATATTTAAGCCTCTTGTTGAGCGCACTAACGACGCAATACAACGATTTTTCCCTATCCATTTTAAAAATTTAGGCATTAAAACAATAACGGATTTTAATAAAAACAAGGAAGTTTTAATCAATGATTTTCATCAATGAAACAATAAATTTTACGCTCATAAACAAAATATTTTTAGGACATGCGACACTTCGAAAAACGAACACAAAGTCTATCTATAAATTAAAAGAAAAGCTTATGCTTCGACATTTCAGTATCAAAATCAGTATTATGTTGCAGTGAATGAAAAAGGACAAAAATTGAAAATTTGACCCGATGATGATGCACGAATAATGATAGATAGTAAAGGCGAAATTAAAATAAGCATCAACAACATTATTTTCAACACTTTAATACTAAAAGGTGATGAGTTAAATGATTTTCAAAAATTTTGCTTACAGTACAAAATATCATCTACCGAGATGTTTTCAAAACCTATGTATGAACTCTACAAAAACAGCAGAATATTTGCGATTAATTTATATAACGTGATACACAAATTAGAAGAAAAAAACTACGATTTAAATCCGCTAATGCAACATACTTATGAAGTTAGTATTGAAATCTATAAGGAAATGCAAAAAATTTTCGAAGAAATAAAAAGAATGGCTTGTCTTATCTAACCATTCCTAATACATATTAAATTTTGGTTGAATTAAAAGGAGTCAACCTAGTAAATAATATCAAAAATATAAGTCCAAATAAAAATTAATTTAATAATTGTCTTTAAATTTGATTTAGATTAAAAACCAAAATAAATTGCGATAAAAAACCGAATCTAGACGATTCGGGTTTTTGTGGTCTAATTATTTAACTTTTTTTGAACCTAATTTTGACTCAGTACCTTTCAATAATCTTTCAATATTACTACGGTGTAAGATAATAACTAGGATTGCAGCGATTAAGAAATAAACTGGTGATACATATCAGTGAGATTGCAAATGTGAAATACTGATGTTGTTTGATAAATTAACAAAATTCAGTCAATATCCAGTTATACCTTGTGTAAATCAAGGAATAAAAATCAACGGAGCAATGATTGCTGATGTTAATATCGATCCTAAGGAAACTTTTCTAGAAATTAAAACTATACTGAAAAAAACAACAAAAGCAATTAATCATAAAACTGGATTAATAGACAAAATAAATGCTGATGAACAAGCAACACCTTTGCCGCCTTTAAAATTGAAAAAGACAGGGAAGCAATGACCGATTATGACCCCAAGGCCAATTGATTGTGGGCTCATTCAATATTCTTTAGCGAATTCGGGAAATAAATGATTTTCTAAACCGGCAAAAATTAATGTCGGAATGATTACTTTCATAAAATCAAAGACAAAAACAATTAAAGCAAACTTTTTACCATAGGTTCTCAATGAGTTAGTTGCTCCAGCGTTTTTTGAAAAGTGATTTCGAACGTCATCTTTTTTAAATTTTCTCGACATTATGATTGACGTATTGAGCGAGCCAATAAAATAACCAAAAATCATTAAAGCTAAGTTTAGAAGGACAACTATTGTAATTGAAAATGCATCCATTTTAAAATTCACCTTTGTAAGTTACTAATTTTGGATTTTCACGATAGCCACGCCCTTCTTTTGCTTGTTGATGACCATTCAAAATTGTTGCATCAGCTGAGTATGATATAGCAGGAGAAAAAATGCCTTGGCCAACGCCATACGCATCAACAGGCGCGTTCGCTTGTTCGAATTTTGCAATTTTTTCGGCAGTAAAACCACTACTTACAACAATTTTGACATCGTTAGCACCTTCGGCGTCTAATGCTTTACGCAATCTCTTAACTTGTTCAATATTAACACCGTAAAATTCAGGATTATCTTCTTCGTTATCAAACATATGGTCTTTCATGTTTTTAGAAGTATCTAGACGAACACCCCACAAACTTTTACCTATTGCTTTGTATGAACTCAAAGACTCACGAATAACGTTATTGTGATAATCAACCAAAGAAATTATTTTTTCATCAGGAAACAACTTTGCGTAGGCTTTCATTGCTTCGTCAGTATTGCCATCAAAATTTTGAATTAAACAATGTGGTATTGAACCAAATGTGGAATCTGTGTCTTGAACAACGCTTTGTGCCTCAGTTGACATTGATGATGCTCCCCCTAAATGAGCTGCCTTGCCATCAATTTCTTGTAGAAGTCAATGATCAGCACGATCGCCCATAAAAATCACATCTTTTCCATTAGCGGCCTTAACACAGCGATTCATATTTGTAGCAATAGTTGATGAACGAGCTAAAATACCATCAATCATCCCTTCGTATTTACCAAAATCTTGATAATGTCCTTCTAGCTCTAAAACGATATCTAAATTATTGATTATTTCGCCATCAGGAATATATCTGATTGTATATTTACTTGTATCAGTATTGTTTTTTAATAAATCTAGAACCTCATTCATACCAGCAACCATAACATTGTTTTTTCTTTGAAAAAACTGCAATTTTATAGTATTTTGTGGATTAAATGTTTCAATTATTTTTTCAGTTTTATGAAAATATGACGATATATATTTATCGTATTTAATACTCATTTATACCTCTTTTATTAATTTAAAATATTTATTTAATAAGTTTTCATATTATACATTGAAAACGTTATATTTCGCAAATACATTTAATATTATCAATACATTACAGTAAAAATTGACTAAATTTCAATATTTATTGAATTAAAGCAAATTAAAAACAAGTCAATTAATCAAAGACTTGTTTAATATTATTCATAATAAACATAAAACAGAAAGTTTTATTAGCGATAATAAACAACGAAAAGGAAAACAAATTTGTAATTAATCGAATAGGAGGAAACTATCGAAAACTTTTGTAGATTTCATATAGAAAGAAATAAAAATTAAGATAAGTTATTATCGAAAATGAATAGTAAACGAACGTGTGCGAGTGATCACTAAAAATAAAACGAGCAATTTTTATTAGCAATCGATTTTGAAATATAGAAAAAATACGAGATGATTATTTTGAGCGACTTAACTCGTACCGAGACAATTTCATATATTTCATAATAAGTATAAAACTTTTTCCACAAAAAAAATAATTTATTTTTAAAATAATTCTCAAATTAATATATAATGAAAAATTGCGTTTTTTTAAAAAACTTCGTTTTTAGACTGAAAAAGCTCATTTTTACTGCACAATTTAGCTTTTTTACTGGATAAAAAAGCATCTCTAAATTATTTATTCATTTGTGGAAATAAAATTCCATATAAAAAAAATAGGATTACCTATTTTAAAATTCTGCAGTTGCCTCAACATTAACTGGTGCTTGTGTTCCGATTTCAACTTCAAAAAGGTAATGTTTTTGTTTTTTATTGGGTGCTGAGATAACTTTAAAAAACACACCTTGAAACTCAATTTTGGTTGACTTTGTAAGCTTGCCATTATTATTTTTTTTGACAAAATTTTGTACATTTAAATTCAATAATTTGTCATCAATTTCGAAATCTAGATTCATGCGCGAAATTAACTCACGCATTTTAACGGCACCATTAACTCTAAATAACTCTAAACTAATCTCGAAGAAATCTTTTAATTCTTCTTCATCGTATTCATCGTATATTTCGCCGACAATTTCCTCTAAAATATCTTCAATAGTAATAATACCTAAAACTTCACGTGAGGAATTGTTGTTTGTTACGAAGGCCATTTGTGCTCTTTGCGAACGTAAAGTTTCTAGAGCAATTGCTAAAGTAGAATTAGCACTAATTGTCGGTATAGTTTTCATATAATCGATAATTTTCCCTTTTTCTAAAAAGAAAATATCTTTAAGCAATACAATACCCAAGAACTCACCGTTTTTTTCAATTGGCAAGCGTGAATAATTTGTTTCTTTAAATACATTGAGCGCTTCGGTAATATTTGCTTTATAAGACACAAAAGACATATCTTTAAGCTTTACAAAATGTCTTCTGACTTTGGTTGTGTCTAAATCTAGTGCATTTTGTGCCATGATACTTTCATTAGCTTCTAAAATACCTTCAGTGTGGGCTACATCAATTAAATTTTTAACATCCTGTTCGGTGTTAGTAACATAAATGTCTTTACTTATTTTGCTAATTAATCAAATAATTGGGAAAAATAAGTAATATAGACCTTGTAAAGGGTAGCAAAATATTTTTGCAACTTTTTCAGGATGTGACTTGGCAATTAACTTGGGTATTATTTCCCCTAAAATGACAATAATAGGAGTTAAAACAGCTGTTGAAATTAGTGCAGAATATTCACTGGCATTCCCTATCAGCGATTTTGACATTACGTATGAAAGCGCCGATGAAAGACCGATATTAGCAATATTGTTTCAAATCAAAATCAGTGCTAACATTCGATTGAAAAAGTTATATTGTTTTTTAATGATTTTTGACCCAAATTCCTTGCGGTCAATCATTGTTTCTAATTTTCCTGGGTTAAGAGTTGAATAAGCGGTTTCGCAACTTGAAAAGACTGAAGAAAGAATTAATAATACAATAAGTACAGGTATCAAAATAATTATTATTCGATCCATTATTCATTACCTTCATCAATGTCGATGCCTTTATAAAATTCAAAGTTTTCAAAACGACCTAAATGTAAAAGCATTCTTAAATTAATTACACCGGTTTCACCGGCACGGTGTTTAGCAATAATTAACTGAACGGGTTCACCCATTTTACCGTTAAATTGTTGGTCAGTATCAGTTTTGTTCTTGCGATTATAGTAATCTTCACGATATAAGAACATAACAATGTCGGCGTCATTTTCAATCGAACCTGATTCCCTTAAATCGGCTAACATCGGTCTTTTGTCTTCACGTGTTTCTGTTTGACGATTAAGTTGTGAAAGAACAATGATCGGAACTTCTAATTCTAGTGAAAGTGTTTTTAAATTACGTGAAATTCTTGTGATTTCTAATTGACGATTCTCGCCACGATGTCCTTTACCACCGGCAATCAATTGCATATAATCGACTACAATTAAGTCTAATTTTTCTTTTTTGTGTAAACGGCGGCATTTTCATAATATTGTGTCGATATCATTGTCGTATGTATTGTCAATGAAAAGTTGCATTTTGTCAATAAAATTGTTCTTTATACTGGTTATTTTGATAATATCTGCGTCAGATAAACCATTTTTAGGATCTTGTGGTTTTTTCAATTTATTTTGTTCAACGCCAGTAGTAATTGAGTAAATTCTACCCATTAATTGTTCAGGTGACATTTCCAAAGAGAAAAATGCCACTCTATTTTTACGGCTAGGGTCATCTTTCTTTTTTTGTCTTGCAACATTGATTGCGATATTCAAAGCAAATGCGGTTTTACCAATACCAGGGCGAGCAGCTAACACGACCAATTCCGAACTATGAAGACCTTGTGTTATACGGTCTAAATCAGTATAACCAGTTCTGATTCCACTGATTTCTTGGCCGTTTGAAGCACGTAATTTTTGTAATTTTTCAAAATATTTATCACTAACTTCCTGAGTTGTATGGAAATCGCCACCTTTTTTGGCGCTGTCTAATTTTTGCAACAACTCCTGAATTTTAGTGATCATGTCTTGTGGGTTGATTGGTTTGCGATTATTTTGCAATGTCGCTTTAATTTGGTCGATTTCAAATTCCAAAGTTCTTAAACGTGTCAAACGTTCTAATTCGGCAAGATACATTTGAATATTCGAACGCAGACCATTAGATGAGTAAACATTGACTAATAATTGTGTGTTAACTAGCGGAATATTGTTGGCCTGTGCAGTTGCTAAAATTGTATCGTTATTGATATTTTTATCTGCTTCATAAAGACCAGACATAATGCTGAAAAGTTGACGACAAGATAAATCGCCAAAGTCTTCTTCTTGCATAAATGGAATAATATTATCTGCTAAATTTTCATTCGATAAAATTAAACCTAAAACTGCGTATTCATACGCAACATTAATATATTTAGAACGCTTTATACCGGACGAAGGCATCTCGCTGGAAGGATAATTATTATTTGACATTAACTTTTACCTCTACTTTAAATTTGGCAACGATATCTTTGTAAACAACGATATCAATCTCGTGTAAGCCGTTTGAGACAATGTGCACTTTTTGCACTGCGTATTTATCTAATTTATATCCTTTTTTAACTAAATCTTTGTTAATATCTTTTGTTGAAATAGATTTATGAACAATTAAATTGCCGTGTGCGTCAATTAAAGCGTCTAATTCATAAACTAATTTATCCGCTTCTAATTGTTGTTTTAATTCTAGTGCCTGTGAACGTAATTCCATTTCGTTGGCTGTTAAATCGCTTAAACGTCTTTCTAATTGATATTTTGTTTTTTCGTTATATGGAACTCCAAAACCTTTGGCAACTAAAAAATTAGCACCAAAGCCATCAGATACTTCCACTATTGTGTTGGCTTTACCATGTTTTGAATCTTTAATTAAAATAACTTTCATTTTATTTCACTCCTACTATTGCTTGTTTGATGTTTTTGATAAATGTTTCTAAATCATCTGTCGATATTGCCGCAGCAGCTGCAAATCCGCCACCGCCGCCGACATTTTCGCAAATGATTTGCACATTAGTATCAATACCTCTGGCTGATAATTTATACTTATCGCCTTTTTCTTGTCGTGCGACAACAAAGCTAGCACGACGCCCATCAATTCTTAAAATTTCCTCAGCTGCAATTGAAATTATATCGTCGGGCATTGGGATATCTGCATAAGCTAAGAAAAAACCTTCTTTTACTTCTTCTAAAGAAGCTAATAATTCATTAACTTTATCATAAGTTTCAGCATTAATTTTTAATGCATTGGCTGCTGTTGTGGAATTAGCGCCCCGCGCTTCTAATCAACTAGCAGCTTCAAATGTTTTGGATGTTGCGTGTTTTTGAAACTGCAATGTGTCTAAACAAATTCCATTCAATAACATTTGCACCGTGATTAAATCTAGTTTAATTTTTTTGTCAGCAAACATTAACATTTCAGTCACCAATTCGCTAGCAGATGAAGAAGTTGTTGCCACAATTCTATTTTCTTTGGGGGCGAAATCTATTGATAATTTCATCCGGTGATGATCTAAGATAAATATATTTTTTGAACTAATATTTTTAATCGCTTCAGGATTATCTGTACGAGTTGGATGCGCATTGTCAACAAAGAAAACAACAGTATTTTCGTCACTAATTTTGTTTGCTTGTTGAGGTTTAATGATATATTCGCCAATAACATCTCAATATTGTTTGAGTACTTTTTTGGTGGTTTCGTCTTGTGTTGAAGAACAAATATATGCTTTTTTATTGTAAGCTTTTGCTAAAGAAATCACACCGATTGCACTCCCTAACGCATCCAAATCGGCAACAGCATGACCATAAACAATTACTTTATCAATTGCACTATTGCTCAATGTTTGTTCAACAACTTTAGTAAACGCACGAATACGTGTCCTGTCCACACTTGGTAAAATTTCAGTTGTTGAACCAAAATAAGTTGGCTGCGAGTGCGGAGAAATTACAATAACTTGATCTCCACCTCGTCCTTGAGCTTGTAAAAGTGCCGTTTTAGCTAAATCTGTTTTTAAAATGTAATTATTAGAACCATAAGCAAAACCAGCTGATATAGAAACAATAATGTTATTATTTTGCGTCTTAAGAATATTGTGCAAACTTTTGAAAAAATCAAATTGCACTTGGATCATTTTGTCAAGCGATCCTTTATTGGTAATGATTAAAAATTTACCATTTGAGTTATATTGACGAAATATTAAATTATATTTTTGAACCAGACCATCGAGCATTGAAATCACGTTTTGATTTAATTTATACAATTGATCTTCACTCAATATTGATTGATATAAAGCGTAATTATCAATTTCTAACTCACCAATAACACTCAATTCTTCGTCATACATTAATAGCGTGCGTTTTTGTAGTGATATATCTTTAATTGAAACATAATTATCTAAATCAAAAATATTCGCTATATAAAAATTGCCATTATGTTGAAACTCATATTCACGATTTTTTTTGTCAAAATTAATATTAATACTTTCGAAAAACGAAGTCAATGAGGTGCCAATTAGTTTATCGCCAAAGCGTTTGCGAATAAATTGTGAACAATCAACTATGTTTCCGTAAAAATCATAAATAATTGTACCTAACTGATTAAATTCGAGTATTTCATCAGTAAATCTCTCATAAGATGACTTAATTTTATTTTGCAGACTAATATAAGATTTTATGCTTGTTATAGAAAACAATCCCAAAAGTAACAAACTAAAACATAAAATTAATGTAAACATAATCGACCATATGAGTGATGTTTTCAAAACTAAAAAGACAACAGAAGTAATACTTGTCAAAATAAAGAAAACAGTTGCACTTAAATATAAAATTAATTTTTGTTTTAAATTCATAATTTAAATTATATATTAAATAACTTTATCGAATAATAATTCGGCAAACTCTCAATAACTAGTAAAATATATCTATGAAAAATATAATTGAGTTAGTGAAAAATTTATATTTAAGTCAGAGTGAAATTGAATATTTAAGTGTAAAAAATCAAGGCAAAGAAATATTTCAACAAATATTCAATGACGAGCAACATAAAATCGAAATCATTCACTCGTTCAACGCTAAAACATCATGAATGCAAAATGAAAATATAGAACTTGTCGCTCTATTAAAAGGTCAAGCAACGATCATGGATGCAGATGAAAAATTGCATAACATTCAAGAAGGTGACATCATTAAAATTGAACCACTGACCAAACATAAAGTAACTCAAACATCACAGTATGCACTATGATTAGCAATTCATTTAGGAGAAAATAATGGCAAAAGTTAGAAAATTAATAATTCCCGCTGCCGGATGAGGAACAAGATTTTTACCAATGACTAAAATAATTCATAAAGAGTTAGTTCCAATATTAAACAGACCTTCTCTTGACTTATTAGTCGATGAGGCTTTAGACTCTGGCATTGAAGAAATAATTTTGATCATAAGTGAGCGTAAGAAAAATATATTAGATTTTTTCAATAAAAACGAAGCACTTGAAAATGAACTAAACAAGAAAAATAAAGATAATTTACTGAAAATTGTTCAACAAACCAATAGAAAAGACAAAATAAAATTTATTATTCAACATGAGCAAAACGGCTTAGGACATGCTTTGGCAGTTGCTAAAGAAATGATAAATAATGAACCTTTCGCAGTAATTTTAGGTGATGATTTGATTAAATCAAAAGTGCCAGCAATAAAACAATTGATTGATTTTTATAACGAAAATCAAAGCAATATTTTAGGAGTTCAAAGCGTTTTAGATTCGGATATCAATAAGTATGGAATTGTTAAACCACTTAACGAAAACGAACGTAATAACAAATATTTTGAAATAGCGGATGCAGTTGAAAAACCTAAACTTGAATTAGCGCCATCGAATAAAGCAATTTTAGGACGTTATGTTTTTAACCCTGAAATTTTAGATATTTTAGCCAACATCAAATACGATGGCAAAAATGAAATTCAATTAGTTGACGCTTTTGATGAACTTGTCAAAAAATATAACCAAAAAATTTATGCGTATGAATTTGATGGTGTTCGCTATGACTTAGGTTCAGTGGAAGGTTTTGTTAAAGCTACAATCGATTATGCCTTGGCTGACGAGAAAATAAAAGATTCTATTTTAGAATATATAAAATCAAAATAAAAAATAATGTGTATTATTAGATAATAGGAGTAATTATGAAGAAAAAAATATTTAAATTATTGAGTGTTACAGCATTCCCAATTGTTGCTTTATCTGCTGGTTGCAGTTCAAAAAAAAGCAGCGAGGAAAAATACTTGGATGAGTTAATCAAAATCAGTGAAACTACTGTAAATAAATTAAGACCATTCACTAACGATGAAAACTCATTTAAAGAGCAAAATTTACAATCAATAACAAATTTAGAACAAGAAATAAACGCTTCAAAAGCTGTTATAGCGAAAAAAGATCACACAAAAGAAGAAGTGATTAATAGTACTGAAAAATTATTAGTTAAAGTAAAAATTGCACAGCAATACTTAGAAATTGAAACTCTTGTAAACAATTTACTTACTTTTAAAAATGTATTCAAAAGTTCTAAAGAACAAAATCCTGAAGCAAAAGAAAAATATGATAAATATATACAAAAAATTGATGAAGCGGTCGCAAATAGAGATATAGCTGAATTAAGAAAACTAGATAAAGAAATCAAAGAATTAGCATTAGTTTAATAAAGTTTCGTTGAAACTTTTTTTATTTTGTAAAATTATTTTATGAACAAAAACGAGAAGTTATTTTCCAATGAGTGAATGAGTGTATATAAATCTCAAAAAGGTTTCACATATTGCCAACGCAAAAGCGTTGATTCTATTGCTGCCCTACTTTATCGTCACAATGGAGACCAATACGAATTTATGATACATTATCAACCGCTTCCAGAAATAAAAGAAAAAATAAGTTGAGATCAATGCTATCCTTCTCCGGTAACGGGCAGTATTGAAGAAAATCAATTACCTATTGAGTGTTGTATCAACGAAATTAACGAAGAAGCAGGATATAAAATAACAGCCAAAAATATTGTATCTTCTTCAGTAGCTATTGCTACTACTCAAATGAATGAAAAAGTTTTTAATTTTCTAGTGGATGTTTCGGGCTTAAAGCAAGGTAAAATAACGACCGTTGGTTCAGTATTTGAATCAGTATCTTATAATAAATGATATTCGCAAAACGAGTTTGCAAACATCGTTTTAAATGAACTAACTCTTTCTTCATTGTCATCACTTTATTTGTTATTTCTCACTAAAAATAAGTAAATACACAATTTTTTATGAGTATATTTACTTTTTTTAAAAAAAATACTAAAAATAGTTCGATTTATAAAAATATCTTAAATTTGATTTTTTTCTTTGTTGAAAAAAATTTTTTATTATAATAAATAAGCAAAACGGGACAGTACTCAAGAGGCTGAAGAGGCGGCACTGCTAATGCTGTAGGGGTGGCAACACCCGCGGAGGTTCAAATCCTCTCTGTTCCGCCATTTTTTTTATAACTTTTTTAATATCATAGATTATTATTTATAATAATCTCATTAAAAAATAGAGGAGGTATATGGACAAAAATAAAGCAACAAAATACACAGGTTTAACTACCGAACAGGTGCAAAAAGCGAGAGCACAATATGGTGAAAATGTTTTGCAAAAAAGCAAAAAAGTAAATCCTTTTATTGCCTTTTTTAAACAATTCATTGACCCAATGATTATTTTGCTTTTAATAGGAGCAATGATTTCGCTTGGTTTAGCTATCTACGAACATATAAGTGGCAAAAAAGATAGCATTGATTTAACTATTTCATATGTTGAACCAGGGATTATTTTATTAGTTGTTGCACTAAATTCATTGCTCGGAGCATACCAAGAAGTCAAATCCGACAAAGAAGTAAGGGCACTAGAAAAAATCAATGAAACATATGCTAATGTAATTCGTGATGGGATTGCCCAAAAAATAAAAGCAAGTGAGTTAGTTCCTGGAGATTTAATTATTTTTTCTGCTGGTGACACAATTAATGCTGATTGTAGACTAATTGAATCAGCTAATTTATATGTTGTCGAGTCTTCATTAACTGGCGAAAATCTTGCTATTAATAAAAAAGCCAATTGGGATAAAGTAGATAATTTAACATTAGCCGAAAACACACATATTCTTTATTCAGGAACTTATATAATCAAAGGTAGCGCCAAGGCATTTGTTCAAAACACTGGTATTAATACTGAAATTGGTAAAATAAATTCCTTAATACAAAAAGAACAAAAAAGCAGTACTCCTTTACAATTCAAATTGAATAAATTAAGTAAGTTATTTGGAATTGGTGGAATCGTTTTATTATTTGTTAGTTTAGGCATTCAGGTCTTATTGAATAATTTAATAAGTGGTTCTTGAACTAATTTAGACGTGTATACACACTCAACAGTGACTGCAATAAGTTTAGCTGTTGCTGCTATTCCGGAAGGTTTATTAACATTCACCACAGTGTTATTGTCTGTCGGTGTTAAAAATCTGACTAAGCAAAAAGCATTGGTTAAAAATTTATTAGCTGTTGAAACACTGGGTTCTACGTCAATAATTTGTACTGACAAAACCGGAACATTAACCGAAAATAAAATGAAGGTTGTTGAAGCATTTGATTTAAATTCAAATCAATTCCTTTCAAAAGCTAACGAAAATAATAGTTTTAATACGTTGGCTCAGTATGTAACTTTATGTAGTGATGCTTACATAAACTACGATGAAAAAAGCAAAACATTTAATGAAGTTGGAGATCCAACTGAAACTGGAATGTTAAGATTTGCTTATGATTTGGGCATTACAAAAGAAAATTTAATTGCCAAAAATTCAATTTTACATTCCTTACCATTTGATAGTGAACGCAAAATGCACTCAATTTTGACTATCATTGACGGTCAAAAATATATGATTACAAAAGGTGCACCTGATATAATAATTTCTAAATCCGTCAACATAAATCACTCACAAATAACTCAAATCAACGATGAATGAGCAAAGAAAGCTTATAGAGTTATAGCTGTTGCTCGTAAAAAAATAAATAGTGACCAAATAAGCTTTGATGACGAAAATAACTTAGAATTTATTGGCTTAATCGCTATGATTGACCCACCACGTGCCAATGTAAAACAAAGTGTTTTAATTTCAAAAAAGGCCGGTATTAAAACTGTTATGATAACCGGAGATCATATTGTCACAGCCAAAGCAATTGCTCAAGATTTGGGAATTTATAATGAAGGTGATTTGAGTATCACCGGTGAAGAATTAACAAAAATGAGTGATGAAGAATTAAGAAGTCAAATAACTAAAATTTCTGTCTACGCACGTGTTAATCCACAAGATAAACTCAGAATCGTGCAAGCATGACAGGCACACGAAAAAGTTGTCGCAATGACGGGGGATGGGGTCAATGACGCACCAGCCCTTAAGGTTGCTGATATAGGGTGTGCAATGGGTATCACTGGCACTGATGTTTCTAAACAGGCTGCCGACATGATACTAGTTGATGATAACTTTAACACAATTGTAGGTGCCATTAAAAATGGTCGTTCGACTTTCGATAAAATCAAAATTGTAATCATGAATTTACTGGTGTCATCACTTGTTGAAACAATAGTTATGCTAGTCGGAATGGTCGCTTTCTTTCTTGCTTATAAAAAATATTTTGGCGTAAATAACGAGTTTTATATTTTTGGGGCAAGTCAATTACTATGAATTAATTTAGTCTCACACGGATTACCAGCTATTGCTCTAGGATTTGTCAACAGCGATAAAGATGTAATGAATCGGGACCCATATAACAAAAAAGAGAGTTTATTTTCTCGGGGAATGGGTAAAGAATTATTATGACAGTCTTTATTACTGAGTCTTGCAACGCTTGTTTCGTATGTAATTGGTGCCGAGTTAGCAATTAAAAACGGCTTAGACGTCGGTCAATACGCTTCATCAGCCGGCTTTATTACGCTCGGTTTAGCGTGTGGTATTAACACTATTAATTTAATGAGTGATAAATCAATTTTTGTATCATCAATAAGAAAATATTGATTAGTTTGATCAGCTGTTTCATTTTCCGCATTCACAATTTTATTAATTGGATTAGTTCCACAAATAGCACAATATTTTAGAATGGGTAATTTAACACAAGCTCCTGAATTGATAGCAAGTTCAATTACTTTAGGACTTATACTGGTTTTCGCTTACGAAATCAAAAAAATTATCAATTATTTCCGTTCTAAAAAACAAAGAAGATAAAATAAAAATAAATGCATAAAAAAGGGGGCAATGCCGATCCAACTATGCGTTTGACAATCAAAAAAATGCACAGAGGTATACTACTCTGGCATTTTTATTTAATTGATATATTTCTGATATTACACATTTTATAATTTTTTTCGTTTCTTTTTTGCATCATTTTCAATGACTTTAAAATATAAGTTTCATAAGTATAATTCTTATTAAGACTTATACATTCTAATTCAAATATTCCGATTTTTTTGCCTTGTCAAGCATAATAAAATGAATTAGATTTAGTTGAAAAACTAAAATAGAATTGAGCAAATTCACAACTCATGGTATAAATCAAATCAAAAAATGAACGAGTGGCAATTATTCTATGTATTAAAAAATCAAAAAAAGAACTAATAGAATATTTTTTTCTATTATTTTCACCAATAGATGACGGATTATTAATCAGTATTTTTTCTAATTTAGTTTTTGGGTTATTTTCATTTTTTAAAATATTGAAAAAATATTCCAAAAATTGATCATCCCTCATTGTGTTATTTCTTTTAAATGCTTTTTTTCAGTATTGCAATCCCAAAAGATGTGGAATATGTTCTTTTTTAATATGAATTAGATGTGTTTTTATATCGTTATTGTCTTCAATATTATTGACATAAATATTGATTATTTGTTTTTCCGAAAACAATTTCTTATAAATATTTTCTAATTTTATAATTATTAGTTTAAAGTTCTCATCATTTATTTTAATCATAAAAAAAATGACAGGTTAATAGCCAACAACAGCCCCCGCCCTTAGTTATCTAAAGCAACCTTATTTTATTAATGTGTGGCAATGCTCGCAAGTCGGTTGTTCCACTTATATCACACATTTATATGTTACATTATTTTTTGAACAAAACAAAGGAAATATTCAGATATTAAATTAAGACAAAATAATACTATCATAGTTATTATTAACACTGTTTTAACCCTAGCAATAAATATCTTAATAAAAAGTCATACACATTTCGTTGTGTAAGTGTTTATTCATTATCTATGTATCAATATTAGTTAAAATCTAAATATTTATTTTGATTTATGCGAATTGATAGAAACATATCAATAATTGTCATTTGAGGTTAAATCAAAAATTGTTAAATTCATAACTGTAATGTCTTCTACATGAATAATAAATTCTTATCAGTGTCGGCGGTTTCTCTAATTTAATTATGTTCGATGAAATTATTATTTTTTTGTTTTTGCTTCATTGGTATTGGTTTCTAATTTTTCAAATTTGGCAGATGCATGTTTGCAGAATTTATTGTATAAAACCATTTTAAATGTTTGCTTTTTGAAGTTTCTCTTCAATATTCATCATGTATGTTGCTTTGCAAAAACTATGGTCATTCCTATTATTTGATTTGTTTTGTGTCTCCAAAATATGAATGAAAAATTAACATTTCGAGAATGTTAATTTTTATTTTTAGAATTATAAATTCAGTATTATGCGTCGCTAAACTTAAAACCTTATATCGTTTTAATCTTGATCTAGGTCAACAATTTTTTTCGCTGCCTGAGTAAATAAATCATCCATATTGGCTGGGGTTGGATTATTTTGCTCTGGCGGAGTAATTTGAGTGCTTTGTTTTATATCGTAGTAATATTGTAAAACTGTGTTTACGATTTCCTCTTCACTCATTTCGGGTGCAAAATCTAGAGTGCTTTTAATTTGAGAATACAATGGGTCCCGTAAAACTTCTAGTGGTACAAGAAGATCTGCACCTTCACGGTCAGCAAATATTTTTCTAGTTACATCAGTCGCAATTCTATTTAACATCTGGGTAAAGTGTTTGCTACCTTCTTCAGTATATACTTGGTATGGGTTTTTTTGTGAATATTGCACTAAATTAACATTCGAGCGCAATTTATCCATTGTATTAATGTGGTTTTGTCAATAGCGATCAACTACTTCTAAAACAATATTTTTTTCTTTGTAGAATAGATAATCATCACTAGTTAGATTGATTACATTTTGACGTCATTTTTTATACATTTTCAATATATTTTCAGTCAAATATTCTTTCATATCACTCTCGTGAATTTTTTGAAGTTCTTCTAAAATAAATTTATTTCTAACACCACGACCTAAAAACTCAGTGTTTAAATAATTTTCTAATTTTTCATAAATAAACGTACCTGTTTTAGTTAAAAATTCTGGATTAGTTGCAATTGTGTTGATAGCGTTTTTCATCATTCTTTCAATAATGTATTCAATATCTTGATTGATTAAAATTAAATCACGTTGCGCATAAAATAAATCACGTTGTTGACGAATAACATCATCGTAATGTAGAACACTTTTACGTGAATCGTAGTTGAAACCTTCAATTTTCTTCTGAGCAGCAATAAAGCCTTTTATTAACGATTTAGTTGTAATTTCACTATCGCCTTTATCGGCGTATTGTTCTTTAAATTCTTCATAGTTGGCGAATCTACGCATTAATTGATCGTCTAAAGAAACATAAAATTTAGAAACTCCAGGGTCACCTTGACGACCACTACGTCCTCTAAGTTGGTTGTCAATTCTACGACTTTCAGCTCTGTCGGTACCAATTACGTATAAACCTCCCAAATCTTTAGCCTCTTGCGAAAGTTTAATGTCAGTACCACGTCCCGCCATGTTTGTAGCAATAGTTATTGATTTAACTTGACCTGCATTAGCAATAATTTCAGCTTCTGAAGCGTTTTGTTTAGCATTCAAAACAGTGTGCGGAATCATGGCTTGAGATAAAAAGTGGTGCAGTATTTCTGAGTCTTCAATTTGAGCAGTACCAACTAATACTGGTTGGCCTTTTGCGTATAATTCTTTAATTTTTTCAGTAACGGCTGTTCATTTACCTAAAGCTGTGGCAAAAATCGAATCCGGCAAATCTTCCCTAATTACTGGTCTATTGGTAGGAACAACATTGACACGCATGTTATAAATGTCTATAAATTCCTGTTCTTCAGTTTTCGCAGTACCGGTCATCCCACAAAGTTTAGTGAACATACGGAAGAAGTTTTGGTATGTGATTGTAGCTAATGTTTTAGTTTCACTTTCAATCTCAACACCTGCGGCTGCTTGAATTGCTTGTTGTAAACCTTCTGAGTAAGCTCTTCCTTCCATTACACGCCCTGTAAAAGCATCTACAAGTTCAATTTTGCCATCACGAACAATATACTCAACATTTTCGCGCATAACTTTGTGTGCTCTTAATGAGTTTTGAATCCGGTGAATCATTTCAGAATTTTCAATATCATATAGATTTTTGTAACCAAAATAAGCGTTAGCTCTTTGAATACCACTAAAAGTTAATGAAATTGCTTTAGATTCTTCATCAATTTCATAATCATCTTCGGTTAATGAACGCACAAAACGATCGGCTAAATAATATTCTCTTGTGTCTTCCCCTTCTCCTCCGGAGATAATTAAAGGTGTTTTGGCTTCGTCAATTAAAATAGAGTCAGCTTCGTCAATTAAGCAAAAATGTAGTCCACGTTGAACTTTTTCACTCATACTGTCAGCCATGTTGTCTCTTAGATAGTCAAAACCTAATTCTGAGTGAACAGAGTAAGTAATATCAGCTGCATAAGCTTGTCTTTTTGATTCAGAGTCTAATTGTGCTTTGTTAATACCAACACTCATACCCAATCAATTGAAAACTTCACCCATTTCCAAGGCGTCACGTTCCGATAGATATTCGTTAACTGTCGAAACAATTGCCCCTTTACCTAAAAGAGCATTCAAATAAACTGGAGCAATAGAAGTAATTGTTTTACCTTCACCAGTTTTCATTTCAGCTACAGACGATAAATCTAGCAATAAACCGCCTATCATTTGAACATCGTATGGTCTTTTACCTAAAACTCTTTTAGTTGCTTCTCTGGAAACAGCAAACACCTCAGCACGCATAGAATCTAACGATTCTCCGTTTGCTAAGCGTGATTTAAATTGCAATGTTTTATTTTTTAATTCATCATCAGATAAATTAGCAATTAATGGTTCGTATTGATTAATTTTTTTTAGCGTTTTTTCAGCTATTCGCATTTCGGTTGATTTAAATTCTCATTTCATATTTTTCTATTTTACAACAATTTATCTCATTTAAATATTAATATTGATAGGGATTTAAAATATTGTGCACGACTTATGCAAATTTTTAGCCACTTTAATTCAAAATAGTGTCAGAAAAACTGACACTATTTTGTTAATCATTGCTTATTTTTGCTCTATTTTCTTTTTGACGATTGATTTTAGCTTCTTCTTTTGCTTTTTTTAACTTTTGAATTCGAATTTTTTCCGCAATTTCAAATTTCATTCTTGTACGATAGAAATAGTCCATAAATGCCTCGCCAACACCATTTTGATTAGTAGCTGATGTAAAAAGTTTTACACTATCTTTAACGGATTTTGGAGCATCATCAACTGCGTATAGAAAACCAATTTTGTTGAATGTTGCTAAATCTTTTTCACTGTAAGCAATAGCCATCGAATCATTAATATCAGCATTCAATACTTTATTGATCAAATAATCAATTGAGTTCTGCAATGAAACATTTTTGGCGGTAATGTCAATACTATCATTATTGAAAACCATTTCAATTTTTAGGTTATTTTTCAATAATTTATTGTGTATTTGAGAAAGTACATCCGGTTTTGCACTAATTGAAATTGATAATACTTCGCTATTATTTCTATTCAAGTTTGTATTATTAAACACGATTTCGTTCGAGTCTGTTAAATCAAAATCAACTAGAAAATTAAAGTCAATAGCACAATCGTTTTTCGCAACCAACATCAATATTTTTTCAATAATACTTTTATCTATTGTTGTGAATTTTAAGTATTTTTTGTCTTTAGCATCAAATATTTCGGCACCATTGTTAGCAATAATATATCTGGAATTTGTTTCGCTAGCCAATGAGATTAATTTTTGAGAAATATTATTATCGAAGTTAAATAAAGGAGAAGTTGTTGTTTGAACAAAGAGCATGCCCTCTTTTGTGTATTCTAAAATCGATTGTTTTGTTTCGATATTTATTTCTTCTTTAGCGAAATCATAAAATGTATTTTTGATTTCACTAAAAGCCACTCTTTTAAAAATTTTACCCATTAATAAAGTGCCTCTTCGGTCATTTCGATTGGTTTTTCAATTCCCATGTATTTCAAAATAGTTGGGGCTATATTACCCAATATTCCATCTTTTAATGTTAAAGTTTTGTCAGTAGTTACAAGCATTACAGGATTATCAGTGTGTTTAGTTGCTGGTCCACCTTTTGCATCAATCATTACTTCACTATTACCGTGATCTGCTGTAATGAATAGTGTAATATTGTTTTTAATAGCTCATTCTAACACTCTGCCTAATTGTAAATCTAATCACTCAATTGCTTGGATAGTGGCATCAAGAACACCTGTATGTCCTACCATATCAGGATTGGCGTAATTCATTATTACTAAATCATTTTCCGCACCGTGTTCGATTAATTTATCTGTTATTTCTTTAGCACTCATTTTTGGAGCTAAATCATATGTTTTTACTTTCAATGAATCAACCATGATTCTATCTGAATTTTGATAAACAACATCAACTCCACCGTCCATAAAGTAAGTAACATGTGAGTATTTTTGGGTTTCAGCTAATCTTAATTGTTTTAAGCCCGCATTAGCAATTACTGCCCCAATAGGATTTACTACTTGCATTTCTTCAATAGCAACTTGCGAGTCAATCCCTTCATACTTCATCATTGACACAAAATTATCAATTTTTATTGAGTTATTTACTGAATAATCAAATAATTTTGAACCAATAAAACAGTGTGATAACTGTCTAGCACGATCAGGTCTAAAATTGAAAAATATTACCGAATCATCCTCTTTAACAAATGTACCATTCTCATTTATCGCCGGTAAGATAAATTCATCTGTTATATTTTGAGCATACATATCATTAACGTACTCTTTAACATCACTGAATTTATGTTCGCTTTTACCAGTAATAGCATCAAAATGTTTTTGTACTCTATCAAACATTTTGTCACGATCCATACCATAATAACGACCACCGATTGATGATATTTTGTATGAGTATTTGTTTGTTAATTTTTCTAGTTTGTCAATAGAATTTAAAATTGACTTAGGCGCAACATCACGTCCATCACCTATTGCGTGAATAGAAACATTTTTTACTCCATTTTTGTGTGCTAATTCAATCAATGCGAATAAGTGGTCTTCATGTGCATGAACCCCACCATCACTTAGTAATCCAACCAAGTGAAGAGTCTTGTTTTTGCTTTTTACGTCGTTAATTGTCTTTAAAATCACTGAATTTTTATCAAAATCACCAGTTTTAATAGCGTGATTAATTAGACTTAAACCTGTGTAAACAACACGCCCTGCTCCTATATTTAAGTGACCAACTTCTGAATTACCCATTTGTCCTGCTGGCAAACCAACATATTGGCCGGATGCCTGAATGACAGAGTGTGGATACTCACTTAAAAATTTATCTAGAACTGGTGTTTTGGCTAAATCAAAGGCATTACCAGGATATTTCTTGCCAAGGCCTAGACCATCAATTACGATTAGTACTGTTTTTTTCATTATTCCTCTTTCCGTTTAATTTTTATTATTATATTTATATATTACAACTTTTATTGATTTTGATTATTTGTTGTTTTTAGATTTAGTAATAAAATAACTATTTGTCAATATCAAAGATATGTGGACATCTCCTATATTTTTAATCTTTTAAACAAATATTTAATGATATTTAAGATTAAAAAGTCCATATTCATTATAATTAAATATATAGATTTGGAGGTGACAATGATTTATAAAGCGTTATATAGAAAATACCGTCCAAGAACATTTGATGAGGTTAAGGGACAAGACCACATTGTTCAAACATTAAAAAACATTATTTTAAATCAAAAAATTTCTCATGCCTATTTATTTGCTGGACCTAGGGGAGTAGGTAAAACATCGGTTGCAAAAATATTTGCCTCCACACTAAATTGTTCGCACGAGGCTGATTTAACAAAAATTTGTGATTATTGTTTAAATAACACAGATACTAATTTTGATATTATCGAAATGGATGCTGCTTCTAATAATGGAGTTAAAGAAATCAGAGATTTGCGTGATAAAATACAAAATCAGCCGGCCAATAGTAAATATAAGGTTTATATCATCGATGAGGTTCATATGCTGTCTAAGGGTGCTTTTAACGCATTGTTAAAGACATTAGAAGAGCCACCGCTGCATGCTATTTTCATCCTAGCAACAACAGACCCTCAGAAAATACCTTTGACTATATTATCAAGAGTGCAAAGATATAACTTTAGAAAAATCACTCTAGGCGTTATTGTTGAACAACTTCGCAAAGTGCTAATAGATGAAAAAATAACATTTGAGGAAGAGGCGTTAAATTATATTGCTAGACTAGCTGCGGGCGGTATGAGAGATGCACTTTCGATAGCCGACCAAGCATTAGCTTACGGAAATGGCAATATCTCATTAGAAGATATTACTTATGCATTTGGTATATCATCAAATAGCAATTTAGTTTCTATTTTAAATAACTTGTTTTTAGGTAAAATAAAAGACGCACTAGAATTATTTGAAGAGTTAAAAAATGGAGGATTGGACCCGAATCAATTCGTAATTGGACTCTCGGGTGCACTTAAAGATTTCTTAATATTCAATAAAACTTATGATCCTAAGTTGCTAGAGTTATTGAATGAAAAAGATTTAGAAAACTTCATTATTGATATTAACTATGCCGTATACGCTAGTGATGCAATTTACAAATTAATGAAGGATTTAACTTATTCAGAAACTCAATTTCAATTGATTGAGTTCACATTAATCAAAATTGCGAATTCAATGCAAAATTCCAATAATTTTATTGAAAAAAATATTCAAAATGACACTGAAAATATTCTTCAAGAAAATAAAGTTCAAAAGGAAAAAACAATGCAAAAAGATAAATTACAAGACACAGTGAAAATTGCTTTAGAACAAACACAAGAGATGTTAATTGAAGCAAACGACCAAATGGAAAATACACAGGAAATCAATAACGACATTTTGTCGCAAAGCGAACAATTCATTGATGATGATGGTTTAATTTCGACAGCTGAATACTCAATTGATAGTGATAGTATAAGCGATACTGCGGCAATTAAAATCATTCCTAATTTCAAAATAGAATATAGAAATAAAAAAGATTATATGGATAATCTTGATGAAGAATTTTTGATTAATTTATTGAATATTTCAGATAGAGATGCACTTGATAAATATAAAAATCAAATCAACATTCTTTCACACATTCATCTTGATGAATATCAAAGAAATTTTGCTGAAGCTTTAAAAGAGACAAGATTATATTCAGCCGGAAAAAACTTTATGCTTTTTGGTTTAAAAGAGGACAAAGGTGCTTTAAAATATCTTGAAGATGTGGCAAAAAAATCATTGTTTCAAAATTTTATGGAGCAATATTTTGACTCACACAAACACATTTTCTTAGTAAGCGATTTAGCAAAACTAAAAAGAGCTGGTAAAAAAATAACAGAATTATTCAACTCAAATCAAAGACCTAAACCAATCGAGCTGGGCGCTGTTGAGTTTGACAAAAATTTAACCCCAACAAGAATGTTATTTGAGGAATTAAAAAATTAATAAGGAGTAAATAATGGACCAAAATATGTTAAGAAGATTGCAAAAAATGCAAAAAGAGATTGAAAATAAAACTGAAGAGTTTCATTCAACTGAATTTAAAGAAGAAAAATATGGTTTAGAAGTAGTTGCCACCGGAAACAAAAGAATAGTTTCGATAAAAATCAACGACGAGGACTTAGTCGATCCCGAAGACCCACAAACATTAGAAGATTTAATGAAACTTGTGATTAATCAATTATTTGCAAAAATTGATGAAGAACAAGAAAAATTAATGCCACAAATGCCAGGTGGTTTTGGTTTTTAATGAAAATCAAAACCATAGAAAAGGCAAATGAAATATTAAAAAAAATACCTGGAATATCTAAAAAACAAGCAGAAAAATTTACTTATTTTGTTTTAAACCAGAATTTTGAGTTCGCACAAGAATTAGCTCAAAATATTTTAGATATCAAAACAAAAATTGAATTTTGTAGCGATTGCAATTTTATTCGTGAAGATGGTAAATGTTTAAATTGCGATGAGCCAATTAAAAATAAAACTTTAATGATTGTCGAGAGTGTAACAACACTGAACAAAATAGATGATATGGGTATTTTTTTAGGTTACTATTTTGTTTTGCCTTACTTAATGAGTGCGAAAGGGCAAACAAAAAAAGAAAATGAGTATTCATATACTCAATTATTCGACTACATCGAGAAACACAATTTTGACGAGGTAATTATTGTTATTTCACCTTCACTAGAAGGCGAAATTACTACAACGCATTTATTGAAATTGCTAGCTAACAAACAAATTAAGGTTTCACGAGCAGCAATAGGAATGCCAATGGGTTCTAATTTAGAGTACCTTGACACATTTACTATCAAACAAGCAATTAAAAATAGAAATTAAGGAGTTTTTATGTTCATAACTTTTGAAGGCCCAGATGCCAGTGGAAAAACTACACTAATCAATAAATTAGCAGAGTATTTAAACAAAAATTACCCGCAATTAAAATTTATTACAACAAGAGAACCGGGCGGAAAAGACATTGTCGAAGCCGAAAAGATAAGAGAAATAATACTTGATAAAAATTCAAAATTAAGTTCTGTTTCGGAAGCTCTTTTATATACCACCAGTCGTAGAATCCATTTGGAAAGAGTTATTTGACCTGCTTTAAAAGAAAATAAAATTGTTATTTGCGATCGTTATGTTGATAGTTTTTTTGCCTATCAAGGATATGCTCGTGAGTTGGGAATAGAATACACCAAGACACTAACAAATTTAGTCATTGAAAATACAATTCCTGATATAACATTTTTTCTTGATATAACACCTTCACAAAGTAAAGAACGTATGAATAATTTAAGATTAGTCAATCAGCAAGATAGGTTAGATGATGAAAACGACGCTTTTCACAATAATGTTTATAACGGTTATCGTGCTTTAATTGATAGTGACCCTTCTCGTTTCATTATCCTTAATGCCGACCAACCTGTTGATATAGTCTTTAATGAATTAATAACCAAATTAAACAATGATAAGAGATTTAAAAAATATATTATAGAGGTTATGAATGATCGCTCCTAACCTGAAACGAATTATCGATTCTTCGGTTTTAAATAATAAAATCAACCATTGCTATTTATTGAAAAGCCAAATGGGAATGGATATTGATGATAATATCATTTACATGATAAATGCAATCAACAACCAAAACATTGATTCACTTGAAAACATTCAATATAGCAACATTATTGTTGCTGATGCTTCTAAAAATAACGGCGAGGGATTAAAAAAAGATGAAATAACCAATATTTTTGAACAAAGCAATTTCACTGAATTACAACCCGATTTTAAAAAAATAATTGTCTTTAAAAATATTGAATTAGCGAGCAATGTCGCTCTTAATTCATTACTGAAAACTATTGAAGAACCCAGCAAAAATGTTATTTTTATTTTGACAACAACAATGCCACAAAAACTACTCTCAACTATAAAATCTCGTTCATTTATCATCAATATCAATCGACAAAATAATTTTGAAATCGAAAAATCTATCAGTAATTTAGGTTACGATAAGACTCAATCATGATTTTTTTCTCAAATTGTAACCGATGAAAATGAAATATTAAACAATCGAAGTTTTTACGATTTTAAAAAAATCGAAAATCTAATCAATGTTTTTATTTCATCATTTAAAACTCCAACATTATTGCCTATCCACTTAACCAAAATGAACAAAAAGGATACACATGAAGATTTAATGTTTCATTTGCGTTGTTTAAAATTTATTTTCTCATTGAGTTGACAACAAACTAAATTAATGCCTAAACCGTTTCAACAACTTGTTAAAAAAATGAACGGAGTTAATTTTAACTTCAAAAAGGCTTTCATAAATATTGAACATTTTTTCGCTTCAATTGCGGCAAATGTAAATATATTTTTACAAGCGGCAGCCCTGCTAGTTAAATTACAGGAGTGTTATGAGTAAAATTTATATTGTTGGAACTCCTATAGGAAATTTAGAAGATATCACTCTACGTGCCTTAAGAATATTAAAATCAGTAGATATTATCGCTTGCGAAGATACGCGAGTTAGTTCAAAACTATTAAATTTTTACAATATTTTCGATAAAAAACTAATCACCTATAGCAAGATCAATGAACAAAAATCAGCACAATATATCATTGACATTGTTTTAAATGAAAACAAAACTCTTGCGCTGGTATCTGATGCTGGAATGCCGATGGTTAGTGACCCTGGTTTTGAATTAATTAATTTAGCAAAAGAAAAAAATATCGATATTGAATTAATACCCGGAGTAAATGCAGCTGTGAGCGCTTTTGTGTTGAGCTCGTTATCAAATACTTTTACCTTCCACGCTTTTCCAAAAGAAAAGAAGGGGCAAAGACAACAACAAATTAAAGAACTTAGCCTTAACACGGCACATATTTTTTATGTTTCACCACATAAACTAGTGGCATTTTTAGATGATATTGAATTAATATGAAAAGATAAGGCATATTTATTTGTTGCTAGAGAATTAACTAAATTACACGAGAGCACATATCAAGGCAATGTTGAAACAGTGCGTGCAGAATTAAATAAAACAAGTCAAAAAGGCGAATTTACCATCGTTGTCAAAATAAACGAAGAAGAAAGAAAAAAAGTGAATAAATATTCACAATTTTCAAAGGTTAATAATATTAATTAGCACATAATGTGCTTTTTTTCTATAAATTTATTGAATAATTTGATATTTATTAACGCTTAACGCTATGGTTTCAGGTGGGATATTTTCCCGACTTCTTGACAATATTATAACTCCATAAAAAACATAAGGTACTAAATTTTTAAAAAAATTTTTTTATTGTTCTATACATTACAAAATGTCGCAATTAGTTTTTTTTAGTTTCCCTATGTTTTTATTTTTTTTAACTGATAATATAAATGGGCGAGAAAAAAATCGCCCCAATAAATCGAATAAAAACTACTACTCTTTTATCTATATAAATATTATTATAAGGTGTAAATTGGTATATACCAATATGCATAATGCTATGACGTTCAACTATCAATAAAGACCGAAAACAAAGAAATCTCCGGGAATAGAATTGATCCTTTCTGATTAAATTATTAAACAAATAAAAAACACTAAGCCAAAGCACAAATAAATTTGGGATTCTCCTTTTATATTGTAATAATCATCTACACGCACCAAATGACAGGTGCGTTTTTTCTTGCTCTAATAATATAAAAAAAGCCACATGGAGGCCTTTACATACCACGCTTAGACATAAACGTGTCATAGATATTGCGGGCGTGTTTTTCGCTTAACTGATAATAGCGATAAGTGGTATCGAGAGAGCTGTGACCCATTTGACGCTGCACCATTTTAACCTCGGCACCATTTTGGAGCATGTGCGTAGCAAACGAACGTCGCAAACTGTGGGGCGTATATTCAGAGCCAAGCAATTTATGCATATAACGAAGGATTTGATTATAAGTGGGCAATTCATTACGCAAGAAATAAGGGCGTAAATAATTCCAAGTCTCGGCACGATAAAACACCTGGCGAATTTTAGAACCCTTCCCTAACACAAAAAGACGCCCTGACTTTGTCTCCATTTTATACAACTCGCTAATGCGTAGTCCAGTCTCAAAGAGAAAACGCACGACCATCGACAATAAATTAATTTTTTCGCTATTGCTAGTTTTTGGGGTGGTTAATTCATAAATTGTGTCAAAGTCGAGAACCGGAAAAAATTTATAAGGCGCGGGTGGAAATTTCACTAATTTAAGATCCTCCACTTTGTCGTAGTCTTTGTTAAATTTTAAAAACTCACAATAAGTACTGTAATAAGATTGTACGGTTGCAGGGTTTAGTGATATAAGTTTTGCCTTTATTTGCTCGTGTGTGCTTTCCATAACGTTTAATGATTCAAGAATACGCTTGTAAGTTTTAATGCTGTTTTTAGATAAATTTTTACGCTCACAAAATTGCAAAAAGTCTGCTATTAACATGATAATCTCCTTAATAAAGTTATTTATAGTTATAAGTTGTTTTTGGTTGCTATTTCGGGATGATGCTTGCGAATATATTCTTTTAGTGCTTCACGTGCCACAAAACTAGAAGCGATCCCTTGGGCTTTTAAGTCATTCAGGGCACCTTCAATATCAGGTGCGAAGTTTAGGTTGATAATTAACTTTTTAGTCATTTCTCGCCTCCTTTCCTACTACGATTATAACTCCGAAAATAACAAAGATAACAAAAATTATAAAAATAATAACGAATGCAAACCACGGCAAAAATTTTTATTTAACTATATATAAAACAGGCGCGTGTGCGTGTGTTATGTCTGACGTTTTTAATGGTTAAGGGTTTAAGTTGTTGTGGTCAGTTAGGTTAATAATTGTGGGTTTGAAGTCGTGCAAGTAGGGGGGATGGATAAAAAAATAAGGTCACGAATTAACCCACCCCCGAACCTTTCCGCGCGTTTTTTCCACATTTTTCCACATTTTAAAAAAATTTTTCAGGCCAAAAATTAAAGTGAAAAGGGGTCGAAAATGCTCCCGAAGGTCAAAAAGTAGTGAAAATGAGGCAAGGAAAAGTGAAAATGACCCCAAGAAAAGTGAAAGCAACCCCCCTAAAAAGTGAAAATTCGACAGGAAAAGTGAAAGCAAGACGGGTCAAAAACTTAGCAGACTAAAAGCGAGAGTGCTAAAAATAACGGAGACTGCTAAATTTTCAACCCCTGGCACTTTCACTTTTTCGGGGTTCATTTTCACTTTTAGCCCCCGAGCTTTCACTTTTTCTGCGTTCATTTTCACTTTTTCTGGGGTCATTTTCACTACTTTTGAATGGGTCAAAAATTAAAAACGCAAAAAACGCCCTTTATTTCTCTATATTTCTATACTTTTATTATTTTTTATAAATATTTTTTATAGTGAATTAGAAAAATAAGTAAAAATATATATAAATTAGCAGTCTAATAGGGAGAGTGCTAAATAAAAAATATAAAAATAAAAAAATAAACGAGTTAGCCTCAAAAAATTCGAAAAAATAGCCTTCACTTCCATTTTCTTAAAAAATTTTTTTATTTCTCTTTTCGCTCTGTTTGTGCTATATTGCGTACACGTGCTTAATTCATATTCGTTTATGGAGTTAAAATTTATATGAATATGAAAATAAAAAACAAAAAAGAAATAAACCAACTAAGGCAAGAATTCGAAACCATCAACCCTGAATTAGACCTTGACAATTTCAGCAGTCGCTTTATGTTTTATGCTATCGACGAACAAATTACTAAACTCAAAGAAAAGCAAAAAGCAATTGATACTTGGTTTAAAGTTATAAAACCCCAAAAATTGCAAAGTCTAAAAAGTGAACTGGACTACATTAACGACCAAATAGGCAGAGAAAAAAGTCAACTGGAAGGCGAACGGGAATCAATGGAACGTGCTGACATTAACCGCCTAAGAAATACAAGTGACCCTTCGGAGATTATTTTTTACGACAACACAAAAAAATGGGTGACGCTTTCGCTTAAAAATTTAGCGACTTTATATAAACGTTTTCAAAAAGTCAACTCTGACATTATTAGCCTAGAAAGCGACAACTCGCTCTATGTGGTTGACGATACTGGCAAACTGAGTGCCAAAAGTGATGACAGCGAATTAATTATGATTAGCATCAGGCACCACATTAAGGCGAATTTAGAAATTGAAATATCCAAAGAGCGACTAAGTCGTTTATTAATTGGCGACGATAACGAAAGCGAAGCTGATGACGATTTTTAACCATGCGACCTGGTCGAAGGTTTTTGCGTATTTTGAAACGCATCAATTCGACGACCCTACCACGTCTTACGCTCTTAAAGTCATAAACAATCAGGCGAATTTTTCGCAGTATGTCATTTTTGCAGCTGCTCGCCATTTGTTGTTTTTATATCGCTCACAAGTTGAGAGTGATTTTCCGTTTATTTTCACAACTACGACTTTCGAAAAATTGGAGGCATTCGCCTCGCATATCATCATCCCTGAAACTAGCAAGCAGTTCATCTTTCCTGATTTTCGCAAATTTATGGCCGGTTTTGTTTTCGGCTGAGTTTATCGCCACGACCCTACTAGCCTTATCACAACGGAAGTTTTCGACGTTGAAGCCCGTAAGCAGTGGAAGTCATCGTTTTGGGCGATGATAGCGTTAGCAACTACTCGGGGACTTTTGGGCGACGGTAAAAGCGAAGTTTATTTTTGCGGTCCACATAAGGAAAGCAGCAACATACCCTACAACATTGCGCTGGGCTATATTAAACGCAATCGTAAATTACAGCCCAAATTCGAGCGTTTTAACTCGATAAGGATCGTCTCAACCAAAATGGGACTAATTAAAGCCCTGCCGTTTGATAAGGCGGGTTTAGAAGGTAAAAACCCTTCGTTGGTAATTTTGACCGAATACCACCTGCACAAAGATAACACCATGCAAGAAAGTGCGAAAAGTTCCAAAAATTTATCCCGTAAGAACCAGCTTATCGTCTACGATACAACCAAGGGGAACAACATTGACTCCGTCTGCTTTTATCGTGAGAAAGATTACAAAACTTTTTTAACCGAGCAAATAAACGACCCTGACACCATTCACCCTAACTTTGCAATTTTTTTATTTTGTGCCGAGTTAGACGAACAAGACATCGACAATTGACGTGATTCTAGTCTTTGAATTAAAGCCAACCCTGGCTTAGGTGTTAGTGTTAGTTTGGACGATTTAATTAGCGAATACGCCACAATTACCACGGCCCAAGCTGAGGCCGAGTTTAAAGCCAAAAGGCTAGGAATATGGAGCAACACTGGTTCGGCATACTTTACAATTTCGCAAATTTTAGAATCTCAACAAGCCTGCGAGCCCTTGGTGCGTGAATATTTAACTTCGCACTCTTTGGCAACTATGCCGGCTTTGGTGGGCTTAGACTTATCAAGCACCAACGATACCACAGCAATTGCTATCGGCTGGGAAATACCACAACCAGACAACGACCCCATTTATGTGTTTAAGGTTCACGGCTTTATTCCGGAGGAGTCTATGGTTCGCAAAGAGTTAAGCGACAAGGCCCGCTACCGTGATTGAGTGCAGCAAGGTATTTTGACAATTTCGAAAGGTTCGATGGTTGACTATTCGCAAATAGTAGAAAAATTGAAAGAGTGAAAAATGTCATTCAACATTGAGAAAGTGCTCTACGATAAGTGGCAAATTTTTGCCATTAAGCAGCACCTTATTAACACTAATGTTTTCAGTGAGTTAGATATTCAAGAAGTAAAACAGGGCGTTTATTTAAATCCGGCCTTTAATCAGTTCGAAATTAAACTATCAAATAAAAAAATTTATTTTTTAGATAATAACGAGATGCTTATGAACCACATTTTAAACATTCAAATTAAAAAAACAAATTCAAGCACTGGGACTTTTTGAATTAAAAAACTAACCAGCAACAGTCGTATTGACGGCTTTATTGCCATATTAAACACCGTCAGCGAAAGACATAATGTTTTCGCAAATTCGGACGCTTTGGTGTATAATATAATCACTTAATTACAATATAAAAACAATAGTCAGAAAGAGAAAAATCGCATACCCAGAAAGGTAAAAATGCGACAATTTAAGTCTCTTTTTAAAAACATATTTAAACGCAAACCGAAAAATTTAGCTGATAATGTAGACCGTTATCAGGATTTTAGTTTTTCGTTAAATTCTTATAGTAATAATTCGCTGTCTAATCCTTTAAATCCTGCCGAATTTTTAATGTATGGTCTTTGCGTTAGAGCCGTCCAGTTAATCGCTAACGATATAGGAAAGGTAAATTTTAGACATTTAAAACTATCAAGCAACGGCGAAAAAATACCGATCGCAAATTCGCAAATTGTTAGACTTTTAAACCAAACGCCAAACAGAACGCAAACACCTTGAATTTTTAAAAAAACATTAATATGGAACTTATTGCTTTATGGCAAGGCCCCTATTCTAGTAGTCAGAAATCCCGAGACCGGCACAATTGATGAACTTTACCCAATTTTTCCGAATTATGTTGAAAAGGACGAAAGCGAAACTGGAATAACTTTTTGATGAGTTAAGGGTGAAAAACCCCTACAACTTTACGCCGACGAAATTGTGTGAATTGACTACGAATTAATTCCTGGCTTTGATAGTCTTAACATTCGCACGCTTTTCAAAAGTACAATCGCCAAGTTAAAAGAAAACGAAATAAGCCTGGCTCGTGCTGTGACTTATGATTTACGCCATAACTTACTCGTTAAAATTCGTGACGCCACAAATGCCGAGCAAAGACAAGAAGCCGAAAATGCTATTCGGGCGATGATACATAGACAAAAACAAACGGGAAGCCTTGGAATGGTGGTAGACCAAAAATGAGACGTGGGCAAAATTGGTGACCTTGTCAATATGCAAATCGACCACCAAACACGCAATAGCATCGGCCGAGAATTTGCAGCCAGTTTAGGAATACCACCGGCCAAACTCGGAATCGATGACCCTAATAAATACAACAGTAGCGTGGAATTAAACCGTGCTTATGTCGATAACTCGCTAAAACCGTTATTAATTAACATTACGCAAGAAATCACAAAGACACTGGCAAAAAACAACGAGGAAATAACCTACCGGCCTGTCGACTTGTTAAGCATCGACGCCAAGAGCATACAAGAATTTGCAGCCAGTGGAATCAATAACGGTTTTATCACACCTAACGAAGTGCGCGAATTACTCGGCTTTGATAAACACCCCGACGGCGATAAACTGCTAGCCAACGGAACGCTTACGCCGGTTAATATTTTAGGTGCTAACCTGCTACCAGATAAAAACACGAAAGGAGAGGGGAATGAATAAAAAATTCGTTTATTTTTCGCAATTTAATAAAAACGAAAGCGACGACAAAACAATCGAAATGACTATCCAACTAGATAGTTGGAGTCCTATCTATACTGACGTACTAGGCAACAAATACCGAGAAAAAATTGCCAGTGATGCTTTCGACAGCGAACAAGATTTAGCCAGCCAATCAATAAATTCATATTTAGACCATAAAATGAGTATTGAGTACTTATTAGCCAGCACAAAAAATAAATCTATGAGCGTAGAGAAAACCGGCAACACTATCATCGCAAAAATAAAAAGTGACCCCACGAATGAATTATTGAATAAAGTGGAGAAATGAATAGCCGACGGCGTTGTTGAGTCTAATTCGTTTATTTTTGAAAGTTTGGATACTAAATTTAACAAAATCGAAAACAACGATGAATTAGACTATGAAGTAATCTACACGAAGGGGCGACTTTTAAGCATTGACCCTGTTTACGCTGGTTTTTTCACCCAAAATAAATGCCGAGTATATTCACAAGATAACAACAACACAACTCCCCTGGATGAGTTTATCCAGCGACACGAAAGGAATAACGAAATGACAAACGAACAACAAATTGAGCCGGTTGTAGAAACCGAGCAAATTATCGAGCAAGAACAAACAGAAAAGGAAACTGAAACAATGGAAAAACAAAACGCACAAATTAACGAATTAAATAAAACAATTAGCGAATTAAAAGCAAGCGTTGACACTTTAAAACACGAACGCAACGAACGCTCTGCTTTAATTGCAACCTTAGCAAGCAAAAACAACCCTGAAAATTTAGACGCTGAATTAAATGAGCAAGAGTTTATTAACTTAAAACAAAAAGCAGCCAAAGGGCAAAAATTAACAAATAACGACAAAATTAAAATGTTTAACAAGTCAATTGACTACTTAACCGAAGGCGACCGTAGAGAATTAGAACTAATCGCTAAAAATATCACATTAGAGAAAAGAGCACTGGACGCAACTAGCGACTTGAAAGGCTTGGCACTTATCGAAACAACTACAATGCCTGGAATTCTTACCGAAATCAACGCAATATTCCCAGAATTTACCGAATACACTCAAAAGTTAAACCTTGTGGGACTTGATGAAGTAAGTAAAGCAATTTACGTACCAGCAAAACAAAGCGTGACAGCAACAGCTGAAGGGGCAGCACTTCCTGACTTTGGTGGGCAAACATTTAAAGTGAAACTAAGCCCAAAACGCTACGGTTGAAAACTAAAACAAAACAACGCATTATCAAATGGAGACGAAGCATGAGCTGCACAAATTGCAGACGCTAAAAACTCAATTTGAAGGGGACTAAGACAAGCCTTATATGCTGGATTATTTACCCACGCAGCGGCAGCTTTTAACGCTTCAACTTATACCGGTGGTTTTACCTTAGAAGCCAAAAGAACAACAGCCACAACTAACAAATTCACATTCGACGACTTGGAAGTAGTATTTAAAGACTTAATAGCGAAATATGGCGACGGCGTGCTAAATAAATACGTGATTGCAATGCACCCAGCAACCCTTAACGCTTTGGAAATTGACTGAGCGAATGGAGTAGACGACGCACGGAAAAAACTTTATGACCCTGTTGCAAGAACTTACAGGGGAGTGCCTATTCTAATCAGTGAGGACTACACCGACAAAACAATCGAGAAAGGAAAAAAAGTCGCAGCAATTTTTGCCAAAGACTCATTATTGGCTTATGGTCTAAGTATTACCGTAGCTGGCGACCCATATTCTGAACTTGATAAAGATATGAGCGTAAAAATTATTCAAACACGGGGCGAAATCAAACTAATAGACCCACACGTTAATTCTCGCTACGTCGAAGTTAAATAAAAAGCTTCGGCTTTTTTCATAAAAAAGGAGGTAGAGCATGAATGAAATAAGTCAGCAAGAGTTTTGACTCTATTCTTTAAAACTTAACTTAGCAATTACCGACAACGAGCGAGACAACGAATTGCTTGAACTTATCGACATTGCCCACGTTAATATTTGGACTCAATATTACGAATTAAAACTGGAAAACGGACGTGTGCCAGAGTTGCACCCCTGAGCCTATGACATTATTACAAAAAGGGCCGTCTTGCATTTAGCTGCTACTTACTTTATGAACCCCGACGTTAATATGCAAGGGGGGTCGGTCATTGATAACAGAATGCTTTATCGCATTTTAGGAGGACGAATAAAATATGCTTAACCACACCAATGCGAGAAATTATCGTGAACCGTTTTATCTAATTAAATACACTCGAAACAATGATGATGGTTTAAGTGGAGCCCGTCAATTTGTGCATTTTCTTTTCTTTGGCTCAATTATGCAAGACAAGGACCTAAGTTTAGGCACTAACGAACGCCCGGGCGTGGAATCGTTGTCAATTAAGATATTAAACACCTCACACACTATTGAGTTAGCTGACCTTATTTATCGCAACGGGAAACTTTATCAAATTGTTGGCGTTGATAAGGACCAATACAACCGACAAGAGACTAAAATACGAGCAACATACATTAGTGAAATCGAAACCCAAAGCGACGCAATTGAATACCTTAAAACAATAAACACACGCAAAAGCGTGGCAAAACCTAAGGAATTAATCTATAACGATACCTTACAGCAATATCTGAAAAACTTAAAGGCTGAACTTTTGGAAAAAATGGAAGAGTTTTCGACAGACTTAGAATACGAACAATTAGTCGAGCAAGTAAATAGAATCGACGGCACGCTTATAGGTTTAAAAGATGATTATGTTAAGCATTCTGAGTTGGAAGCATTCGCAAGCGTTGAAAATGTTAACCGAATAAACGAAACCGTAAACACATTGAGCGACAAAACTAACGAATTAACCGAGACAATTTCAACAATTAACAGCACAAAGGCAGATAATTCAGCCCTTACAACGCAAATAAACACTCTAAACGCTAATGTTTTGGAAAAGTTGGAGAATTACACAACTAACGAAAAGCACGCCCTTATAGAGCGAAAAAACACAAGAGTTGGAAACGAGAATAACCAGCACTGCCGACCAACTAGGCGAATTGATAACTCAAAATGGCAAAAAACAAGAGAGTAAAAGTGCCCAACAAGATAAAAAAATTGACAAAAATGTGCAAAGCATTAATAATTTAACCATGCAAAGCGTCAATTTAAGCGAGCAAATAAAACAAAATCAACAAAACAACGATACAAAGCATTCCGAATTGATTAACTCTATTAATTCGAACGGTGCTGAAATTACAAAATTAAAGACATCAAAAACGCAAATTATGACTTCGCTCGATGCTTTAAATTCAACCACTTCAACTTTAAACACTAAAACGCAAGAATTACAAAATTCAATTCGTTTGAATAATAGCGAAATACAAAATGTGAAAGCCTTACAAAGCACGCAAGCAGACAAACAACAAGAAATAGTGAAAAAATTGGCGAGTGTGGAGAGTTTAAATATCGACCAAACGCAAAGCATCGACGCTTTAAAATTAAGCCTCCAAGCAAACACGGAAGCTGATAACGAAACGCTAAACCGTTTTAATCAATTAAGCAGTGAATACATACGAAAAAACGCCGAATATTCGGGAGATATTGCAAAACTTAAAGAGCAAGTGCTAACTTTCGCAACTTTGGAAAAATTTAGCGAATTGCAAAATAACACATCGCAAGAATTACAAACCCAAGCCCAAACGCTAGAAAATACCAAAGCAACAACACTGACAAACAACGCCAAAGTTGTAGCCCTAGAACATAGAATGGATGAGTTAAATATACCAGTAATACCTGATGACAATTTAACCGAGACCAATTTAAACGCTAACGCTAGAATTTTGAGTGGTTTAAGTTTAACGCCAGGAAACGGGAGTGTTGATTCTACGCTTTTATTTAGTAAAGGCTCACAAAATTACGAGTTAGTCAATAACGGGACAACTTTCGCAATCAAAAACAAAACAAACGGCAAAAACGTTGTCACATTCGCCAATGATTCCACGGCTTTATTCTTTAATGATTTAAATTTTCAAAATCATAGGGCCATCAACTTAGAAACGCCTGTGAATAAATCCGACGCAGCAAATAAGGATTATGTGGATAATAAATTTAATTCACTCGAATTGTCTAATTACGCAACAATTTCTCAATTGGAAAATAAGGCAAATGTTAGTGACTTAAACAATAAAGTAAATCGCAACGAATTAGACACTTATGCAACTAAGGACGATCTTAACCAAAAAGCAAGCCAGCAAGATATCGCTGCTTATGTAAACGAGCACAAGTCCGAAATTCGTGGTTATGATAAGTGAAGCGAGTGAAGTAATTCATCCATTACCATCGACACTTTACGCAACAACTCAAACCTTGCATCAAATTATTACGACTTTAAAAATACGCAAAAAAATAGGTCAATCAGATTGGGCGACGCGGATGGCAGCGTTTATATGGGATTCCAAGACTGAAAACTAAACAAACACGTGGAAGTTCTTAAAATTAACCAAGAAGGGGACCTTTTATCAGGTGCAATTAAGTCATATATCGACGGTGAAATAAATAAATTAAAACAACGCCGAATCGGTTATGAATTTAGAAAAGTAGCCGAGAAAAACGTCGCAAATCCACGCTACGACCAAACTATTACAGCTCTTTCAACTATGAAAGTGAACACTTTGTACCAAATTGCTCTCACTCTTACAATTAATGGAAATGAAACACGTTATCAATTTAGTCAAATAATCAACGACGATGTTGACAATAAAAACATTGTGACAATTTCAGCCCCTAAAACAGGTGCGAGCGGCTCGTCTTCTTCCTTTTCTTCTCAGCTTTCTTTGGCCCACTTTTATTTTTCAGACGGTCAAATTGCTTTGAAATGACTTGGGGGAATATATGACAATGAGAACCACTTCAACGTCGCAAATATTAACGTAAAAATTTACGAAATGGTTATATCTTAATGGCTAACGATTTTGACACATTAATAACGATCCAAAATGATAAAGAACTAACGCAAGAATTTAGGAAATTGTTAGAGCAAAAAGCAAACCGTGAAGTCTTTATGCGAGTAATTGGGGGGCAAAAATCACGAGAATTTATACAAGACAAGCAAAACAAAATCAACGCAAAAACCTTGCAAATGTTGCCCGATTCATCTTTTGCGAAACGCAAACAATACACGAATACGGGGGCCCATTCTCGAAAATTCGGCAAACTTAAAGACTTAATTGTAAAAACATACAAGTCAACAACTGACGGAATTAACGCCTCAATTTCATTAAGTCCGAATGTTAAGGGCTACCAACGGGGAATATATTTCTCAATAATTCGGGGCTATCGTAAAAATAAAGACGGGGCAAAAATTAAGTACAAATTTTCAAAACGTGGAACAAGGGCAAACGCATTGACAAAGGCAAAAAAATACATTATAAAAAACGACAACGCTTACGTTGCAAAATATGCACGGGAAGTATTTGTTCCGGAATTCCACAAACTAAACAAGGAGGACTAAATGACGACATCACACGAATTAGCGAATGAGTTTTATAGCATTATCAAAGCACAGAACCCCGAAGTGCCCCCTTTTAGTTTTCAAATTATCGAGGACGACCACTTTAATAATCGGCTGGTTATTAGCAACGAGACCGTGGAAAACGCACCGAGATATTACGGGGACACATTGGAGCGTGTTAAGTTGTCAATCGCTTTAATTAGCGACAAATCATCGCATCGCAAGCAGTTAGAACTCATCCGTTCAATTGTTAACATTTGCGAAGCAACTTGACAGACGCCCAGCTTTGAAATTTTGCAAAAGTGAATGAATTCTGTGCAAGTTTTCCAAAACGACGACGGAGCCCACTATTGATTTCAAATTGAGCCAGTCCGTTTTAATCAAGAAAGCCAAGAATACGCTTTTAATATCGAAGTTTTAATGACAAGAAAGGAAAAAACAAATGTTTAAGACTAACAACCACTCAACACTATCAATCGCAACAATTCCAACAGGAAACAGCGACAGTGAAAAAAACTACCAAGCTATTAAATTTATAACCGAACTAAAACACAATTACAGTGCCAAAAAGGAAGACCGTGTTTATTTTCACAATAAAGGGCACAGCACTTCAATAACTACCGGAGCGTCGCAATCTTTAAGCGTCAGCTTTGACTATAACGACCAAGAGGAAGCACACAAATACCTAATGAATTTATTATTGGGGGACGTTACTTCTGCTAACAACCAATTCATTAAGTTATCGCTTAAAAATATCAGTCGACAAAGCGGCCACCATGTCGAAATTTCAGGAAAGGCGACAATTAACTTTAAAAACCACGCCCCAAGCGGTGGAGCAGACGCACTGCTAAAATTCGAAATCGATATTATGCCACAAGATGACGCGTGAGTAGTTGAGGACATTGCAGACTAATGGCAAAATTTACACTGCACGAATTGGAAAATTGAAACGAGCCTGACGTGTTTGTGGTTGATAAAAATTTAAGTTTTAACTTAGATACCACAGCCCACAGTATTTTCAAATTACAGCGCTTTATAAACACGTACGGGGACTTTCAAAACCCAGCTCCATCACTCAACTCCAAAGCCGACCGTGATTTTTTAGGCATCATGTTAAAACCCAAAGACGTTGAAAACTTTATTAACGTTATAAATAAAAAATTTAAGGCCGTGCATGTGCCCGAGATAGTCCACCAAATGTTTAGTTTTTGATTCAAACAAGCAACGGGACAAGATTTAGCCGAAGTAGAAAAAGCACAAGAAAAAAAGCAATAATTCCTGTAATTGACTATCTCTATGACCTTGACTTAATTCTTGCAGCTTTTCGGCACGACTATCACATTACAGCGAGCGAGTTATTACAACTTAAAGGCAAAGAGTTTTTATCGCTTTTGAATGGCTTAAATGAAAAAAATTTATTAATGCGAGTTATCTGTGTGCGTGGAATGAATGAGAGTGAATTAAGCACTGAATACAAACAATTAAAACGAACATATCAACTTCCCACCGTTAACACAGACATTAATCACAGCCAAGCGTTAGAATCGTTTGCCCGAGCAATGACAAGAAAGGACAAATTATGGCAACAGGACACGTAAGCCTAAGTATTAAATTACAAGCAAAAAATTTAAGCCGAGACTTAGACAACATTCAAAAGCGTTTTAAAAACTCAATTAATAGCATTAAGGGAATGTTTGTCGCTGCTAAATTAGGCTCGTTTTTAATCTCAGGAGCTGACGGAGCAATTGCTGAATATATGGCAAAAATGCGACTGCTCGCTAATATGAACGAGCAAGGATTTGGCAAAGAGCAAAGCGAGCGATTGTTTACCTTGACTGATAATTTCGAAAAATTAGGCTATTCTGCTGATACTGCTAACGACGCCTTAACTCAATTTATCGCTTCGGGCCGTGCCACTACTTTGCAAAGCATCGGCGTTTATTTAGACAAAAACACAAAAAGCACACTAGCAAATGCAACTGCCCAAGAGAGACTAAATTGAGTACTAAACAACGGCAACGCAAAACTTAAAGAGCAACAAGCAGCAATGCCCAAAAGCATCAGGACGCAAATAGAAATGCGAAAAGCCGTCGACGATACTAAAAAAGCACTGGGCCTTAGTTTTATGAAAGTAATAAGCAACATCGTCAGCGCTTTTGGGGGACTTAATAACGCCCTTAAATTAGCACTGGGAGTTTTTACAGCTTATAAAATTGCGACAATTATTGGCAACGTCGGTATTGGTATATCGAAAGCCATCGCCCAAGCTGGTATTTTTGCTGCTCCTATTGCTATCGGGATGGGCGTTAGTGCTCTGGCTGCCATTGGTGGCTTAATTGGGGCGTCGGTTGTGGCTGGTAATGCTTTGAGTGGCGTAAGTTCATTAGGTGGCGAATCAATGAAAGACAAACAATCAGCGCCAACCGTTGTCAATTTTTCAATGTCAGAGGATAGATACGGCAAGGAAGTGCACGAACGCAGCGGAAACAATAACGGGAGAATTAACACATAATGAGAATAAAAGACTTTTCGGGGAATTTAACCCTACGAATTAACGGCGACGATAACTGGGCTTTTTCTAATGAGTTGAGTTTTTCATACCATGCAACAAATTACAGCAAGTTAATCGTTAATAATGTCATTCATCGCGAGCAATTAGCGCGGGGCGAGCACTTCGAATACTCGTCAAAATTTTCAAGCCTTGACACTTTCGCCTTAGCAACTTTATATTCCGGCGATAAGGCAATTTTTACCGGTCTAATTAATTCGCAAGGTCGTTATTCGCTAAACCCTTACAAAATCAAAGACAAGAGCTTGGAAATTGTCGACGTGCGTTTGTGGCTTTCTAAAAAGTCGCCCGTTGATATTAGTTTTATAGATATATCGCCTGGCGATGCTTTGGACTTATTTATTAACGCCCTGAATGAAAACGGCAAAATTAAAAAAGGGGTGGTAAATTTCAGCGATAATTCAAACATATCGGCCTACGACACAACGAGCAAAAGTCCTTATTCTGTATTGAAGGAAATTTTCGCCTTACAGACTCGCAGCTTTTTATACTTCACGCAAGACAATTCGGGGGCTTTGTTGATTAATTTTGCCTCTGAAAATGATTTTCAAAATAACGAATCGCTAAAAATTAGCCCACAAAATTGGGACCAGTTGCAACTTTTGGACTTAAATGTCGAAGAAAATTATGACGGTTATTTTAACCGTGTAAGACTGCAGAGCGATAATGTAATTGCCAACATTCCAAACCAGCAGCACTTTATTATTTCGGCGAATACATCGTCGCTTTGACTTGATAAGCCATTCGGACGTAGCATTGAAAGCAATAACGAATTAAAGTCAACCTGGTATATCTTAGGAAAATCTAACGAGCCCCAAGCCTTCGAGTTAGTAAGTAAACGAGAGCAAAGTCAAGGGAAAAATTACCATGGTTATTACGAGCAAGACAGTCGTGAGATAGTGCTAAATCCTGAGTGAAACCACGAAAACGTCGGCGTGTTTATTGTTTATTATTCTAAAACCAAACAAGCAATCACACTAGACAACTCGCAAGAGATTCAACGCATTCACAATCTCAACACCTTCACGGGCGATATTTACAAATGGGAACAATTTAACGACTTGTCAACGTATAACGACCTATTCAAACAAGCCAACAATTCACTGCGTCTTAATTCTAAACCACGCAAAGAACTAAAAATTGAAACAACTAAGCCGTTGCTGGAATTGGGCGAGAGTGTGGACTTAATGTTTGGCGATGATAAATTCGACGGCCGTTATATTGTTTATTCATTCAGTGGAAAATTTAGGGGCAGTGATAACGGCGTGCATATCACTTACCAATTACGCAATGGACTAAACAGCGACACCTTAATTAATTTTTACGATTCGCAAGAGTACAAAAAAAATCCACTATTCGTGGAAACTTTGGATACCTTGTTTAAATTTAAAGACTTCAACCATTTACAACAACTTTATAAAGATATTGTGTGAGTTGGTTATGTCTTAAATCGTGAGACCTTGGCACCCGACAAATTGGGGCTTCTCCCTTCTTATTTACCTTATACGCAGGATGCTGTTGTTAACTATCAACAAGGCAGTTATTGGGGTATGTTTTTAGCGTTTGAATAATTTAACTGTTTTATAAATTGAATAAGACGAACCGCTGGCAAAAGCAATTGTAAGCACTGACGTTAAACCGATAAAGACTTTGTGGAATTGAATGCGTTGTGCTTTGTACCATATCAGATAGTTGCCACTATTTTGTAATAACTTAGCCATCTCTAAATACTCAGTATTATTTTCCTTACTTTCGCCTACGTGGGCATTGTAATTCATCTCATCAAATTTAATAATTAACTCAGCTGCCGAATTATTCGCCTTTATTTCATCCGAAGTGAATGCGTAGCGTAATTTATTAGCTTCGTATGTGTAATCGAAATACGGGTCTCACTTATTTTTGTGAAGCTTCGTAATTTTTCAATATGACGACGATAATAATAGCAGCGCCGAAAGCGTTAACAATACTAACAAAATGCTAACAATTAACCAAATATATTTTTTTCTCATAAATTAATTTTATAACAAGCAAAAGGAGTCTACGATGATAAAAAACAAAAATAACAACAGTTGGTTCGATTCACTGGCTAAATTTATGGTTTCCAAGCCAGCGGAAAGACCTTCAATCTTTAACGCAAAAAACCGAAATCCATTATTTTCTAACTTTATGCCTGAATTCGATTATCGAATAGCAAAGCAAGAAATCAACACTAAAAATTGAAACGTGAACAATACGCTAATCGCTTCGGAGTTTGTGAAACAACTTCCAGAAATAGCAACCGAGGGCGAAATTGAAAACTTAATGGAAGCATTAGCGACTAAAAAATTGCTATATCGTTTTTATAACCAAGAGCGAATTGCCTATGTGTATAACTTTACATTTAAGTCAATAACCTATTCGTTCGTTGCTGTGGTGTTAAATATCTGAAAGAATGCAAAAATTAAATTATTTTTTAAAGACGACAACAAAGGGAAAATTCTACCCCAAATTTTAAAAGTCGTGCAATTACGAAGTGGCTATGTTTTTGCAATGTGTAAAATCAACGAAACACTGCAACTTGTAAAATTTAATAATTTTATCGGCGAAAATAGCGACAGCGATATGCAAGTCCGGGTGCTTTTTACTTCTCTATTCCCTGCTGATTACAATTTCGACAATTTTAGGGATGTAGCATTCTCGGAAAGTTTTAATAATGAGAATAAAGTTGACGTGCTTATTCACGACCAACAAGGCTATTTTTGATACGGTCAAATCGATACCAATATCACAAACAACAAAAACGAATGGGTGCATTATTCGCCTGTATATATCGGAAAACAAGACGAGCAATTTAACCCACATACACGCCTGCGAATTAGTGACCTTAATTCAATGCTGATATCAACAATGACAAGAAAAGAAAACAACGAGAATGTGTTTTACGGCAACGCTGTGCTAGGTATTTCCCAAGGCTCACAAACTTTCGGCTTCTCGTCAATAATTAAAGAGCATAAAGCATTTGAAACTTTTAATGGCGATACAACCAAACCAAACGAGCGAATGCGTGGTGAATTCGGCGAATTATTTAGGGAATTTATTAAGTTTAAACTTAAACCCAAAGACATTGAATTTACGACTAAATCTTTCAATTGAAATATTGAAATTATAGACCCGATAGTTAAACTGGTCAATCCCTACCGCAACGGATTAACGCCTGAGGACCAATTTTATGGGTATGGAGGTGCGAGATTCTCGAGTGCTGATATTAGACAGGTTAAGCATTTAATTAATGCGATTACAAGCATGCACCCTAATTTTGTAGGAAACATAAAAGACCATCGAAGATTTACACTTATTAACCACAATTTTCACTATAACGAACGAGTAGACATTCCGGCCGAACTTTTGAATTTAGGATTACAAGACCCACAAAATTTTAATTTTGAAATCGAAACCGAGATCTCTGACTTTAATGTGTTAGTTGTAATTTTGAAATTCGCCGGACAAGTTGTTAAACGTGTAAGTTTTAAAGCAGACCTAAAACGCAAGCACTTTTTCGAGTTGGAGAGTTTTAAAATAAGAACAAATGTGAGCGTTGATATTGTCGCAAATATAGCAAACACAACAGCAACCTCAAGCCGTTTATTTAAGTTGACATTCAGCACATTTGATAAATCGCCTAATGGTCTAATTTTTGCCGTTGATAAAGGAATTGACAACATTCACCACACTTCACAGGGGACAATTTTGGGAGATGCAGAAATCGCTGTGCCTGTTTTCACTAATCAAAACGACTGAAAGGTTTACAGCTTTTTCAATAACTCCAAATTCGACGAAAACGGAACATTCATCGAGCAAGAGCCAAGAGAACTGGGCACAATTGCGAACCTAGAACAAAACGACGACCCTGTCGCATTAGCGATTAGAGAGGACAAACATTCCAGCCCTTATTTGTTTATCGTCCACAATAACGGAATACACGCCTTTAATGGCCTTTACCAAGGGAATAATTCGCCTTATAACTTAAACCTTAGCCAACGCATTAATTTAGCCAATTTATTAGTTTATAGAGAGCAAAACATAGTTAAATTTTTAGTCCTAGACAACGACGTGCCTAAATTTTTAAATCTTAAATACGACCAAAAACCGTTTAACCTTTCAAATGTCCCTTGGCTGTATAAAGCCTTACCACTTAACAATTTAAGCGATAACTTGAACGTTGTGCTTTTACAAGATGAGGAGTTGAATTTTTGCATTAGTGTAAAAGATAAAACCGTCACCGAGAACACTCTCAATTTATCGGCCACACTTAAACAGACCAGTTTAAACACTGGAAACGCCAAGGCTAACGCAACCAAATTCCAATGGCTCGACAATCTGGGGAATGTTGCCTTTGAATATAACGACACACTCAGCGCTAAAACTAGCCAAGACAATTATCAAATAAACGCACACATTCCCTTCGGTTATCAATACGAACAAAACAATAACGACAAGCAACGAGCCAACGCAGTGGCTAAAATGTGAATCGACCCCAACGCAGCGAATGAATTATTGCATACACATATGCGTTTTAAATTTACCGACGGCGAGAATACGAAAACAATAGTGAGCGAATTGGGTAATCATTTATTAACCACAGCCAACAATAGAGCATTCATTCGCTGAAAATTAGGACTTAAAAAAGAAACAGGCAAAGTGAAAAAATTTTACGACTTCGAAATCGGCAACGCACTAACTAACACATTCCGAAAAATGGGACAAGTGCCCGAAATGGTGCTGGATGAAAATTTCGAAGGTGCTGCAATGGTGCACGAATATGTTTATGAGTTTTTTAACTTTGGCAAGAATGGAGACGAAAATGAGCAAAATAACTTTCCCGAATAAGTCAAATTTTTCAAGATTAGAAAATTACGACGACGAAACTAAAATCATCAGTGCCCAAAACGTGAATGAAATCAAAAACAGCGTTAATGTCTTGTATGATAATTTTGACAACGCTAACACCACGCTAACGCAACACGGCACAAAAATTACCGAGTTAGAAACAAAAGCAAAAACATACGATAGAAAAGTCCAAACCGTGAACGAATTAAGCACTACCACTAGACAATTGCAAAGTCAACTGACGAATTTATCGCACGAAATAGACCTACTAAAAGCCAGTGCCGGTTTTAGACCTAAATTAGTATATCGTGGCAGCGGATACATTAAAGAAGCCGGAACGCTAGACTTAACGGGAGCGTTGCAAAATTGAAACCATCGTGACTGGCAAAATGCTGTTTATGTGCTAACTATCACCCTGCATTATGAAGGTAATAAATCATTCAACCACTCGCAAATGTTTTCACGCTCGCAAATTACGACTTCGAACTCGTTATATTTCATAGCCTACGCTGGCAACCCGAGCAACATACACTCGAACACTTCGCTCTCATTTTTCTCAATATCAAACAGTGGAATTTTAAAACACGAACACGACGGGAGCCTATACGCTAACGACGACAAGTGACAGCTAGATAATTGTGGCGTATATCTTTATGAGTTATTATAGATATATATCAATATTAATATATAATTTAATAAAGGGGGCGAAATGATAACTGGGTTTATTATATGAATATTGCACACCATCTCTGCCAGTGCTGAGCGTATTTATTTTGTCTTGCCAAACGTAGACGACCCGAATGTATTGGAAGCGATCAAAAATTTAGACATTTATTCGTTTTTTGACACAATGACGAGAACCGAAAAAGCAATTTCTTACATTGTCATGGGTGTTGAGTTATTAATCGAGTTTTATGTCTTTGTCAATTGATTGCCTCGCTTCTTGTCAGCACGATTCGCAAGCATGAGAAACAGGAGCAAAAACGACGTAGAACTGTTTAAAGCAATTCAGGCCAAAATTGACAACAATTTAGAATTAAGCAAAAAAGAACAAAAACAATACCTAAAATTGATGAAAGGAAAAAAATAAATATGAAAATAAAAACATGATTAATGAGTGCCGGCGTTATTTCAGCCGTTGCTACTGTGCCTTTTATTTCGGCTGCGTGCTCGCCTCGTAAAGCTTTAAAAGACATCAAACGCAAATACGACGAACACAAAAAGAAAAAAGAAGCCGAAAAACAAAAACAAGCACCAACTTCAAACGATAAAAAAGAGCAATAATGCACATATGAATTGAACGACTTTCTAATCGCTGAAAAGCCGTCCTGATTGCGTTAAGTATTTTGACCTTAATAACGTCAATATGTTTATTAATTTCAGCGTTGGCTGATGACGGCAATAACTTATTCGCGAAGGTGTTTTTTATCGTTGAAAACATAGAAGTTAAGGACGACAGATGGAAAGAATTTTTGCAATACGCCCAAGAGCATAACATTGGAACTGAGCACATTGAGAAATTGCGAGAAATCTTTGGCGATAGATATACTATTGAGAACGCAAGGCTGAACGTGATAGGATTCACATTTTTCAATATTTCAATGATTTTATTAATCGTTATTAGTTTAAACATTTTGTCAGCGTCAATGTTTGTGACTATAAAATTGGCCGAAAATTCAATTGATAGACTACGCAGGGAAAATTTAATTGACCAAGAAGCGTACTCGCAAATTAGCCAAATATTGGCTGCACAAAATCAGCAAAATATCAAGCAAAAGAATTCGAAATTTAACCCACAATTATTAAGTGAAAAAATAAAAGAATTAGAGCAAGGAGAACAAGATGAAGCGTAATGACTATTCACACCTTGACAAGTACATCATCGAACACAAAAAACTAAAACGCACACATAAACGAATTTTGGTCTTTACTTTCTCATTGTTGGCGATGATTGTTATCAGTTTAATTTTGTTATTTTTGCCGTTTAAAGACGGTTCGACCATTGAAATAATTATTGACGAATTTTATTCCAAACAGTGGAACTCTAAAACCATAACGCAGTTAATTCTTTCGTTTTTTGCTTGAATAATTGTTATCTGAAAAATGGCAGTCGTTGTTATGGAGACAATACTTTATCGCAAACGCAAAAAACTTTTCCAGAAAGAACTAAACGAAAAGGGCTCACTTGATATTTATAAAACCGACTCTATCTTTTCAATTTTTAAAAGAGATACCACAAAACAAGCCGAGTACGCAATTACCGAATTAATTAACGCATTTATAGAAGCGTCGCAGCCATTGAGTGCTAACGCTGTGCTCTTAATTAGGGAAGTATTAACGAACAAAGAACTAAAACGAAAAGACAAAGTACAAAAAATTAAAGAAATAGTGGAAAAAGAAGGTCACAAAATCAATGACCCCAAAATCGCACAGGCTTTTCGTGAAATTTAATCAGCTTTAAATAGCTGGTTTTTTCATTTTAAATTTAAGGCGTTTTAAGTGTATAAATAAATTAAGTCGATAAAATACATATAAAAAGAAAAAGCACGCCTTAAAACGTGCTTAAAATCGTTGTAACTCGTTATTTTAATAGTGCAGTGCGATAAATTCAGCAATTTTTTCGGCTTTGTCAGTTTTTTCTCATGGTGCGTGCTCTTGAAAATGACCGTAAACACTAAAATCGGCATAATTTACATTTTGACCCCTTAGTCATTTAACAATGTTATCAACTGAGAAGTTAAAAAATCGCTTAATTACTGAATGAATAGCACTATGTGGTACATTCTGAGTTCCGAACGTTTCGATGTGGTAGGCTGTAATGTCCTCCACTCCAATAACATAATTGAGTTGAATTTCGAATTTATCAGCCAAACCAGCGGCGACTATGTTTTTAGCCACATAACGAGCATAATAAGCTGCACTCCGGTCCACTTTTGTTAAGTCTTTGCCAGACCAACAGCCACCCCCATGTCTTGCATGTCCACCATAGCTGTCGACAATAATTTTGCGACCGGTTAAACCAGTATCAGCAAAAGGACCCCCTATTGTAAACGCTCCCGTTGGGTTAAGCAAGAACTCAAAGTCGTCAGTTGGCTCAACATTGAAAAATTTAAGAGTGGGCTCAATTACATACTTATGCAATACGCCCTTCAATGTATCTAAGTCAGCGTTCTTGATTGTTTGCACGCTAATAACTACCTGTTTAATTCTTTGTTCGCCTGTTTCTTTACTTGTTTCGACTGTGGTCTGTGATTTTGCGTCATATTTTAACCAATTCGCAAGGACTGAGTTCTCTTTGAATTTTTCTAATTCTTTCAAAAGGTGGTGTGAGAATTCAGACGATAATGGCAATAAGTTGTGGCTCTCTTTAACAGCATAACCAAACACGATCCCTTGGTCTCCGGCCTTAATTGTGTCGTTTAAATGCTTTGCCACGCCCATAGCAATGTCGGGTGATTGAGTGTTTATGTTTACAAGAATTGTGAAATCATCACGAGTATAGCCTAATTTTTCCAATACCGTCCATGCTACTTCACGGTAGTCTATTTTTGCGTATGTGGTAATTTCTCCCCCGATGATAATCAAGTGATTAGTTGCGAAAGTTTCAACAGCAACACGTGCCCCGCGGTCTATTCTGATAATTTCGTCTAAGATTGAGTCGCTAATAGTGTCGCAAATTTTGTCAGGGTGTCCTTTTCAAACGCTCTCACTAGTAAAATAATCGTATTTATAAGTGTTAAGTGTCATTTTTTGTCTCCATGTCTATTATTTCACGCAGTGGCTCGTATCTGCCATCGTGTGTTTTTCATTTTTTTACTCTTATCTTTAAAAATTCAATTTTTGTGTTTGCATAATTCTTTTGGTAGGTTCTTATGTGTTTATTTAATGCTTTTATTTCGTTAACTTTATGCGATTGGAACATTATTCAATTATGCAGAGCGTAATCACGTCAAAAACGCTTTTTAAACTTCTTAAATTTTAAAATGGGATAAACTAATTCCAGCGTTTCTTTGTCGATAATGTCAAGGTTGTTGTAGTTGCTTATCTTTTTCAACTTTGTCCCCCATTGCTTGGGGTCGTTAACTACTTCGCCAAATTCCTGCACTAGAATTTCCACAGGGTGGGAAAAATACTCATGTGCGAAAACTAACTCCGGTGTTTTATTTGAATATCGCAATCAAGTCCAAAATTCTCGCTCTGTATAATTTAATTCAATGTCTTTGCTCATTTATATAGCCATCCTTAATTTTTGGAAGGTGTCAAAAACACCGTCGTTTATTTGCATTTTTCTCGTGGTTAATTTTAGGGGTTTAAAATATAGCAACACTTCTTCCCTGAATTTAGTCAGTGAATACGCTTTATATGAAAAGTCAAGGCAAAAGCGTTTATATTCGTTATATTTTTCCACTACGGTCTTATTGATAAAACTCTCGCCGGCTTGAATTTGCTCGTCAGTAAATAGGGGGTCGTTAAGAATAAAAACATTCACGTTATTATTTGAGTCGATATAGTCGCTAAGTATTTGCTGTACGCTGTTAGATTTAGTAAATTCTCCACGTTTCGCTAATTCCTTCAATGCATCAACAGCCATCAAGAACAAGACGTTAGCGTTTGAAGGGGTTAAAAGTTTGTCCTTAATTTTAGGGTCTAAATTGCCCCGTTCTTTGGTAAATTCATTATCAAAAGGCACAATTAAAAAACGCCGGAAAAAACCATTGCTTTTGTCTTGTGTGGCCGGTAGTTTATTAGTTGCGAAAATCATTTTCGCTTTGTTCTTAAACGAGAACCGGTCCTTGCCTTTGAATTCGGCACTAATAATGTCCCCCGTTACTAGTTTTTTAAATGTTGAGGGCTCGCTTATGTAATCAGTCGAAATATCTGCCCCGATGTTTACCATTTTATCAATTAAGGCACTAGTAGCAAATCGACGGTTTAACTCCTCGAAGCCTAAATAACTTACGTTTTTTATTCCATAAAAATATGACAATAATTCAAAAAAGGTACTCTTTCCATTGGCTGCTGTTTGTCCGTATAATAAAAGGCTTTTCTGGTAGTCAGTGTTTGAGGTTAGCGAATAGCCTATAAACTCCAGCAAAATTTGCATGTGTGTTGTGTTGCCGCTGCATAAATCAAGTAGAAATTTTTTTATTGTTTGCATTTTTTGCTCTTTTCGATATCTGGGGTCATAAGTCACATTTATCTTATTAATTACAAAGAGCGAAGGGTCTACGGGAATACGTTGAAAACGTGCTAAATCATAATAACAATTTTGTAAGGCTACCACGTCAGGTTCTATTTCCTTGTTCGGTATTTGTGAGCTGATTCTTAATTGATTCAAAATCTCTTTAATGTGCAGCATTTTTGTATGAGGTATTAAGCTTGTTATTATTTGCATAATCTCGTTGTCTTGTTTCAATTTATAAATTGACTCTTCTTCCGAAAAGAAAAACAAATTACCACTATAACGAACAACTTTATAAAAACGAAGTATATAATCGACAACCTCAAACAGGTTTAAACGAACGTCGCCTTTTTCGTCAGTTTGATAGAAAACTCTGTTGTCCTCGTCAAAATACTTATCACTTCCCGAGAATAAGCCGTCTAATTCGCTAGTTTCTAACGGCTTGGCAAAAAGCACTTTATTAATGGCGTGGAATAGGTTATACACTCGCTGCTTGCTTCAATACCAGCGTGCAAGTAAAGTAATTCGACCGAATAAATTACTCCGTCTTGACCCTTCCGTTAAACCGATAGGCGTTTCTAAATCTTTAAAGATGAACTCGTTTATTGGGGTAAGTTCTGTCGGCAATTTGTCGACTTTTTTGTAAAACCTTACTCACTCCCTAAATTTGCCACCTAGTTTTATCACTGCCAAGGCATTATGTCCGCTGACTTTTACGTCAGCACGAATCCCAACCGGCAGCACAACGTCCACCATGTTTTTTAAGTCTTTGCTTTTCTTAAATCAAAAGTGATAGCCCCGTGTGGTTTTCATGACATTGCATTGCCAGCCATAATAGTCGATTATTTCCATCATTTTCACACCAGCCGAAGGGCTGTCTTTACCGTCAATATCTAGCACAATTCAATCATCATCCAGAAAAATAGCCAAGTTATTCTCACTGACTACTTCGTCTAAATTGTGACGATTTGTTTCTAATTTAAAACTTTTAAGGGGCTGTTTTTGCTCGTTTAGAATAACAAAACGGGACTCACTTAAAAAATTATTTAACGCCTCACGGTCTAACTGTTCCATTTTTACTCCTTATATTTTGAAATAACAACTCCGGCACACTTCCATTTCATCGTCGTAGATTGTCCGGACGACTAATTCATCGGCGAGCGAAGCACCACAAAGCCCGCATTCATAACTTTCGCCTGGGTATGATGTTTTTAAGGTAGTAGCATGAGAATTTGGCGAATTTTCGAATAACGAAATACGCTCCCAGGCTAAATTCTCGTAATAATCTAAATCAAGGTCCAGTGTGTTTATGTCAATGTTTAGCACTTTCTCGTTATAAATTGTTGAGCGTTCGCTACTTAGTGCCACTTTGTCTTTTTTTCACTCGCCATTTTCTCTAAGGTAAGCCTTAAATACTGGGGCCCCTTGTTTTGTATAAAATAGCCTAAAAACTTTATGGTCGTCGATAATTTTGCCGTTTGTAATTACATGCGTATAATCGCCTTTAATGTCAAAAATAAACTGAAAGCACACGGGGTCTTTTTCGTTTTCGATTGTCTGGCGTGGTGGTATTTTATCGACAAAATAGTGGTAGACGGCTTTATCGACAACAGTTAAGTTATTGTTCGCCATTCCTCGCACGGCGTTAAATTCGGGGTTGTGGAATTGTTTTTTTCAATATTTAACCATTGCCCCTTTGGTTTTATTATTCTCAGGGTTGAAAGCATCTACTAAAATGTAGTTGTTAACGTCTTTTTGGTATAACTTGCTGAATGTGTCCGTTTCCAAAGTCATCAGGGTTATTTTTTCCCAGGCTTGGGCGATTTTTTCGCATTTGTCTCTTTGTTGCTCGGTTTCATAACGGTACATAACCCCGTCTGTATTTACTTGGAGAATTTCGACGTGTTGGCTTAATTTAACAGCCAAAAAGAACATTATCAACTCCCCTGTTAAACATACTGCCATCCGTTGGCGTGGGTCTCATAATTCGTTGAATTTGTACTCCATAGCCCCAAACGATCGCACAACTAACTCTTTCAAGTAATTCGAGCGTATTGTGTCTTTTGCTTTTTTTGCTTGCTTTCTTTGGGCGATAAAGTCCATAATTCGCTCGCTCATATTATGCGAAGCACGAGAGCCAAAATTATAAAGTCCGATCAAGTGGGGGTAGTTATTAACAATGTCCTTATTGACGATATTGCTATCAGTGTCGATTATTATATTTTTAGCAGCATGCAAGCCCCCAGACTTAAACGAATAAATTAGCCCTTTGTGTTCAATATTAAAATTAACTTGATTGCGTTGATAGTTTGCTGTGTCGAATTCGGTGTAAAACGTCATGGACTCTAATTTTTGAATTAGTCAGTTAAATTGTGGTAGTGCTTTTTCGTATAACATTTTCACGTTTTCGGGTGCTTTATAGTCGTATTGTTTATACCTTGGCACGAGTAAACTATTAGCCTCGAAAATTTTAGCTGTGATTTGTGCCATTGTCTTGGATAGCATATTCGAATTTAAGCCGTTGTCCACTATCATTTGCGACTTAATAATAAACTGGTCGACGAATTTAATAAATAAGTACAGAGTACTTTTTACGTCGCTCACACAATAATTAATTACTCCGTCTATTTGTTCATCGCTTAGTTCACCTTCGTATGTAAATGGCACAGGACTTTCAACAATGCTAAGACCTAAAAAGCCACGGTATTTTTTCAAACTTACACGCCCAATTCCCAACATTTGCATCAAGTCAAAACTAAAAAACGGTAATTTAGGATTGGTTTTCATAGTGCTAAATTCTCAGGGTTTTTGGCGTTGGTTAATTATTCAATTAGTAATCTCAACACCTGAATAACCACCTAAAATTTCACGCAGCACATAATTGTCATAATTTACAGAGTTATAACCACCAACGAAGGCTCCCTTTAATTTAAACTGTACGAATTGCGAAAGTGCTAAACGTTGGGTGCTTTTGAATATTTTAGTTTCGTAGGTTTTGGCATTAATGAAAACAACACATCAAAATTTCCGAAAGACTTCAATGTCATAAAGTCAAACGTCTAGGGGTAAATTCTTAACCTTTTCAATATTTGCTTTCATTTTTTCTCCTTATTATTTTGCTTTTACAATCAGACGCCCGAATTTTTCCTTTCCGTTTACTACGGCTTTTTTCATATGTGCTTTATCTTGGCACATGCATCTGCTAAAACAACACACAATCTCAAACAAGTCGCGAAAGTCGTATTGATTTATTGAAGTAATCGGCACGCCATAAAGTTGCTCTTTCGTGTTTTTATATAATTGCTCTTTGGCGATTGCGTAGGTGTCGCAGTTGAGAATGTCGGGAAATTCATCATAAGCAATGACTGGTGGTTTTTTGCTTTTTTTTGGTTCTACAATTTTCTGTAATTTTAGCGATGTCAATCAATAACAATGCGGTCCACCTTTTGAAATTTTTAAGTTGTTGTTTTCCATGCTCCGAGCGTCAAAAAATTCAGCCGCAACGTTTGTATACCCCAGATTTCAAGCATTATTTTTAAAATTACGTAACGCCGGAGCAAGCAACATGAACGTAGGTGGAACGATTATTAAAAAATCAATTTTTAAACCTTCCAACAATGTCAAAAAGTCCTTCAACTGTGAAAACGGTGGGTTCGTAATTATTAGGTCGCTTTTTTGGTATTCTTGCCACATAACAGCGTCGTGGAAGTCTCCATTAGAATTTACAGCATAAGACGTATAAACGTCGAAATTTTCATCATCTCCCCCACGATATTCATAAATGTTGGTATTACCTTCGTTATTTAAAAACGTACAACGCAACGACTTCAAGCCTAAACGCTCAAAATTCTTATGAAAGTAAACTCAAAAATTAGAATGTTTTAAGCCTTCAATCAAACCGTCAAAAAGATTTATATCATCACAAGGCAGCATCACTTCACGACCACGAAAGGCCCCACTTTCTGCTCAGTGCTCCATCTCGTTTTCGATTGATTCGTACAATGTGAAAAATTCGTCGTTTTTATTTCTGAATGCTCTTATTAGTTTGCTGTTGTGATTTTCAGCGAATGAATTCTCTTTTCTGAATGCTTCGAGCGTTTGCTCTAAGTTAACAGTGTGCTTTGCCACTAGTCAATTAACTCGTCAAAGCCTAAATCATCAAGCGTGGTTTTAGGTTGCTCGCTTTTTTGGGTGCTCTCTTTGGTTATATTGTTGTCATTATTTAATGGGCTAATTTCGCGATTAACATAAGGCTTTCCGTTTGTTCCTAATGTTTTCGAACGTGAAATTTTTAAATTAACGACTGTATTTCGCAAGTCATAAAGAGCCATCAACAATTCTCTGTTGTCGTTAAATTTAAGCCCTTGCGAATCTAATAATTCAACAAGCACAGCTTCGTCTCATTTTCTTTTCTTTACATTCTTGTAATTTTCGTCAATAAATAAAGTTTTTGTGGTTGTCTTACCTTTTTCGCTCCCTTCACTGATTACTTCCATATCGATGTCGATAACTTCGCATTTGTGTATTGGGTGCATGATAATCGCTGCGTTGTTTATTTTTGCTTTATAAGAACCATCTGCAATTGAGCCGCCGTTGGTGTTTTCTTTGGCTTCTTGCGATCTTTGTTCTCATGTTTTATTGAAATTTATTGCCATTATTGGCCTCCTTCGTTTACTAGTGATTTTATTGTGTCGTTGCGTAGTCCACTTGTTCCCCTGACGGGAATGCGGTGCAATGGATTCTGCAACTGGTCTAAATGAATAAAGTCGTTTATGTTTTTAATTTCATAAATAAGGGCGATAGATGAAAAACGTGTTTTTTCTAAAAGTTCGTCCTCTGACTTTACTGCTCATCATTTATTAGTCTCGTTATCGTAATAAATTTGATATTTGCAAACCATTAAGAGTTTCTCCTTTCGTTTAAATATTGTTCGAATAATTCCGTACTGTAGTCTTTTTGTTGTTTTAAACATTTATAAATATGTTCTTCGATTGAATTTTTACAATATAAAAAGTAATAAGTCACTGGGCGAGATTGTCCAATTCGGTGCACTCGCTTTATGCTCTGCCTAAACATTTCCCCACTATTAGGGGGCGAATAATATATCTGATTAAAGACTTTAAATTGTAGCCCGTCCACTCCCCTTGCTCCACTGAGATAATGAATTAGCAAGATAAAACGTTTCGAGCAATTTAGTGCGTCGTTAAGTTCGTTTTTTTCTCCGTTTATCTCAAAGACGGCAATGTCTAAATCTTTAAGCGATTCCTTAATGTGTCAGAGTTCGCTGTTATAGTTATAAAACAGGGTGAAATTGTAAGTGCTTGAATCAATTAAAATTTTAACCATCTCAACTTTTGAATTGTCTAATTGATAGAAGGAACCGTCGTCGGCTTTTACTACGCCACTGGCTAATTGTCTCAATGCGTGGTATTGTTTAATAATTGACTCGCCCAGCACTTCGAAATTCTCCTCAATTAGTGAGCCGTTTTTTTCCATACTTCTATAAATTTGTGAAGCTTTGACAGGTAAATTTATGCTTCTTTTTTGTGGCAATTCTTTCACTTGTTCTGTTTTTAAGAAATAAGCACGCTTATACAATATTCGCATTAAATGCTCGACGTTTTTAAAACCTGTAATTTTTCGGAATTTACCCCCACTGCCATAACCTAATTCAACAATGCAAAAACTACGCTCAAAATCTCAATAATTAAAACCATCAACAAAACAGTGCAATAACTTCATTTGGGGCCATAAATTTGCATAACTTGTCGAAATGGGGTCGCCAGATAATAACAACAGACGCTCGACAAAAGGACTACGTGAGATAATGCGTTGCGTTCGTTTGCTGCTTTTATTTTTTAGTGATTGCGACTCGTCGATTATTAGGTTAAATGGAGTTTTTAAAATGTCAGGTCATTTGTGTATGGCGTTCGATAATTTGCCATAGCTGATTATGTAATTAGTCGCTTCAATGTCACTAAATTCTAAAAAACGGTTCTGGGTTTTTGTTGTATTGACGACTACGACGTTTTTAAGGCCTATATTAGCCAATTCGTTGGCCCAGTCGTCTAATTTTATGGCGTCGCAAACTATAACGCAATTAAGGGGCTTATTCCATTGTTGTTCGTTTACTTTGACTAATCAATTAGCAGCACAAAACGTTTTACCTAACCCCATATCCAAAGCCAGTAAATAACGTTCATGTCGCAGGGCTAAATTGATCGCGTCTTTTTGATATTGATATAGTTGTTTAGTCATTTAATTTCTCCGGTGTATTTTGTCAAGGAACTCTTCAACAATTAAAAACACATTCCGACCCCCTTGTCTATTCTTTGACGCTATGGACTGAATTAGGGGTTCTTTTTCTTGTTTGAATTGGTCCAGTTTGATATTAGTTCAGTATGTATGACGCCCGACAAAATACAAATACTCGCCGGAATGGTGTAAAAATTCACGCATTAATTTCTTATTGATAACATTCTCGACGATATAAGGTTTATCTTGTGCCCTTAATTTCGCAAGTATTTCTAGCAATAAGTGTTTCGTTCTTTGAGCATATTCGCTCGTTTCTCGGCGATAATTTGCCCGTGAGTAATAATTACACGGTGGCGTCGCAATAATAAAGTCATAAGGGCTTAAATCAACGCTTAACATATCGCCACCAATGTCTCGGACTTACTTAATGTCTTGGTAGTCAATGTTATAGTTAGGATGCTCGGCCGTGTATGATGCTAGGTAAATCCCTTTCACTATTTGTTTCCTTTGTTTTTAATTTTTTCATAAAAGTACAGGCGTTGAATTTTGCCATAGTGCTTTAAGGCGTTAATGTTATTTTGTTTTATTTGCTCCATTACATAGTCAACATTATTGAAATCAACAAACACCCACACGACATGCTCGCCGTATTTTTTTGACTGTAATATTTGCGTCGACGTGGGCGAGTTTTTAAAAATGTCGTGTTTTAGTTCTAGGGCGTAAGTGTTGAAATCGTGAAAAACAAACAAGTCGGCCATTCCTTTAATTTGAAATTCCCCACCCACTGTTTTAAAATACTCGATTCCACTTTTTTTAAATTCTCGCTTAATTAGGTTTTCCAGTTTCTTTTCTTGTGCCATTAAAATTCCACACATTCCAAGGCCTGAGCCTTTAAGCGTTTGCCGTATTTGTCGCATTGTTGTAGTTCATCAAAAAAGCCCGCGGAAGAATGTATTCACACCACTTGGGATTTTATATCTCGCCCCAGTTCTTGTTCGATATATTCAACGAGTTTTTCGGCTTGCTTATTGTTAAAGTGCCCCTGGTTGCTTGTTTGCACTGCGAATTTAAAATTTGAAGGGTCTAAGTCGTGGGGGTGGTTGCTTTCAATCAAAAACAGCTTCGTTTTTGCTAATAATTCAAGATCTAACTGTTCGGGGTTAAAGCTGCCACAGTCTGTAATGTAAAGCACTCCCGTATCTAATTCTTTGTGGATTATCTGGTAGCCGAAATTAGCGACTGAATTGTGCGAAATCTTTAAGCATTTAAACACCAAGGGCGAATTAGGCAATTGTGTTATTCAGTGGGGGTTAAACGCTACGAATCTACCAACATAGGCTCCCAAACGACCGCGTTTTATTAACTCGTTTTTAACTTTTTCAGGGGCTACCACTTTGCATAAAAGTGCGTTATTAAGCACATTTTTTAAATGTCGGGTATGGTCACCATGCTCGTGCGAGATAAAGACATGACTAGCTCTTTGCAGTCAGATTCGGTTTACGTCTTGTAAATTGTGGAAAACATTGACGCCGGCGTCTAAAATAATAGTAGTGCTGAAAATATCGTCAAACATAACAGCATAAGCGTTGCCTTTTGATGATGAGCCATAGCTGTACAACTTATTCATTTGTCACCTTCGCAACTAAAACTTGATGACCTAGGAGCATTTTTTCGATTTTGTCGCTATTGTTTGCGTCTACGCGTTCGAAGTTGTCAATTAATAAAAACGTTTTAACGTCTGCCAATTCTTGGAACATTAAAGCAAACTGCAGGGCGATTTCTAATTGTTTGGTTGTGTTAAGGTTTTTATACTCTACGCCGTCGCTGATTGTTTTAATAACCATGCTATCGTTTCCGTCCCGTCCGTCTACTAATTCAATAGTGAAATCACTGCCAGCGAATTTATTTTTAACCAGAGCAATAAACGCTCTCACGATTGCATTTTCTAAGTTAGCAATGGCAGTCAATTTTTTATCTAATTCCATAATTTCAACGCTGCCCTCGGAGTATTCTTTAATGTATTTATTAACGACCAAGTCGACTGCGTCTTGTAATTCTTGCGTGTTGTCCAGTCGGTCACGTAAGTCGAATAATCATGTTGAGTTCATATTGTCTAAAAATTCGCGTTTTTGTACTCGTAGTTCTTTTTTCATCTCGTCAGGTGTTTTGCCGTCGGTTAAGACATTAAAAAGTTCAGGGGCGATAAATTTAGCAACGTTTGCTTTAAGCATAAAATTAATAAAAGTGGTTCGTTGCTCGCTACCGGCTAAGGTTGTGAAATAGTCCGGAATGCTTAAAAGTTCCCAAAATTCTCAAAAATCGTTATAAATTAAATTCATAAATTTTTTGTATTCGCTAGGTTTTAAAGCCCCAACAGGTCCGTTATTGTGGATCGATTGTCAGCCCCCATTTTGATAAGAGATTGTGAACTCGTTTTTTGTCCCATTGACAAACACATCAAACAACGCAAATAATTCAGTTTTTGGGTCTTTGGCGTTTCTTACGCCTTTCATTGTTTTAGTGTTATTAAATAAATAAGTTATGGCACTCAATTTTGTTGATTTTCCACTGGCATTTGGTCCTGTTGCGAATGGTCGTTGTATTGAACTTGTTAAGGTCTTAAACTGATTTTGGACGATAGCGTTGAATTTTTCCACAACTAACGCCATAATTTTTATTTCTTTCATTGTTTTCCTTTCGCTTCTCTTGCATATAATAAAAACATGATAAATTGAATAACTCCCTACAACTCCAAAGAATGAACCAGCCTACGAGAACAGCACCTAAACGAGCAACCTTATTGCGTAAAGTGTCATACAACGCTAAGGCTACAAGTCGACCACATTGTCCCTCATAATAATCGTGTTGAATGGTTTTTAAACCCCGACAACTTGCAGACGTTATGCATTTCACACCACGCCGAAAAAACTAATCAGTTGCGATTTTTAAAAGACTTCCCAAACTACGACATTGCTATCGATATTAAACTCAACCAAAGCAGGGGAATAATGCTGCAACAGGTTAATTTTTTAAAACAACAGGCCAGTCAATTTATTAAATACGCCAATCGCTACGAGTTTAATATCGTAGAGAATTCGCTAAGTTTTAAAATGGTGGAAAATTTAGTCACGTTATTATGTGAATTTTTTAAACGCGAGCGTTTTGTCTCACTCAATATCACAATAAAAGGCAACGAATTCGAACAATCTATTAGGCAATTTTTTGCCGACGTATTAACCAAGGTTTAAGTCATTAAGTCAAATATGCCAGTTAAGGTGGAAGTCATAATCGTCATAATATTCAGACATAAGGTCTTTAAAAGATGAAAACGGATGAATTAATTCAAGGTTGTCGCCTCTGATAATGTCAAGGTCGTTAAGACCTTCAATTTGTTTCATTTCTTTATTAATGGCACGAATTTGGGTCAGTGTTTTCGCGTCTTGTTTTTGTTTTTCTAGTCATTCGCGTTTTTCTTTTACATATAACGCAAAAGGGTGCGAATGTTTGAATTTGATAAATTCTCAAAAAGTCATGTCACTCTCCTTATTAAATAAAGCACGCCTTCGCTTCTAATTCTGCGAAATAATTAAGCACTTCGTTAAAGTCATAACCGGTCATTTGGTGTTTTCTGATAAAACCAGGCGCGATTGTTTTATTTCAGCGAATCACATCACGCTTTAAAGCAACATATCAAAACGGATCAACGTAGCCGTCTTTTATGTTTGATTTCATACCGTCATGAAAGCGACAAAAGAAATCATAAAAAGTTGTATAGTCTGGGCTCGTGATAGAACTACGAGGCTTATCAAACCCAACCCAAAAGAGTGTAGAGTTGGCAAGGTTTTTTTCTCAAAACTCGTACATTTTTAGGGCGAAATCTCAAAAATCTTTAACATTAAACATAATAAAAACTCCTTTAAGAGGCTTTTAAACAAATAAAGCACTCAAATCTAAATCAGCAAAAGCGTCAAGCACCTCGTTAAAGTCGTAACCGGTCATTTCGTATTCTTTGACAAAATCAGGCATAACAACTTTGTGTCATTCGGTCACTTCGCTTCTTAGTTTTTTGACTGCGTCTAAATCTACGCTGCCTTTTTCTTTGCTTTCTTCTAATACATCATAAAAAGTTGAAACAAACACATGGAAAAATGAAGAGTAGTCGTCGTGGTAAGTTTGGGTTTCAGCTCCTTCTTTTTCAAGTTCTGAAAGTTTTGAATTGTCGACATTTCTACGTCAAAAACTCTCCATATTGTTAATTAATTTTTTAAATTCTGTAATTTCAAACATAATAAAAACTCCTTAAAGTAATAACTCTAAGAAGTCGGGAATGTGTCAATAATTTGATATTTATCGCCATTTTTAGTGTCTCAAACAGCTTTTAAAAAGCTATCAAAAAGCCTGCTCCAATTAACAACTCTTGTTGTAAATTCAGGCTGATATTGACGCTAAATAAAAAGGATGATTTTTTAGTTTGCAAATTTTAGAAACTTTTAAATCAGAGGCAATACCGGAAAATTTAAAACTATCTTCAGCTAAAATGGCGATACATGTCAATATTTGTAATGGTGTCCGGCGCCTTTCGTAAAGAACTTTATTGGCATAATTACATATGTTAATATTTAATTTCACTAATTGAAACAATCTTTCAAATATTTTTTTGACGATGCCCTTTTAAAACACATTTAGCGTTTCCTTAATAATTTTTGATGGTGATAATAAATATTAAGTCTATTTTTACTTTTATGAATGTTGAAAGTCGTTTTTCGCTGTGTTGTAAGGCTCTTTAATTCTTTTATTATCATTTCCTCTTTTATATTCCGCTTTAAACTTATGTTTTTGAAGTGGGTCGCTGAAATTTCACTCAAAAAGTGCAATATTTTATGAAAACTAACGGGTAATTCTAATAGCTAATTTCCTGTTAGTGCATCAGTTAATAAATGAAAAACGCAGTCTTAGCTGCGAATTATTGTTGAGGTTTATGCAAGGCATTACCATAGGTGATATTTTCGTTGAATAATTCTTTAGTTAATCACTGAGGCAATTTTGAGTTACTGTGAGATAAATTTTCGCAGTTTTTGAAAGCGCGGGGACCGATCTCAGTTACATTTTGCATCTTAACACTTGTTAGAGCTGTGCAGCCTTTAAAAGCTTCTTTGCCGATCTTAGTCGCATTTGGCATCTCGATACTTGCTAGGGCTGTGCAGTCTCTAAAAGAATAAAAACCGATCTCAGTTACATTTGGCATCTTAATAGTTGTTAGAGCTGTGCAGCCCCTAAAAGAATGGAAACCGATCTCAATTACATTTGGCATCTTAATAGTTGTTAGAGCTGTGCAGTCTCTAAAAGCATTATAACCGATCTTAGTTACACTTGGCATCTCGATACTTGCTAATGCTCTATTGTTTTCAAAGGCAACGGGCGAAATAGTTTTTACTTCTTTTGACAGAACAACATTTCCGCTTGCTTGTTTTCCATCAATTAATATACCATTTACAATAGCTAATTTTTGTGGGTTTGAATCGATTAAATTTTCTAAAAATTTCGTGTTATTAAAAGAATTGCCGCCGATCTCAATTACATTTGGCATCTTAACAGTTGTTAGAGCTGTACAGTCTCCAAAAACATTATAACCGATCTTAGTTACACTTGGCATCTCGATACTTGCTAGGGCTGTGCAACCTATAAAAGCATTATCTTCAATAGTTTTTACTTCTTTTGACAGAACAACATTTCCGCTTGCTTGTTTTCCATCAATTAATATACCATTTACAATAGCTAATTTTTGTGGGTTTGAATCGATTAAATTTTCTAAAAATTTCGTGTTATTAAAAGCATTGCGATCAATATTAGTCACATTTGGCATTTCGATATTTGTTAGGGCTGTGCAGCCTTTAAAAGCTTCCTGGCCGATATTAGTCACATTTGGCATCTCGATATTTGTTAGGGCTGTGCAGCCGGAAAAAGTTCTGTACTCAATATTAGCCACAATTGGCATCTCGATGTTTGTTAGGGCTGTGCAGCCTTTAAAAGCATAGTAACTAACCTTAGTTACATTCGGCATCTCGATGCTTGCTAGGGCTGTGCAGTCTTTAAAAGCACCCCTTCCAATAGTTTTTACTTCTTTTGACAGAACAACATTTCCGCTTGCTTGTTTTCCATCAATTAATATACCATTTACAATAGCTAATTTTTGTGGGTTTGAATCGATTAAATTTTCTAAAAATTTCGTGCTATTAAAAGCATCGCGATCAATATTAGTCACATTTGGCATTTCGATATTTGTTAGGGCTGTGCAGCCTTTAAAAGCATTGGAACTGACATCAGTTACATTTGGCATCTCGATGCTTGCTAGGGCTGTGCAGTCTTTAAAAGCATAGTAACTAACCTCAGTTACATTCGGCATTGATAAATTAACTATCCAAGACATTTTATGAATGGATAATTCATCTTTAAGCATTCATTTTAAAGATTGTATATCATCAATTTGGTTGACTAGAGTATATCCATTCTTGTTCTTTGCAATAAATCCATTATCTATATATTTTTGAATATTGTTCTCATCAATAACAAAATATTTTATTTGATTATTGTTTTCGGGTTCTTTTGGATCAGTTGTTGTTGGTGTTTCGCTGCTGTTGTTTTCGGGTTCTTTTGGATTAGTTGTTGTTCCTGTTTCGTTGCTGTTGTTTTCAGGTTCTTTTGGTTTAGTTATTGTACCTATTTCATTGCTGGTGTTTTCAGGTTCATTTGGATTGGTTGTTGTTCCTGTTTCGTTGCTGTTGTTTTCAGGTTCTTTTGGTTTAGTTATTGTTCCTATTTCATTGCTGTTGTTTTCAGGTTCTTTTGGTTCGGTTGTTGTTCCTGTTTTACCTTTTTCAGGCAAATCCTTGCCATTATTACATGACAATGTGACTAATACCGAACCAATCGAAACTATTGAACTAGCTGATAAGAGAATTAATTTCTTGTTTTTCATAATAATGTTTTTCCTTTCTTAATGAGTTTTAACTTTTGCTTAATTTTATAAATTTGATTTTGTTAATTTTTTAATATTCATCTGAGCCGAATACTCTCTATATAATTGTAATTTCATCTCTTCGGAGAATCCGCAATGAAAATAAATTTATCGTCTCGTCATTGTATTAAGTCTATTTTTTATTCTTATGAATGTCAAAAGCTCTTTTTAACTGTATTTTAAAGCCCTTTAATTCTTTAATTATCATGCCATCTTCTTGATTTTATTGAGTAAATTAGCTGCTAATTATTTTCATTTAGTAAGAACAAATATTTTGGAAAGCTACGAGATTTATTTTTGATTAACAGCATTAATTTCATCTAATTGTTTAATCAAATTTATTTAAAATGTTACCTTATAACCACTTTTAAATTTACCGACCTAAGATGAACAAAATATCGACTCATCCTCCTGAAGTTTTGACCTTATCATTTCCTCCTTTATATTCTCTTTTAGACTTATGTTATTATTTTTTTTTTTTTTGAAGTGGATCGTTGAAATTTCACTTAAAAATATGAAAAAAGACAATATTTTATGAAAACTAACAGGTAATTGCAATAGCTAATTTCCTGTTAGTGTATCAGCTAATAAATGAAAAACGTAGCCTTAGCTGCGAATTATTGTTGAGGTTTGTCTAACAATAATTTCGTTGAATAATTCTTTAGTTAATCACTGAGGCAATTTTGAGTGACTGTAGGGAGTATTTTCGCAACCTTTAAATCTATCCATCATATTTAAATCAATTAAATTTCAAATATAAGGCACAATAAAAAAAGAAATTAAAGACACTAAATTTAAGATCTCAAACATTGTTCAAAGATATTGCGTAGATAGAAAATGGAAATATTTTTTGTTGATGTTTATTCATAAATACCTAAAAGATCTATATAAATGTATTTACTATAATCAACCATAAAACTAAAAATTTATGGTTTAGACTGAATAAAATCAGCAACTTAGGTTTATTTTCGATAACATCATTGATATTCAAGATTGAAATTTTAAAAATTTATTATTTATTCTAATTGCGATTTTATTATGCCGAGCAAAAACACACTGATAGAATTAAAAAATATGTGACATATATTTTTGACATAAAAATAAGATGATATAACAAAATTTATACTGAAAACACCACAGCGTGTTGCTGTGGTGTTTTTTATAAAAATGTTAATATTTTTTACCCACGTTTACTTTCTATGCTTTAAATTCAACCTTATTATTGCTTGTTTTTCCAAACAGCTTTTAAAAAGCTATCAAAAAGTGGATTCGAATTAACAACTCTTGTTGTAAATTCAGGGTGATATTGAACGCCTAAATAAAAAGGATGATTTTTTACCTCGCAAATTTCAGCCACTTTTAAATCAGGATGAATGCCAGAAAACTTAAATTCATTATCTTCTAATGAGTGGCGATATTTATCTGCTATTTCGTAACGGTGACGATGTCTTTCATAGAAAATTTTATCTCCATAAATTTTAGAAGCCAAAGTATTAGGCAAGGCTTGTATTTTGTCTTCACCTAATCTTAAAGTACCGCCTAAATTCATAGTATCTCCGTTTTCATAAAATGGAGTTAAGACAAATTCTTGATTTGTATTTTTTACTTCAAATTCTTTACTTGTTGCATTTTTCACCCCAAGACGCCGAGCTTGAGCAATCGCCATTGCTTGAAATCCTAGACATATACCAAGCGTTGGAATTTTATTCTCTCTTGTGTATTCAGCCACATCAACTTTTGAATAAAAACCACGGACTCCAAAACCTGGTAAAATCAATGCTCCATCAATGTTTTTAAACACATTTTCAATATTTTTTTCAGTAATAGTTGAAGAATCAATTAGCGAATAATTCAAATCAACATTTAGATGCGCAGCAGAGATTTTTAATGAGGAAATAATTGATAAGTAGGCATCTTCTAAGCCTGTATATTTTCCAACAAGTAAAATATTTACTGGTTTTGTTCTTTTTGCTAAATATTTCTCGATAAAATTATTTCACTCCTTATTTGCGTCCTGAATAATTTCTTTTTTAATTTGAAAGTGTTCATAAATTATCCGCACTATTCCGTATTTTTCTAAAAATAAAGGTATTTCATAAATATTAGTTTTGTCAGGAATATTAATAATATTTTGCGACGGAATAAAAGCACTTTCACTGATTTTTTTGATAATTGAACTATCAATTCCTTCTTGTGAACGCAACAATAAGATATTTGGATTAATACCAAACGAGCGCAGAGAAGCAATAGAAACTTGACTTGGTTTTGATTTATATTCCTTTGATGCACTCAGGTATGGTATAAATGCTAAATGAGTAAATAAGACATTTTTCGAATACATGCTAGCAAATTTTGATATTGCATAAATATAAGGGTTGGATTCAAGATCGCCTACAGTTCCCCCAATCTCAATTAACATAAAATCAGGCTCTTTTTTAGTAGCTTGTGTCAAAATAATGTCAATAATTTCATCAATAACATGCGGCACAATTTGAACCGTTTTTCCTAAATATTCACCCCGTCTTTCCTTTTCGAAAATTCGCGTAAAAATTCTGCCAGTTGTAAAATTAGATTCTTTTGTTAATTTAACATCAATAAATCTTTCGTAGTGTCCTAAATCTAAATCTGTTTCCCCACCATCGCTGGTTACATAAACTTCCCCGTGTTCCATTGGATTCATCACTCCTGGGTCAATATTTAAGTATGGGTCCATTTTTAGAACAAAAATACTAAATCCTTGTGCTTTTAATAAATTTCCTATACTAGCGGCACTAACCCCTTTGCCTAAACCACTTAACACACCGCCGGTTATAAAAATAAATTTTGTTTTCATAATCCTCCAAAAATTAAAAAAATAATACTTATATTATAAACAAGCACAATTTTATTGAAATAAAAAAAGCAAACAAGCTCATTTTGTTTGCATAACGATATTAAAATGTAATAAAAAAAGCCCAAAAGGGGGCGATTTTAATCATATGGTGGCTCCGGCAGGAATCGAACCAGCGACACACGGAGCTTCAATCCGTTGCTCTACCTACTGAGCTACAGAGCCACAATGGCGGTCCAGACGGGGATCGAACCCGCGATCTCCTCCGTGACAGGGAGGCGTATTAAACCACTTTACCACTGGACCATTTGGTGGCGGAGGTTGGACTTGAACCAACGACCTCAGGGTTATGAGCCCTGCGAGATACCGAGCTTCTCCACTCCGCGATGTGATAAGTTTTTTTGGGTGCCATAACAGCAAATGGCGGGTGATGAGGGATTTGAACCCCCGCGGGCCGTGAAGCCCCTGCTAGTTTTCAAGACTAGTCCCTTCAGCCGGACTTGGGTAATCACCCATGGTGGACCTAACTGGATTCGAACCGGTAACCGACCGGTTATGAGCCGGTTGCTCTAACCGTTGAGCTATAGGTCCATAACAGTTAGATTTGTTCCATATAATGGTAGCGTCGAAGAGAGTCGAACTCTTGACCTTCCGGGTATGAACCGGACGCTCTAACCAACTGAGCTACAACGCCATAATGGTGGAGGATATGGGATTCGAACCCACCACCCCCTGCGTGCAAGGCAGGTGCTCTAGCCAAATGAGCTAATCCCCCAATGGTGAAGAAGACAGGATTTGAACCTGCGACCACTTGGTCCCAAACCAAGCGCTCTACCAAGCTGAGCTACTTCTCCGCTGGCATGCTTTATCAATAAAAGCAAGATTATTATATCACAGCAAATGATAAGAAAAAGAATTTTTTTAAATTTTTTTTATTAGCTATTTTTTAAACAAAAAAGCCGTAGATGCCATGAATAATATAAAATATTATATAGGTAATGGAGATAAAATGAAACAAAGAATTAAATTAACAAAACAAAATTTTGACGAACTAAAAAAAACAATGAGCATGGATTTAGATTTATTTCTAAGTTTAACTAATATTAGCAATAAAGAAGATATAAATAAAATAATCATTTTTCGTTTCCTAAACGAACAAGATAATGATGAAATCATAGCGAAAATTAAAAATGTAAATGAAAAAGTATCTTTTGAACTATTTGGATTGAATATTAAAAATTTCGACACATTCGTTTTTGATATGGATGGAACATTATTAGATAGTAAAAAAAATATTGTGCCAAATAATTTAAAAATACTAAACCAATTACGAGCAATGGGCAAAAATATTGCGATTGCCACTGGTAGAGCTGTATTTATGTTAAAAAATTATTTAAATATTATTCCATATAATTTACCATTTTTATGTGCTAATGGTGGAATGGTTTATGATCATGTAAGTTTTGAAATGATTTCTGATTTTAATATTCCAAAAAAACAAGCAAATTTAATCATGGATAAGGCTGATGAATTAAATTTAGGCTATTATGTTTTTTGAACTAACGGTTTAGCCGGATTTAATGTTGAAAATTCACAAGATTTCAAATCTCGTGATTATTCAAAAATGATGGAGCCTGAACATTGAAGTTTAAATCCTGGCAGAAGTTTTTTAGATGATAAAACAATTTGCAAAATTTTAGTAACTTTTGATCCACACCAAAGCGAAGATATAAAAGTATTAGCCCAATTTGTTGAGCAATTTAAAAATCTAATCGGTGTGCAGACACAAAAAAACTTTTTTGACATTGGCGAACCTAGTTCAAAAGCACTGGCACTTGAATCAATAGCCCCTAAATATAATATTGATTTAGGTAGAACTGTCGCTTTTGGTGATGCTAACAATGATGCACCTACTTTTGATGTAGTTGCCTTATCATGTGCGCCACTAAATTCAATGACAAATGCTCTAGAAGGAGCCACTTTTGTTAGCGACAAAACATCAGACGAAGATTGAATATATGATTTTATAGAAAATAAACTATTAAAATAAAAATAACGAGTAAAAATAATAGTGATAGCACATCACTATTATTTTTTTATGACAAATTATTTTTCAAATTCGTATCTGAATCCATGTGACTTAGCATAGTCACTAACATAAGAATTATATTTATCGGTAACTAATGTAATATTACTAATTTTTACAAAAGCATACTCAGAAATATGATTGATAGAAGCAGGAAGATAAACTTTTTTTAACTTAGGTAAATAATTGAAAGTAAAATCAGGGATATTAGTAATTCCTTGCTCTAAATATACTTCCTCAACATTTTCCTTAAACGATATTTCTTGGCCGCTTAATTTTGTTAATGGGTGAATATAAATTTTTGTGGCCCCATCAGGAATCGAAATTAGTTGTGAATAGTCATTATTATATAAAAGACCTTTATATGAAGCGAATGAGTAATTACCCGGCTCAACTTCAATAAATTTCAATAAAGGAATATTAAATAGCTCTTTCCCATCACTTAGTGTTTTTGTGTATTTAGATATTGTTATTTTATCTTTTTGATATCCAGCAGGTGTTACTAAAATTTCACTTAAATCTTTAGTGTATAGCATTGCGTCTGAATACGCATAAACGCTATTACCTTCATCAACATTGAAACTTTCTAACTGCGCCTGCATACCTTTGTATTCAATGTTTGTAACATATTTACCAATTTGTAGCGTTTTTAAATTCTCGTTATTCAGCAGTGTATTTGCGATGTTTTCAACTTTTATATCGCCTAGTAAGTCTGGAATTACTACATGCTCACTTAAGGCGTTTTTGATTGCTAGACCTTTTCAATATTCGTATTGAATTTGATTATGGGTTAAAGTATAATTCAACACCCTTATGACACGATGGTCATTTGATATTTGTTCAGAATTCATTCTAAAATATCTTTTTTGAATAGTTCCTCAAGTCGGATCAGAATAAAATCACTCGTGTGTTTGGGGATCTTGAACTAAAACTCACTGGTGATCACCGGCCGATGATCAACCAATTACCATGACTGAATTTACACCAATCAAGTCCAACATTTCTTTGTATAAATTACTAAAACCACCACACACTGCGTATCTATACTCAATTATTTCTCAAGGATTAATATGAGGTCTATTTTTAGCATTAGCATACTTAATGTTATTTGTTATTCAATCAAAAATTGCTTCAATTTTTTCGTTCTTAGTCATTGACTCTTTAACGATAGAATTATGTAAAAATTCATTAACTTTTTGTCGTTGTGCTGGCGTATAGTTAATTTCACTGAATTTTTCAATAAATTCATTGCCGCCAAAATTTAAAAACTTGATTGCTTGATTATTAATGAATGCATTTTGAGGATTCACGCGACGATTTGTGTCTTTCAATGAGGCATTAATTGCGTCGACTTCTGGATAATTAAGCAAGGGATTGCTTTCTTGTTTATGTTTTTTTTGAGCTAACTTATTGTAGTTATCGCCGGCTCACTCAGGTTTGGCATCTTCAGAATCTTTTAGCGATTCTTTAAGCGATTTAATTTGATTAAATTGCGAACTCATCGAATCGTAGTAATTGCGCAATTCGTTCAAATAAAATTCATTATCGCTTTTTATAGTTGGAAATTTAAAATCATAGATTTGGCTTTGTAATAAATCAACAACTTCTTCGTACTTATATTTTGCTTCATTTTTTGTTGAGGATAAATAATCACTTAGTTCATTTCTTAAATCAGTCAATTTAACTTCAAATTCGGCAATTTTTTGTTCAAAATCAACAGTATTTTCTTGCTGTTTTTCATTTTTATCTGTGTTGTGTTCTCGATCATCAGCAATGTTATTTTCATCTTTATTGTCTTTAACCTCAATATTTTTGTTGGTTTTTTGATCAGTGTTTTTATTTGCTTGCTCGTTTTTTTCACTATCGTCATTATTATTAGACTCTATATGCTGACCATTGTTAGATCGATTATCGCTTTCAACATCTTTATTTTCAGTGTTTTGTACCTTAGTGTCATTGTCGTCTTCGCTTGTATTGTCATTATTTTGCGATCCATGATTGTTATCGCTCGAACCAACTTGATGATTATTTACAGGTTCGCTTTCATCTTTTGTGTGTTTGCTGTTGGTTTTTTCCGACTCATTTTGATTATTTTCATTCACCCTGTCGTTTCTTTTATCATTGCTACTGTCATTGGGAGTAGGTTTTTGCTTATCAACGGTTGGTTTTGATGGTTTATTGTGTTCATTATTATCGTTATTAACAACGTTCATAGTTTTGTTTTTCGGTTCGCCAATATCATTATTTTTCTCAGTTGTCGCAACACTATTAGCGATGTTATTATCATCTTGTTCATTGTTACTGCTTGTTTTTTTAGTATTTGAGCACGAAACTGCCATCACATTTAAAGCTAGACTAAGCGGGATACTAAATAATAATTTTTTTGGACTTCGTTTTTTCATATTTACCTCATTTTCATTATTATAATATGAATAAAACACAGCGGGAATCAAAAAAAACAGGCATGGCCTGTTTTTATAAATTATTTTTGGATCGCAAATTCAACTAATGTATCAAGCAATGCACCCATTGGTTTGCCTTTTCTATCGGCGGTTCCTGCAATATCACAGTGAATGTATGGAACATTGTTAGTAAATTCTTTTAGGAACATTGCCGCAGTGTTGTGATCTGATGTTTCATCATTGTTGTAATTATTTAAATCGGCAACAATACTTGCGGTATTAGGTTCATGGAAATCTTCGTGTAGTGGCATTCTTCAAACTTTTTCACGTGCTATTTTTGCCGCTTTTTCAAATATTTTTCAATTTTGCTCATCTGTTGACCAAATACCAGAGTAATCAAGTCCTAATGTTCTAACCATTGCACCGGTTAATGTTGCAACATCAACTAATGTTGTGGCATTTAAAACTGTCGCACCATAATATAATCCGTCAGCTAAAACAAGACGACCTTCAGCATCAGTGTCTGTAACTTCGACCGAAATTCCAGCCATTGAATCATACACATTTTCCGGCAATGAAGCATCACCATCTTGGCGGTTATCAGTAATACACATTACTGCTGCTAAATTTTTCTTAATTTTTAATTCAGCTGCAGTTTTAACTGTGTAAGCAGTTATAACTGAACCTGACATGTCATATTTCATACCTTCCATATGATAACCTTTGGTATTCATCCCACCGGTGTCAAAAGTAATACCTTTTCCAACATAAACAATTTTTTCGTCTGAATCAGGATTCCCGTTGTACTCAATAACTACAACCCGTGGAGCGTGTGTTGAACCTTTATTGACTGACAAAATAAGACCCATACCTAAATCGCTGATGTCATTTTTTCTCAGTACTGTTACTTTTAAATCTTCATTTTGTTCGAATTCTTCTTTAATAACATCGGCCAATGTTTCAGAATTTAAAAAGTTTTCTGGCATCACTTGTAAATTTCTAACCGAGTTTTTATTCAAGGCAATAATTGCGTATTTTTGTGCTATTTCAGTAAAAGAGGCATCTGGTAATAGGAATGTGAATTGTTTTTTTTCTGGTGCTTCTTTTTTCTTGTTAAACAAAACAGCCTCATAGAAAAATATTTTTGAATAAAATGCTTTAATTACAGCATCCATATCTAATTTTTTCGTTACAAATGTTTTTAAGTCTATTTGATAGTTTCTATTGCTTGTTACAATGAATTTATCAATAAAATTAAGTAGTTGATCATAATTCAAATCTTTTTCAATATAAATAAATGCTTCTTTGTTTTCGATAAACTCAGTAATAGCACCGTTTTTTGTTGAAATTTTTGGACTAATTTCATGATCTATTTGACCACAAACTGCTTTTAATAAGAAATTTTCATTTCTAAATGTTGAATAATATTTAATCATTATCCCTCCTGTATGAGTAATATTATACACGGAAATCAACACTTAACCGACTTGTTGGAATGATAACTTTAAGTAATTTTTAGTGCGATTATTTTTCAATGCATTCAACACATCTCAATTGTGTTATTTTGCTTTTATTTTCTAGTTTAATAATTTTTTCCTTTTTGTGTTTATAAAAGAAAAATAAGTAATTTATCTATATGAAAATAAATAATGAAATTTTTAAAAGTATAGTTATTAAATATTTTAATTTTTTAATCAAAACATCTACGATCGACATTTTGCGTTGGCCCAGTGCGATCAACAAATATCGAATACGAATAATAGTGTATTGATCAAAAGAATTTTTCTTCCATAGTCTTGGCTTAAAGCGTAAATTTTTAGGTTTAAATAAAGATTACAATATCTACAATTTTTTCTATGAAATTACTCATAATATTAAAGATTTTGACTGAATTTGTGCCAAATTGCCAAGGAAATACCGTGATAATTTTTTTAAAAAAGTAAAAGCTATTTTATTCTTTTTAACCAAATTAGAAAGCACGAATATTTTTGATTGATTTAAGTTCAAACCTTTAAAAAATGAAGATGGAACATATAATCACAGTGAATGTATATTGATAGGTGATTGAGGAAATTCATATCAAATAATTCTCTCGTGCAAAATCGGTAATAAATATCATCTTGATATCAGTAAGCACCGCTCAATTTATTGAAACCAAATGCGCAATACAATTAACATAGTTGTTATACCTATTTCAATTAAATTAGCAAGAAAAAATAAGGTTAACTCAATGAATTTATTCAAAATTAATTGATGTTTTAGAAATTTAAAGCAAAATAAAAAACGAGCAACGAGTGCTCGTTAATTACTTGATTATAATTTTGCTCAGTGTTCTATAACTCTAACCAATTGTGAAACGTATGACATTTCGTTGTCGTATCATGCAAACAATTTGTAAATTTTTTGTCCATTAGATTCTTGTACGTGAGTTAGGGTAGCATCGAAAATTGAACCGAAGTGTGAACCGATAATGTCTGAAGAAACGATTTCATCAGTGTTGTATTTCATCGATTCAGTAGCTGCTTTTTTGAATGCTGCATTAACTTCATCTACAGATGGAGATTTTTCTAATTGAACTGATAAGTCAATAATAGAACCAGTAATTGTTGGAACACGTAGGGCAATACCGTTTAAAATTCCGGCTGCTTCAGGAACAACTAAACCAATAGCTTTAGCAGCACCGGTTGAAGTAGGAACTGTATTGTGGCTTGCAGCACGTGCTCTTCTTAAGTTACCTTTTCTGTGAGGCCCATCTTGAAGCATTTGGTCTGCTGTAAATGAGTGAACAGTAGTCATGTAACCATTTACTAATCCGAAGTTATCAACAAGAACTTTAACAACTGGTGCTAAACCATTTGTAGTACATGAAGCTGCTGAAATAACTTCATCATCTTTAGATAAAATATCGTGGTTTACATTGTAAACGATTGTTTTAACATCATTACCACCTGGAGCTGAAATTACAACTTTTTTAGCACCAGCTTTGATGTGTTTTTCTGCTAATGGTTTTTTTGCAAAGAAACCTGTTGATTCAACAACAATGTCAATTCCTAATTCTGCTCAAGGTAGATTTTCAGGATCTTTTTCTGCGAAAACTTTAATTTCTTTACCATCTAATACAATTGCACCTTCTTTAACGCTAACTTCGTGTTGTAGAGGTCCGAATGCTGTATCGTATTTTAATAAGTGAGCTAACATAGTAGGGTCAGTTAAATCGTTAACTGCTACTACTTCGATGTTTTCTGATTTTGTTTCAAGGATACGACGTAAAGTCAAACGACCAATACGGCCAAATCCATTAATTGCTATTTTTTTCATTTTGCCTCCTAAAATTTAGTAATTTTATATACATAATTTTACATTTAGCAAGGTAATTTATTTTTGTTTATGTCATAAATATGGAATAAATCTAAGAAACGATTCCACAAATTAGCCGCTTTGTTTAAGTTTTAAGCAAAATTGATAAAGTATTAAATAAAAAATCCCATGAAGGGATTATAATTATTTGATTTTTGCTAATTCTATATTTTCTTTGATAGCGTCTACTAGTAATCTAGCCTTAGGCATATCTATAACATTAGGAATACCAATTCTTACTTGTGTTTGTTGTCTTCCATTTCGTCCGACTTCAAAATAAATGTTTGATTTGTACTCGATTGTATTTCTTAAAATTTCAGCATTATATCCTTTAGGAGCATCCATCACTAATAATCCGTGTGTGACATTTTCTCCTTTAACGACATCTCTAAAACCAAGTTCAACTAATTCGTTTCTAATGTAATTGTAAATTAACTCTTTATCTTTTCTTATAGCTTCGATAGTTTGGTTTTTAATTACTCTAATAGCCGCATTCATCGCAACTAAAATGGCACTCGCTGGTGTATATGGAGTTGATTTTTGTTCGTAATAATATTTAACATAAGCCGGAATATCAAAGTAGAATTTAAAATTAGTATTTTGCTTTGCGGCCTCGATTGCTCTTTGTGATAAAACAACGCAACTTAAACCAGGCATCAAACAAAACGCTTTACCACTTGTGGCAATTACAGCATCCAAGCCTCATTCATCAAATTTAACATCATCATGTATAAATGATGAAACTGTATCAACAATAAATAAAGTATCAGGTGCGTATTTTTTCACAATCTTAGACAATTTCTCAATATCGTGTAAAACACCTGTTGATGTTTCATGATGAGTAACAAAAAGTGATTTAAATTTATTGTTTTTCAATACTGACTCAATTTGAGCAAAATCAAATGTTTCACCATCGGCATAGCTAATAGTTGTTAAAGTATCGGCTACACCCAGTCTTTCTAAAAGAATTCTAAATCTTTTACCAAAATCACCTGCTTCAATTAAAAGTACATTTTCGCCTTTTTGAGCTAAATTAATTGAAATAGCTTCCATCGCTCCGGTAGCTGATGAGGTAATAAATAATGGTAAACCGTTTTCAGTTTTGAATAATTCACGAACTAATTTTGTTGTGTCTTCTAAATAATATTTAAAAAGTTGCGATCTGTGGTGTAAGACACATTGGCTCAATATTTCATTAACTTCGTTGTAATTATTTATTGGTCCAGGTGTAAATAATAGTGTAGTAGCATGATTACGGTATCTTGAATCTAAATTTTGTAAGTCTTCAAAAGTATCAAGCTCACGCATTTGTACATTAACGATTTCAAGATGTTTGAATTTAGACTCAAGAGTTCATAAAAATGTTTCAAAATAGTCTTCACGGTGTGTTTGATAAAAACTATCAATTTTTTGGCGCATTTCATTTGAAGTTGTATTGTTTAGATACAAAATTCCACTTCAAATGTTTTTCATAAATGAGTCTTGTGTTAAAGAATGATTAATAACATTTTCATTTTTATCTAAATTGTAAGCTCACTCTGGTTTGTGTTCATATCCTTTTACACTGAAGGCTATTGAAGTATTAGCGTTCGAAATTAAGGGAACAATTTTGCTAAAGACATTCTCATTGAAATATAAATCGCCTTCAACATACAAGGTATCGTTAAAAAAGTCTTTTGCATATCACAAACTGCTTATATTATTGGCTGTATCGTATTCAGGGTTTTCTACTAATTTAACACCGTATTTATCGATTAAATAGTTGAATTGATCTTTTAAATAACCAACCACTATGGTGATATTTTTAATTCCTGCTTCGTGTAGAAATTTAATATTTCTTTCAATAATTGGCTCACCGTGTACCTGAACTAGTGGTTTTGGTAAGTATTGAGTTAAAGGTGCCATTCTTGTGCCTTTTCCTGCAGCAAAAATTACAACATTTTTTATTTTTTTCATATTTTTTCCTTTGGTTTCATTTTCGACTGATGAAACATTATTTGCAATATAAATTGTGTTTTTATTTTAATCAACCAATATGTTTATTTGTTGGTCTTAAAAATTTCCGCTTGTTTTAAAACAATTTCGTTTCATAAATCATTATTGACCGGGTCGTCAATTTCACTCACGGGCGAAGCGGCTCTTCAAGCAATTATTTTTTTGCCATCTTGGTCACGAATTGATATACCGGTAAAAATTAAATCACTGGCTGTATTTTTACCGCTTACATCTAAAATGGCTTTTAGTGCACCAGTGTTCATGTCAACAGTTGCCCATTTTTCGAATCATAATCCCTCTTCGGAACCAAAATCATTAGCATGGTTAGTGGTTAATTCTTCCGAAGGAATTTGATTGTTTAGCACAGTGATTGAATTTCCTTCTTTTAGAGAAGTATGCAATTCGACTGGCTTACTGAAATCAGTGGTGTGAATTCTGTCTGTATATTCAATTTGTTGATTTTTGTTAACAACTTCTTCAATTCACTTATCAATAACTGAGAAATTAGGATGACCTTTGTAATAGATATTGTATGTGTCTTGATATTTATCAATAACGTGTGAGAGTGAATCTTTTTCGATTTTAACATCCCCACCAGAACCTAAGAATATGATTTTAGGTTTATCGCCGTGGAGTTTTTGATTTTGTTTAACTTTGTCACGTTCAACACGTCAATCTTGTCTTGATATTTCGTAATATTCTTCAGTAAAAGGTATACGTTTTTTGTTAATATCACGGGTTTGGAAGAATTTATTTTTTATTCTTCAATCTTTGTCAACTGAATATGGGTATATTCTTTTTAACTCTTTATTTTTGAATTTATTAACGCCATTGTGATCCTCAAAGAAGAAATAAACATTGTCTAAAATTGTAGAAATAGGTATCCAACCTGTTGGACCACTTTCAATATCATCTATATTAATCATTTGGCCTTTTTTATTAAAATTGTCAATGTCGTTTAAAAATCTTGTTTCATATGAAGAAATAATAGAGCTAGCTTCGTTTAAACAAAGGAATTTTACATTTGTAAACGCTGCTAATTCTAAGTATTGACGCACATAATTCAATTCAGCTGATGAAACTCATAAATTGATTTTTTTGTCAGGATTAGCAACAATAACATCACGGAGCACTTTGACTAAATAATCTTTGTTTGTTCAGAAACGGTTAAAATTATACACACGAGATTTTTTGCTTTTATCATTATTAATTGCGCGTTTGTTATTCAATCAATCTTCAAATTTATCTTTGTCAACTGACATTCTATTATCGCCATAGACAAATTGTGTAAAATGAACTTCGCCTTTGGCCATCATTGCTAATCTTAACTGATCTCAAAATGGTTGAATACTAGTTGAAATTCCAAACATATTGATGTCAGCTTGGTCTAATAATGAAGTAACATCGCTATATTCATTAATTAAATTTTCATCGTCAATTTGCAATGTTTTTTCTGTATCATTTTCAATAAATTTGACTGGACTAAATTTGTACTCAATCGTCTTAATTTGTTTATTTTTGGCAAAATTATCACGATCGTATTTAGAAACCTTCACTTTATAAATTTTATATGATGTTAAAGATATAGCTGAGGTCAACAGAGCTGTTGAAACTACAATATACGATAACAAATTACGGGTTTTAATTTTCATTTTTTATCCTTTATATATCCAATATTAAGTATATTTTAATATAAAAAATGTTAAAGTTATAATATTTAATGTCCAGTTGAATTGATGTTAAATTGTAAAAATAGAAAAAAGTGTCACGAGACACTTTTTTTATTATTTAATTCCTTCTCATTTTCAGTTTTTAACTTCGTCGATATCAGTACCAGTTTCTCTAATGTAGTTTGTGTGGTATTCAAGTTTTTCATTCATTTCATCAATAAATGATTGAGCTTTTTCACCATAAACTGCTTTAGCAGCGGTAATTGACATGTGGAATCTATCCATGTGTGATAATTGACGAATGTCAAATGATGTAGTAATATCTCCGTGTTCACGGTAACCGTGTGCGTGTAGATTTCTGTTTTGTCTTGTGAAGAAGATATCTCTTAAAAGACTTTCGTAACCGTGGAAGGCGAATAAGATTGGTTTATCAGTTGTAAATACTGAATTGAATTCTTCGTCGCTTAAACCACGATGATCGACAGATGGGTGTCTTAATTTTAAGATTTCAACAACGTTAACGAATCTAATTTTTAATGATGGGAATTGTTTGTTTAAAATCGAAATAGCAGCTAGAGCTTCAATTGTTGATTCGGTACCTGAAGCAGCAACAACTAAATCAGGAGTTTGGTCGATTGAAACATTTGATGCTCAATCAATTACTTTGTATCCTTTTTCAACTAATTCTTCTGCTTCGGCAACACTAAAGAATTGTTCTCTTGGTTGTTTTGAAGCAACGATTAGGTTAATAACACTTTTTTCAGCAAACGCTTTTGCTGAAACAGCTAATAATGTGTTAGTATCCGCTGGTAAGTATTCTCTAACCACCTCTGAGTTTTTATCTGCTAAGTGTCCTAACATACCTGGATCTTGGTGTGTATAACCGTTGTGGTCTTGTTGGAATGCGTTAGATGTAGCAATTAAGTTTAGTGATGGAATTTGTTTTCTTCAGAATAGTGGTTTGCATTTGTTGATTCATTTTAGGTGTTGTGTAACCATTGAGTCAACAACTCTTAAGAATGCTTCGTATGAAGCAAAGACACCGTGACGTCCTGTCAATACATAACCTTCTAAGAAACCTTCGGCTTGGTGTTCTGATAATTGAGAGTCGATAACTCTACCAGCTGGTGCCATAAATTCATCTAATTCAGTGTTGATTGTGTCTAATCATTGACGATTTGTGTTTTTTAATACATCAAAAAGTCTATTTGATTTAGTTTCATCTGGTCCGAAAATTCTAAAGTTAGTTGGGTTTAATTTTATAAGTTCAGCATAATAAGTTGATAAATTAACCATGTCTTGTGAAATTACACTACCAGGTTTATCAAATTTTAAAGCAAAATCTTTTCAATTACCTAATTTTAAGTTTTGTGGGTCAATTCCTCCATTTGTAGCAGGATTCATTGCCATTCTTTTGTCACCTTCAGGAGCAATATAAAATTCAGGTTTTAATCTTGCGTTTTCATCAAATAATTCTGATGGTTTATATGATTCCATTCAGTCAATTAAATCTTGAATGTGTTTTGGATCTTCGGCTTTAACAGGAATTGGAACTTGGTGTGCTCTGAAGCTTCCTTCAATTTGGTTACCAGCAAATTTTGATGGACCTGTTCATCCTTTTGGTGATCTAAAAATAATCATTGGTCATTGAGGTCTTTTTTGTTGTTGTTCGCCTTTTTTAGCCGCTTCAGCTTTAATAGCCATTATTTTTTCAATAGCATAGTCTAGTTTGTCAGCCATTTCATGGTGATAGTCGGCAACTTTTTCCACCTCAACAAAGATTGGTTCTCAGCCAAAACCTTCAAATAATTTAGTTAGTTCCTCGTTTGATCTACGAGCGAAAATTGTAGGGTTAGAAATTTTACCACCGTTTAAGTGTAAAATTGGCAATACAGCACCATCGTTTTTAGGGTTAATAAAAGTGTTTGATAATCATCCAGCCATTAAAGGACCAGTTTCAGCTTCACCATCTCCAATAACTGCAGCAGCTATTAATGAAGGATTATCTAAAATAGCACCTGTTGCGTGTGAAAGTGAGTAACCTAATTCACCCCCTTCGTGTAATGAACCTGGTGTTTCAGGCGCTGCGTGTGAAGCAGTACCACCCGGGAATGAGAAAATTTTAAATAAATGTTTCATTCCTTCTTCATCTTGTGTGATGTGTGGGAATAATTCAGTGTATGAACCATCCAAGTATGAGTTAGCAACCATAACTTGTCCACCGTGTCCAGGACCTTCAATATAAAACATATTTAAGTCATATTTGTTTATTACTCTGTTTAGGTGAGCATATACAAAGTTTTGTCCAGGGATTGTTCCTCAGTGACCGATTGGGTAAATTTTTAAATCTTCGGGTTTAAGGCCATTTTTCATTAATGGATTATTTTTTAAATACATTTGACCTACAGCAATATAGTTAGCAGCTCTTCATCATGCATCGACTTTTGCTAAATATTCTTTAGAATCAAAATTGATATTTTTCTTTTGCATTGTTTTACTCCTTATATTATTTATTTCTTTTTAAATTATAGTAAATATAATTATTTTTATCATTTTAATTGTAGATAAAATACTTAGTTTATGGAATCATTAGCATATCAAAAAAAAGATAGCTTATCTTACAAATTTTAAAAATAAAAGAAATCTATTTTTCTAGTTAATAAGAAAAATGCCTTGCGGCATTTTTTTATTAAATTTATTATTTGAAAATGTGTTTTACACCAATTTGACCTAGTGTATCATTGTGAACTTTTGCAAATCCTTCTGAGAATTTGTCAAATTTTTCTCATTCTTCTGGTGTTAGAGACATTTTTTCAGGTAAGTATTCATATCCATTTTCACCAACGATTACTGGAATTGAGAAATAAATTCCTGGGTGTTTGAATGTGTCAGGTAATTTAACACCGATTGTCATGATTTTTCTTTTGTTATTTAAAACAGCTGAAGTGATTTCGTATAGTGATGTACCAATTCCGAATTGTGTGTTTCCTTTACGTGAGAAGATTTCGAATGCTTCTTTTTTACTGTCTTCGTAAAGTTTTTGTTTAACTTCTTCAGTAAATTGTGGTAAGTCTTTAATTAATGTTTCACCAATTTTAGCGTTCGATCAAACAGCCATTGCTGATGCACCGTGTTCTGCAATCATTGAAATTTCAATTGAATCTGCTTCTACATTGTATCTGTGAGAAATTAATTTTTTCAATCTAGCACCGTCTAAAATAGTACCTGCTGAAATAACTTTGTTTGCTGGAAGACCTGATGCGTAGTGGAATACAGCTGCCATAACATCACATGGGTTAGCAGCAACAATTACCACACCTTTAAAGCCTTTTTCTTTTAAAACAGATCCGAATGAATCCATTAATTTTGCGTTAGCACCCGCTAAAGCAAGACGATCTGAGAAATCTTTATTTGCAGGAATTGAAGCACATACAACAACAATATCAGCATCTGCTGCGTGATCTTCTAATGTTCCTACTTTAAATGTTGAACCATTTCTTGGTAAGATTGATACCATGTCAGAAAAGTCTTTAGCATGTGCAAAAGCTATGTCTTCATTTCTGTCCACAAATATTCATTGAGCTTCTAAGCCTCTGGCAACAGCAATATTTACATATGTAAATCCTACATTACCTAGTCCGATAACAATAATTTTTTTCATATATCCCTCTTTTTTTATTTTGAATTTTTAGTTTGTTATAAACTAATACAATTATAAATTTTTTTAAAAAAATAAAAACTATTTTCAAAAAAATGGAATGAATTCCATATAAATTTAACTTATGCTTTATAAAATGAAAATTCATATTAATTATTAATCTTAAACTTAAAATAGAGGAAAATTTATTCATTTTAAAACTATTTCGCCATAACTTTTAATTGAGCTTACATTAATATTAATATTTGTATTAAAATTAAGTAATGAAAAATAATCTCGACAATTTTTTAGATAAAAAAAATACCAATTTCTTTACAGAAGAGCAACAAAAAATAATCGATTATTCACAAACTAATAATATTGTGGTCGATGCTATTCCCGGTTCTGGTAAAACAACAACTATAATCGGAATAGTTAAAAATAATATGGATAAAAGAATCCTAATATTGACTTATAACACAAGATTAATGGAGAACACACGGGTAAAAATTAATAAAATTAGACAAAGAAATCAACAAAATTATTGAGAAATTAGAACATTTCACTCATTCGCTGCCTCATATTGAGCAATGTCGTGTCGTGACGATGGCGAATTACAAAAAATATTTGACCATGATGGTAATACTGTAAAAAACATTGATTTTGATTTAATCATAATCGATGAAGCCCAAGATTTAACACCGTTGCTTTGAAAATTAACACAGGCAATATTGTCTAATAACATTAATAATAAAAAATGTCAATATGTGTTTTTTGGCGATAAAAATCAGACAATATACCAACATAACGGGTCAACTCCATATTACTTTTTGAATGTTGATAAACTTATAAATAATAATATTGAATGAAAGCATTTATCACTAACGAATAGTTTTCGTGTTAAAAAATCTGTGTGAGATTTCTTCAAGATAAATGATTTAAGCGAATTTAATGGAACAAGTTACGCAGACAAAACCGGAAATCTTGAAATACACGTAACCGATGATGATTTCATTGATTATACTTGCAACATTATTGAAGAAAAAATCAGTAGTTATGGTATTGAAAACGTTTTTGTGCTTTCACCAATCGTAAACAATTCGCACTCTGATATTTCATTAATAAAAATAGCCAATGAAATTAATTTAAGAGGTTATGAAACATTTTACCCTAAACCTAATTCAGTCGGAATAAGTGAAAACCAAGAAAAAAATAAGTTGGTTTTTGCCAGTGTTCACCAGTCAAAAGGACGCGAAAAAAAATGCGTAATTCTTTATAATTTCAATAAAATTACTGAAGATATTTTCAATGAAAATACTCATGAACTAGCAAGAAATCTATATTATGTCGCAATGACAAGAGCTAGTGAAGATTTGATTGTAATCAATGTAAAAACAAAGGAATACGGCCAAGTATTCCCTTCCTTCATTGAAGTTAATAACTTCTATGATAAAGCATATTTCCATAGCGTTTGAAACAAAAATACAATGAGAAATTTGAATTCAAAAAACAATATCGAATTTTCGCGTGATTATAGAGTTACAGACTTAGTCAAAAAAATATCATATAAAACAAAAAATGACCTATCAAAAGTCATTAGTAAACTTTGGTTATCCTATCCAGAAAAGATAATCAATATCAAGGATAATATTGAAATCAAGGATAAGCAGCAAAGTTACAATGTTTCAACTATTAATTCAATATATTCAAAAATATTGTATTCCTTGCATTTCGAAAAAGGTCAAATTAGTGAAAAAATAAATTATTTTATTAAAAAATTCAGTAGTAAAGACTATGAATTCAAAAATAAAATTAATAAACAATTAAAAATTGCGAGCACTCTTAGTGACAAAGAATATTGTTTAACAATGGCGATGATTTTTGATGCTTTATTAAGCCATAGTTTAATCGGTATCAATTCAATCCCGATTGATGAGAGAAAATGAATAAACAATGAAAATTACAATCTTATTTTAGATAGACTAACAAACATACAAAACGAAGGCTCAAAGCTTTGGTATGACATAAATTATTCTGACATTGAAGGAATTGTTGATTTAATTGATTACGAAAGTGAGATTATGTATTGAATTAAATTCAATGATCGCTTAAGCGATAATGATATTTACGAACTGGTAATCAATGTTGCACTATTGTATTTAGAAGCCCAAGAAGATAAAAAAATGAATAATTTGCTCGAAAACTTTAGATTTGTCTTATTTAATATTCGCAATAATTCAAAACTCGAAATTGAAATAAACGACACTAATGAGTTAAAAAAGATAGTTTCAAATGCAATCGACAACATAGATAATAACATTCCAGATATTGATGTTCATTATTCGAAGGTTGAATTATCTCAAATTAATAAAATTTTAATAGATTACGAAACAGTCAAATTAGGAATTAGGGAAGCACACGGTTTGAAATCAAAAGATAAATTTGTGTTCTTTGATTTTGAAACAAGCAGTTTAACAGGCTATGTTTGTCAAATAGGAATGGTAATTGTCGAAAACAACAAAATCTCTAGTTCGGTAGATCAATTAATTAATCCGCTCGTCCCAATTGATTATGCCGCCACACTGCAACACCATATCAGTGATGAAATGGTTGAAAATGCCCCAAGTTTCAGTAAATATTGAGACAATATTAAACATTATTTTAACGGCGAGTATTTATTAATTGCTCACAATATTGCATTTGATATCAATGTTTTAAAGCGTGAACTGATTAGATCGAATATTTCGTTGAGTGATGATTTATACTATTTTTGCAGTAGACATGGGCTAAAAAAATACAATGAAAAGTATAAAAAAATTGAGCGTTTAAATTTTATTGCCTACGATTTAGGTATAGATTTTCAACATCACAATGCTTATCACGATGCCAAAACAATTTTTGATATCTTTTCTCATCTTGAAAAAAACTTTAAAAACGTAATTCAAAAATCAATTGATAATGGCTATAGAGGCCATAAATTCAAAATCAAAAAAAATTAGGCAATTTATTTTCAGTTCAAACAATGACGCTAAGTTAAAAAATCTAATTTAATTTTAAAATTGATAAAATATTATCTACATTTTGCTTTGCTAAAATGTTTTGTTTTTGATAGAGATTGTAACATGTAAATGTGATAAAATCTATTTAAAATAAATAGCTCTCAAAGGAAGTTATTAATTGTCAAACAACGAAGGAATAAAATGGCATTTTTAAAACGTAAAAAAATTGTTTTATCATTATCATCTGCTACTGTGATTGTCTCATCTGTCACAGCGGTTTTGCTATACCAATTTAACTCAAAAAAACAAGCCAAATTTGACTACTTTTTTGACGCAAAAGTAAAAGAAGATTTTACGACAAAAAACAATTTAGACCTCAATGTCACGAGTGCGAATGCAGACAATAACCTTAAAGAGTTAAAAGTTCCTGAATCAATTCACGAACCAATTAGGGAACCTGAAAAACCAAAAGTTGAAGAAATCGTTAAAATTGCCGTTGATGAAGAAAAACCAAAACCCAAACCTATTCCTAAAGCTGAACCAAAGCCAAAACCTAAACCAGTGCCACTGCCTGACAATCAACCACAAGTTCAACCTAAACCGAAAAAAATAATTACACCTAAAGTCGCAGAAGAAAAAGAAGTTGTAAAACCCAAAACTCCTTCCAATGTTGTTATTGATAATTTAATCAATAATGATGACTCGGCAACTATCATCAATATTTTAGGTGCTAATGTTCGTGCTAAAGTAATTAAAAACAAAAATAGAGAAGTAAATTCTTCAGATATCAGAAATAAAATAAGCAATATTGATCCATACCAAAATAACACTGTCGACAAAATAGTAAGTATTCAGGTAACTGATGAATTAGTTAACAAAGTTTTAGACAATGTTAAAGGTGATGGTACTGGCAATAACGGAATTAACAATAGACTAATAAAAGGGACTGTGGACGAACTTTTGGCACAAGTTAAACCTGAAAATTTAGAAGATATTGTTAACGTTAATAAAACAGGATTTTATACAAAACAATTTGAAAAATGAAAACAATTGTTTGATAGCAATAATGTGGAAAAATTCCTTTTACCGGATGCTAAAACACAATATCGCACAAAAAAATTCGTTTCTAAAGTGCATCGCTACTTCTGATTATATTCAAATCTTGACTGATCTAAATTCACTAAACTGAGTGACAATGCTAAGAAAATGTTAGCTGAAGGATATGTTATTTCAGAAGATACATCATACTTTAACGAAAAGGGCGAATTAGATTCGTGATCAGCAAGTTTGCCAAAAGGATATAACTCAGTTGAGGCAAGAATGACACGTGATAATTTTCAAAAACGTGTGTTTAGTTATAGTTCTTCAGAAATAAGAAGTCCTTACAATGTTAAAAATGGTATTTATCCAGGATGGACTCGTGTTGATGTAACTGATAATGTTGAATTTAAAGACTTACATGTATCAAAAGCAGACGGAATTAATATTATTAAAATGACCAGAGATGAGCCTATTAATGATAAAGGGCAAATAAATGAAGGTTATGTTTTAGAAATTGATGCCGGTAATGAAAGTGGATATCAAAAAACCAAACAACTATTAATTGATTTAAAAGCTAAACCAGATTTAAACTTTGTCTCATTCCGTATTAAAAATATGGGTAGCCATGATGCGGGACAAAAATTCAAAGAAATTTTAGATGAATTACCCGACCAAATTCCGCAATTAGAACTATTTTTCTCTGATCGTGCAACAAATACAGGTTCATTAATCACACTTGAAAATAAAGTCATTAAAGAGTTGTCTTTATATACTTTGGGAAATTCATTATTAGACAATTGGAGTATTAACCCATTTGCCTTACGGAACACAAAATGAGTAAATACTAACGATTACAATGTAAGTTTTGAGTATAAAGTAGGTGAAGAAATAGCAACAAGAATCACTTTTAATACATTATCTTTTGATGCTCAAGATTATGCTTCTGGTTCAAGCAATCCTTTTGAAAGAATTAATTTAGGTTTAAGAATGGCTTATTATGCTCGCAATAATGAACCAATTTTCCAAGGTGGTTTTGGAAGCGGTTTAAATCCGGACGAAAATGAAGGTGGCAACAGCTACGCAACAGGTTTAGACTTTTCAAGAGTTCCACAAATTAAAAGTTTAAGAGGTCTTGTATTTCATGATGAATTTAAACCAGCTAATAAGGCAAGAAAAATTTCGAGATTAGTCTTATACAACAATTCAACTAGTTTCACTATGAGTGCACAAGACTTAAATAATGCAGGAATGGAACACATGGTTGATGAACCAATGCAATCTTCAAAAATTATTTTTTCAAACGGTGCAACAACTAAACGAATAAAAATTGAAGGTAATCAAACCCTAACAAATTCAGGTATTGCTAATCTATTTAAATTTATTAAATTCGCCAAAAACGGAAATGAATTTAGTGATGAGATTGAAGTTGATGCAGAGGCAACGCAATTAAAAACGCAATTGCAAAACTCAGGATTAAAAGTTAGAGAAGCACAAGATTTTGACTTTGCTTAGTATTTAAAATAAATGTGGAAATTTCCACATTTATTTTATTTACATGATAAAAAATATGACAAATTAAATAATCAATAAACAAAAGCTAAAAATAAAAAAATGTTTTAAGTGGTTCAAAATGCATAAAAAAATAAGTTTTTATAGATACGTCTTTGAAAAAATTAATAATTGCAAAATATGTGTAGGCAAAATGTTTGCACATCCTTTTGTTCTTTTTTAACCAAACATACACAAAAACGTGTAAAAGGAATATGATTATATTGATAAATGTAAATAATTTATCGTTAATTAAAATTTATTATAAAGAAAAGAGGATAATAATATGTCTAAAATGAAGGCCTTTGTTGTACGCTCTCCACGTAAATGAGGCGTGGAAATCGTTGATATTCCTGAACCAAAAGAAAAAGAAGTTTTAATCAAAATGGAAACTAGTGGCATTTGTCACACAGACTTGCACGCAGCTAATTACGATTGATTAGTTGAACCAAAATACCCACTTATTCCTGGACACGAAGGAATTGGTATTGTTGAAAAATTAGGTCCAGGATGTACACACCTTAAAGTAGGTGACAGAGTTTGTTTAGCTTGACTACACGATGCTTGTGGGCACTGTGAATTTTGTTTAAGTGGTAAAGAAACATTATGTCCTAACCAAAATATGTCAGCATATACAAAAGACGGATCATTTGCTGAATATGCAATTGGACATGAAGACTTCGTCGGCGTAGTGCCAAAAGATTTAGATTTAATCACAGGAGCACCCGTAGTTTGTGCTGGTGTTACTACATACAAAGCTGTTAAACAAGCAAAACTAAAACCAGGTGATTTCGTTGCTGTTATTGGTGTTGGAGGGTTAGGTCAATTAGCAATCCAATACGCAAAAGCAATGGGATATCGTCCTATTGGTGTCGATTTAAATGACGAAAAATGTGAATTAGCGCTAAAATCAGGTGCTGAATTTGCCTTTAACTCGAAAAAAGTTAATGCTGTTGAAGAGATCATTAAAGTAACAGAAGGCGGAGTTCATGGTGTGGTTAACACATCAGTTGCTACAGTAGCAGCTATCCAAGGGATGGAAATGTTACGTCGTGGTGGACGTCAAGTGTTAGTTGGACTACCTGCTAAAGATAAATTAGGAAAAGATGAGTTCCCAGTATCTGTATTCTGAACTGTATTATTCGAACGTGAATTAGCCGGTTCAATTGTTGGAACACGTAAAGACCTAAAAGAAGCTCTTGACTATGCAGCGCGTGGATTGGTTAAATCAGAAGTTACTAAAGTTGTTAAACTTGAAGAAGTCGCAGAAATTTTCGAAAAACTTGAAAAAGGTGACTTTATTGGTCGTGCTGTTATCGACTATAGAAAATAATTATCCTAAACATCCTTAACAAAGGATGTTTTCTTTTTGAAATTTGTATGTTTTTGACTCAACATTAAATTGTGTGTAAAGGTTTGTAACATTGTGAACTTTTACACATTTTTTTTACCATTTTTATTGATTTACACCAATAAAATTGTGTAAAAATTGCTTATAATCGTCAAGATGTATTGTTCTTACAAATAAATAAAAATAATGTTCATAATGAACATAAATCTAAACAAGCTCTTTATTTAATACAGAGGTGGTAGCATATTAAATTTGATTAATTATGTACTCAATAATACTAAACTGATGTGTGTCATTATCAATAAAAAAACTCAATAATCTATATGTAAATTAGCAAACATTGTATAACGAATATAATTTATAATATCAGTAAAATTGAAACCATAAAGTGAGGGTGTATACATGAAAGATTTGACATGTTTATTTGACTTGTTCGATAAAAAAATATTTAGAATTCCTGATTATCAAAGAGGTTATGCTTGAAACGAATCACAATTAAATGACTTTTGAGATGATCTTATCTACCTTAATAAAGATAAATTTCATTACACCGGCATGATTTCGTTAAAAAAATTAGATAAGGATGTTTACAACAATTGAAAAGAAGAAAAATGAATCTTTGATGAACGGAGTTATGAGGCATACCATGTTGTTGACGGACAACAAAGACTGACTACACTAGTAATTTTGATTAATTGCATCATAAAATTCGCCAATCATAAAAATATAAATTTTTTAAACGGTGTGGATTTGGAAGAGATTAAAAATCGCTACATAGTTGAATATAAAAAGCCAGAAAAGATTCTAAAAGCATACAAATTTGGCTATGAGACTGATAATCCCTCATTTGAATTTTTAAGATACAAAATATTGGAAGAAAATCATCCAGGATCATTATTAGAAACATTTTATACTTTAAATTTAGAAAAAGCAAATCAGTACTTTACTAAAAAAATTCAAGATTTATTTAAAAATCAAGAAAGGGAAGGATTAGAATTACTTCTCGACAAGGTTTGCAACAAATTATTATTCAATATCTATTACATTGACGATAATTTTGATGTTTACACTGCGTTTGAGACTATGAATAATAGAGGTAAAAAGTTATCTAACTTAGAAATTTTAAAAAATAGATTGATTTATTTAACAACAATTTTCCCCGACCGCACGATTTCAATCGAAACGAAAAATCAAATACGCAGAAACATAAATGAATCTTGAAAAGAAATATATTACCAACTTGGACGAGACAAGAATAAACCACTAGACGATGATGAATATTTAAAAAACCATTGATCAATGTATTTCAAGTACTCACGTAACAAAGGCAATGCCTATATTGATTTCTTATTTGGTAAATATTTCAATTCTAAATCTGTTTATAAAGCGAAATCAAAAACAACAGATGACAATGACCTAACTATTGAAAAAATCAATAACTACGTGGAAAGTTTGAAGTCAGTCGCTAAATATTGATATTACTCATTTAATCCTGAAAAAAATGAATATGAATTCTCCAAAGATGAAATACAGTGAATCAATAAATTAAATAGAATAGATATTAATTATTTTAGAACCTTAGTGGTGGCGTCCTTTCTTAATAAAAAAATTGATGAAAGTAGAAGAATAAAATTATTCAAAACAATTGAAAAATTTATATTCTTGTGTTTCAGATTAGGTCGCATCCAGTCAACTTACCTAAGTAGTAAATCGTATGCGTTTGCTGAACAATTGATGAAGGGCACGATTGAAATTGAGGAAATTATTGAGTACTTTGAGAAAAAATTCAAAGAAAAGGAAAAGGAAGCAACCAACTCATTTGCCGAAAGAGTAAGAAGTAGCTTCGATAATGACCAAGAAAAAGGATACTACGGTTGAAAATATTTAAGTTATTTTCTATTTGAATACGAAATGAAATTGTATTCGGAAAAAGGACATTCACCTAAGTTACTTGACTGAAGTGAGTTTACTAAAAGCGAACGAGATAAAATTTCGATTGAACATATATTTCCCCAAACACCAACAAAATGGTATTGGCGAAATCAATTTCGAAATTATAATGATGACGAAAAGCGTTGCTTATCAAATTCGCTAGGAAACTTAATAGCTCTTTCTCAAAAAATTAATTCAGAATTACAAAATAATGAATTCGAATATAAAAAAGAAAAATATTCAACCGGCTGCATTTCTGAATTAGAAATTGCAAAACATGATGACTGAAATCCGAACACTATTTTAGATAGAGGTAAAAAGTTATTGAAATTTATGCAAAATAGATGAGGGTTTACTTTTAGTCAAGATGAAGAAACATTATTAGGTCTGACATTCATGAACGACGAAAGAGAGTCGAAACCAGAAATTACGCAGGATTCTGATTTTAAAATATCACAACTAGAAAAAGATGATCAAGAATTAAATTATTTCGCCGACAAAAATCAAAATATGGTCGAGCTATACGAAATGCTTTTTACTTCAATTAAAGAAAAATATAAAGATTTATCAGCGGTTCAGACCAATTGATGTGTCACACTCAAAGACGAAAAACAGGCAAAAACGATAGCTAATATAAATATTCTACGGTCAAAATTAAAAATTATGGGGGTATAAAATGTTAGCAGGTAATATACATTTTGTTAATTCAATTATACACCATTCCAGGCGATTAAAATTTGAAAAACCGCTTTTCTTTTGTCTCTCTGTTTAATACATAGGGGTGTCTCTCTCTAACTCCTTAATAGGAGAAAAAGCAATATATTAAAATATATTTATCGTGCGCGTGTGCGTAATATTATAGGGGGGTAAAAATAAAAAAGAATGATTTAACTTGCTGTGAATTTATAGTTGTTCGACATCATTAACGGCTCATATGTAAGATCTTCGCCCTCTGTAAAGTCGTTTATATCAATTAGTTCATAATTATGAGAATTATTTAATTTGATTAGATTGAGAATTGTTTTCATACTATAAGTAGAATATCTCTTGGCAAAAAATGATTTAAAAAGACTAACTGAAGATTCAGCTTCGCAGGTAATATTGTCGATATAGAATTGATATTCCTTACAATTTCTTAACACAAAATTTACAAATGATTTTATATTGTTTTTTGTTTCTTTATTAGCAAAGTAAAAAACAGATAAATAGTTTAATCTATTCACTAATTCGTTTTTATCTTTAATAGCTTGCAAAATTCAATCTTTCGCACTTAAATTATTTATATACAACTTTTGTTTTCTCATTTTTGAGTCAAAAATAAAAAATGGTTTTTTAAATAATTCCCCAAAGCGTTTTTTAAAATGATAATAATCGTAGATGTGTTTAGCATTCAATGATTTAGCTAAATTCTTAAAGTAGTTTGCACCATCGCTAAGAAGGTATATTTGAGTGCTTTTGTCTGTATAATAGTGCTTTTTAATTATTTTTAAAAGTAATGATGCTCGAGAATTATTACTTAATTTTCGTGAATCTCTTGAAGTATAAGTTTCATATATAAATAGTGGTTTTTTGTGTGTATCACTGAATATTTTTATTATCTTTGCATTAGTTTTATAAATTTTGCTATTCTCTCTTGATTTTCCATAGCAATCATCGATATGAATGTATATTTTTGTTGCGTAGGTCTTATTAAACGAGTCTTTAAAACTCATGTTTTCGAATAAATTTAATTTTTTAGCATAGTACTTACACAATACTCAACTAACTTGTGCGAATCTATTTCTTATCAAACCACAATAATTATTGAAGTTATCAAAAATTAGCTTCGTGTCGTATTGCTTTCTAAATAAATATTTATATTTTTCTGGGTAGTATCTGAAATACTGTTTCTTGTTGTTCACAAAACGATAATATTCATAAATAACAAATTTATATATTTTTCGATTTTGGCCAATAATTTTTCTGATGATTGTTTTATTAATCTTTAATTTTAATTGTTTTCTTTCAATTGAGTTTTTGAATTCATTTGATAGTTCGCTTATCTCATTGCAGGATAACTCGTTGATGTATTCTAATTCATTAATTTTATTATTCATATGTCTAAATTTTACTAAAATACACGTAAACGAGTTGTTTGTGAATTTTCGCAATAAAAAAAGACAGGTCGATAGCCAACAACAGCTCCTGTCTTTTGTTTTCTAAAGCAACCTTATTTTTTGTTGTGTGGCAATGCTCGCAAGCCGGTTGTTCCGCTTATATCACACATATGTATGTTATACAGCGTTTTACAACTGTATTCTACATAATACACAGTGTCTTTAATGACCTGTATCTACATAATACACTATTCACGGGGAAAATGAAGAAAATACCAACTGTATTAAGGTCTAAACAATTTGTATCGCATTTTTCAATATTTTAATAAAAATGCGTATTTACAATGTATTTTTAAATGGGAGTGTGTGAAAGTTGATTGATTGTCTATTTATCTATGTAACCTAAAATACAGACTTTATATTTTTAATTTATGCAAATTAATAGAAGTATATTAAGACTCGCTATTGGGGTTAAATCAAAAATCATTGAAGTTTATACCAGTAATGTCTTTGGCTTGAATATCGTATATGAATAATAAATTCTTATCAGTGTTGTCTCTTTCTTTAATGAAATTATGTTCCATAAAGTTCTTAATTTTTGTTTTAGCTAGGTTTGTTTTAGCTTCGTTTGTATTAGCTTCTAATTTTTCAATTTTACCGAATACAGGTTCATAGAATTTATTGTATAAATCCATTTTAAATGCTTGTTTCTTTGAATCACTTGATAAAGATTTTCCATATATGTTATCTGATGAAAAACTAAAATTGTCAGCATCATTTAGTAAGTAATTTAAAGGCATAAGGAATTTATTGTATAGGTTTAGAGCAAATAAATAGAATTGTCTTTGATTTGACGGCTGTAAATGATTAATTCGTGCATTTTCCATGCTTTCTTTTCATTCATCGTAGAAATAGTGTTTTTTACCAAATTCATCGATGAAGTTAAGGTAAATTGTTGGGTCAATAATGTTTTTGGTGTTTTCAATAAACTTATCAATAAAGTCAGTAAAATCAGCGTATCCATTGTCTTGATAGAATTTTTGTAATTCTTCATTTTTCTTATCGTCTAATAGCTTTAAAAACGGTGTAGAACGGTCTCTTCTAAGTAATGTTAGAATTGTTTTAAAGTGTAGGAATGATTTTAATAATTTCAACTGGTTTGCGTTTATGTGTGAGTTTTGTATATCTTTAAAAGGGGCTTGAATGAACTCATTGTTATACATTTCGTTCGGTGTTCAACCATTTTCTGAAAAAAATTGAGCAGTTGGCGGGAATGCACCTATGTAATCACGTGTTATATTAGTATTTTTCTTTGCATCAAACGGGAATTTAAAGTTGTATCAAGCGTTGAAGTAATCGCTGTCTTTTGCACTCTTATTAGGAATTGGGTCTAATGCTAATCTTTTATTTGTTGTTTTGTCTAAAAGAACTCTTTCTTGTAGAAAATGTCTATCTGCTCTTTCGTAAAAGTTTTTAGATACTAAAAACATATCGCTGTATGGAATTCTTGGTTGTTGGTCATCTGCTTCTGCTTCAATATTGCCCTTTGCGATTCATCAGTTAGCTTTTTTTGCTGCAGCACTATAATTATCAACTATCTCTGTTTCTTCTTCATCCATATCAACAGGGACTATTCCAAACCATAATCCAGATTCAGCAGTTCTTTGTTCGTAGAAATCAGTATATAACTCAATGAATTTATTCAAATCATAGGTAATGTAATCTCGTCATTCTTCGCCTAATCTTGTTGTTCGATAGTTGTTAGAGTAAAACGAGCCGGAACTTACATCATCCAACCTTAGTAATCTATTTCTTAAATTCTCTTTAAAATTATCTGCTTGTAAAACATAGTCATAAAATCTTTTATTTCCAGAATATCTTAACTGCGTTGTGGCGTGTTTGAACATTTTTGTTCATACATCCAGTGCTTGAGCAAAAGGTTTAGGTTGGAACCTTGCGATTATAATTCCAGGTTCATTGAAGATTGCTGGTGCAAGATCTAGCATAGTTTTATTTTTGTAGATATCAGTAAAATCATTAATAATTTCTAATTGAGTTCTTTTAGGACTGGTATCGCCGTTTTTATTAGGTTCTGATAATTTTTCTGGTGCAGGTTCATCTTTTTGTGAAGGCTCTGAAGTTTTTACATCAGGGTTTTTCTTCTCTGGTACTCCAAGTCTGTTTTTGTTTAAGATTTCATTGACACGGTCTAAACAGCTCGCCGATATCGCCGGAGTCAAAATAAATGGTGAGCCTAAAAGTAAGGCTAATCTAAATTTTTTTATTTTCATATAAACTTCCTTAATTTTTATATTGTTTATTATCTTAATTATATATAAAATAATGCTCCAAATAATCTATTCATCGTCTCATATTGACTTATATGTGAGTTTATTTCATAATTATTTAATATTGCTTGCGTCTATTTAAAAAGTTGGTTTGTGCCAACTTCTTAAATATTTAATCCTATATAATCGATAAATTATCGATTTTGATAGTGTTTGTTTATTATCGAATTTAATTTAGTTTCAATTTCTTTAATTTTATCTTGATCGGGATTTTGGTTTAATTTTAAAAAATATAGTTGTTTTTCTAATTTAGATTTGCGTAAAGTAATGATAGCACGAGCAATTAGAAAAACTATTGATACTAACGCAAGAATGCTTATTATAGTTATAGCAGTTATTACCACTGAAGCTTGATATAAATCAAAGCTCTTTCATCTTGAAACTAAGTCAAAAATCGCAAAGGGAACAAGTATGCCTAATGTTGCCCCTATTATTCAGAATTTTGAAAATTTTGATTTTAATAATTTGTTGTAGTTCATTTTAAAATAATTTAACCTTTCTTTGTTTTTTGTTTAACACACTAATTGTTGTGATAATGCCAGACGCAAAAAGAATTGCTACTATGGCAGAACTAATTCAAATAATTTTTTTCTTTTTAACCTCCTTAGCTTCTGCATCAGGTTTGAAATTAATATTGATGTAGAAATTAACATTGAATGCGTTTTCTCCAAAAACTATGGTCGAATCTTGTTTAGCATTTAATTTTATATTTTTTGTTATCTTGTAGTATTTCTTACCATTTTTATCAACTATTATGTCTTTTTGATTGAAAATACTATTAAAGAATTTGTCGTCAAATTTAGTTATTATCAAATCATTAAAAATTTTAGATTTTGTATTGTCATCTAAGCTAAATACATTCAAAATATTAGATGTTATGACTCTGATAAATTTGTTTTTTAACTCACTTAAGTACTCATTTTCGATAATAAAGTCGATATCTTTAAACTTATATGCTCTAATATCAATTCTTTCATCGTTTTGAACATCGTTATTTGTTTGACTTTCATCAATTTGTTTTGGGTTTATATTGCTATATATAATTGTGTTTAATGAATATTCTCCCGTTATTGAATCTAAAGGCGATACTAAAATGATATTCATATCGTATTGATAGTATTTTTCATTTAGACTCACGTTATTATAAATATTTTGTGATATATGTTCTACATTCGAGAGGCTATGTTCACTTGATTGTAATTTAATTCCGTTTAAGACATTATTAATAACATTCTCAATATCGAGTTTTGTGTAAAAATGAGCAAATAACCTAATTTTTTCAGTTTTATTCTTGCTTAATTTATTCGCCTGTGATTCTAAAAAATTTCAAAAATTGTATAAAATATCTTTTTTTATTGAATCATTTAGTGATAAGCCAAATTCTAATCAACGTTCATAGTTTTTAATAGCTTTTCCGTTAAATCTATACTTTTCTGGATTATTTTTTATTGATGCAAGCTCAACTCTTTTGCGTTCAAAAAAATCGTTTACAGTATTAAAATAATCGTTTGATTGTTTATCGTCTATAACAAATTCGAATGAATCCATTTGCGATAAAAGAGCATCAATAGGCATCTTATACATAGTTTTACTGTGATTTGAAATAGTGATTGTTTTACTTGCTTTTTCATATCAATGTTTGATAATACGCTTCATCAATTCATATTTCTTTTCTAATTCTATGTATTTATCGTTTAAGGTGTTTTTTAATGATATTTTTACTTCATCATATGATTTATTAAAATCTATATCTTCTTCACTAACGAGTTGTTCAGATTTCACTTCATTTATAATATGTTCGATAATAAAATTGTTGTTAGGGTTAATTAATTTAATATTTTTAACAAGTTTTTTATCATCTGCCTCTAATTCTTCATCGGTTAAATATCGGGTGTATTCGTCAGTAGCGAGAATGTCAATATCGTTCAATAAATTTAACACTTCAAAGTCTTTAAGATACTCAAAATTAAGGTCATAATTTAAGTCTTCAAAAACAGTATTCATTTCAAAATTACTCAACAAATCAATAGAATTTAATTTCTCTTTTATTTGCTCGATATTTAGTCCATCATACGACAAAGCACTAGGTTTATAAAAATCTAAAGGGTTTGAATATTGAGCTCAATTAGCTTCGATTTTATAGTTTGACCTACTGATAATTAATTTTTCATCACTTATTTCAATATTACCTTCTATATCTACAAATAAATTATCATCAGTAAATGTTAAATATACATTTTTGATGTTATCAACTATATCTTTTACTAAAATATCTTTACCATTTAAGTTAAGTGAGTCATTGAGTCCATAAACTCTATCATCAAGTTCAATGTTTGTTATATTTCTTAAAATGAAGTCTTTCAGTTTATTAGAATTTAAACTTCAATCACTCATTGTTCGATAACTTAATTTTTGCTTAATATTTTCAAAATTAAGATTAATTTTTATAGGTCAATTAACTTGATATCCTTTTGTTTTAAGTCAATTCGTTAGGTTTAAAATATGTTTATCATTTTGTTTTACAAACTTAATAATTGTTGTATTGGGATTTAAATTAAAATTAAACTCTATTTGATATTCATTTATGTCCTTATTAGGTTGATTTACACTAACATTTTTATCTGATTCTGCATCTAGATAAGTAAATTTTTCAGGTTCAATATTTTCAATCGGAAATGAATTTAAATAGTTGTAAATATTTTTATCAATATTATTTTGCATTTTTGACTTAATAAATTCAATTAGTAAATCTTTGAACTGGTTCAATTCAGGTTTTTTCTCATAGTTATTCGGTACATATTCTGCTAAAGTACTGCCTAAATCATTTGACTCTTGAAATGGTTCGGCAATATTAGTTGAGATATTAATCTGTAATTTACTCGATTCTAATTTGTCGCTATCAATTAGTAAATATTTAATTTTGGCTGATTCATTAGAATTTAGACTACTAAAATCAAAGAGAGCAGTGTGATTATTAGATAATTTTTTATAATTATTTTCAATGACTGCTCCGCTTAATTCATAAAGCAATTTAATGTTTTTCGCTTTTCTAATGTCTTTATCGAACTCAATATAAACCATTCCATTGTTTTGACTAATTTTTTTGATTCCTGGTAAATTTGTAATTTTGAATTTTTGATTATTGATTAAGTATTTCTCAAAATCACTGATAAATTTCTGTTCTTTTAAATTTTTAAAGTTCTCTTTAAATGTAATGTTATTATAAAGTAGAAAATTCTCGTATTCTATTACCAAATCTGAATATTTAAGAGCAAGAATATCTAGCGATTTCTCTTTAATGTATTCCTTGAAGGAAATGAAATATTTTGATGAATTTATATCATTAACCATATTAAGGTCTTTAAATTTAGCAAATGCTCTATCCAGTATGTTTTGTTGTTCGCCTTGTTTAAATTTTTCGTTTGTTTGATATATTAAATAATATTTATTTAGACCTGTTTTTTGTTCGGCAGACAATAAATATCATCCTTCTCCTTTCGGTGTTGTATAATAAAGAGTTTCTTGACTATTTACTGAAAGTTTGAAATGTTGTATTCTATTTGTTTTTATGCTATCAATATCATTACCTAAATAAAAAACGTCAATTTTATTAAAACCTTTATCGAATTTCATTGTCAATCCACTATCAGCGAAAATAGTTTTAGCAATAACGGAGTTCTTTTCTTCTGCGAAATATTCAATTAGTTTTTGCTCATTTAGCTTTGCAATCGAGGGCCATAGTTTTAAATCATCAATTAAGGTGTATAACGTGCTATTTAAAGTCCATATTTGTTCATAAATACCAGTTTCAGGAGAAATTTTATAATCATAGTCAGGGTTAGGAATTAATAAATCATTTTTATCTTTAACTTCTTTAAAATTTGCGTCAATGATATAAGGATTAATTTTTTGTGCTTGTTCTAAATTAGTGCTAGGGTTTCATTTATGTGCTTTAAACTCGATTTCATCAAAAGTCGAGCTAATGCCGATATCTCCGAATAGATTTTCCGTGATTGTGAAAACATTAAAATTGTTTTTATCTATTACATTAACATCGTTTTTTAACTCAGTGCTATACACTTTTATTTGTATTTTTATTTTTTTATCATTAGGTTTTATTTGATATTTAAAACCAGTAAGAGAGACGGGAATAACATTATCATTAATAATTAACTCTTCATTTCTTTTCGGGCTTAAAACAAGCGTAATAATTGCTTGGCTAAGCAATGTCAAATCATCGCTATTTAATCTGCTAATCGTATATTGCTCGGTTTGCTCTTCATTATCAGGTGAAGGTACAGATACACCAGATTTTAAACTGAATATTTTTCTATTATAGTTGGTGTTATTTTCTACATAAGGTATGTTTATATTGAATCTATTTCACCAGTATTTATTAGAATCATTTGTTTGGAGTTTTGGGATTAAATTAATTTTTGTTTGTTGATTTGGCAATGAATTATAACTTATGATTGCGTTAGGTTTAGGGCCTACTGCAATGGTAATGTTCGTTGTTCCAAATTTCCTTATAAGTTTTTTATATATGTTTTGTTTTTCGATTTCCGTCCCAAAACTATTAACAAAATCTACATAATCATCAAATTCCACTTCCAAATAGTATTGATTATTTTGTGTTGTAATACCGTTAAATTTAAGTCACTGGTCATATACATATTTTTCAATATCATCTTCGTCTAAATAAGAAATAGTAGTGCTAAAAGTAAGTTTATTTTTTACAACCGTTAAATCAATATCGTTATTATTTTTGACTAAGTATTTATCGTTGAAATTCTGTAATTTTGGTTGAATTTGTTCTCATAAATTAAGTTTATAAAGACTATTTACATGCTTTTCTATATAGTCATTAATTTGACTTTGGGTTCATGATAGGAAAAAATTATTTTTTTGATTATCACGTTGAAAAACAAAGTCATTAAAATTAATTCTCAATATCGATGGTCAGTATTCATTATTTTTGATAGTCAAAGAGCCGTCAAGTACTGTTAAACTCTCGTCTGGGTGCTCGTTTTGTTGATGGTTTCTATCTACGACCCACATAGCGTTTTTGCTAGAAACTGGGTTTAAATAGTAGCTATCAGATTGATGTTTGAACATATCAGAAAATTTTCAAGGGCCAGGTGAAAGCGGTTTATCTATTTGAATTTGCACTTTCTTGTGTATAACGAAATTACTTAATACACCATTTTCGATAAATAGTGGTTTTTTTGTGTCATTTGAAACATTAAAAATATCGTTATTTGAGATTAGGAAAGGAGTGATTTCACGTTTAAAATCGGTTCAAAAAGCATCAAAAGATTTATTCTTATATTTCGGTGGTAAAGAGGTTAAATTAATAGTGTTTTTAGTGATAAATTGTGAATCAATTCTCAATAAATTAAATGTATTTTCACTCCGCTTGAACTTGTATGAGATAACACCTGTATAAGGATGTTCGGATTCGTCGATAACTAAATTATTCGGAAAAAGTTGTTGTATTGTATCAATAACTCCTGGGTTGCTAGCGTATTCATCAACGACGATATCAAAATTTTGATATAAGGGAAAATTAATAGTATTAATAAACGCCACAGATATTGATGGCGTTGTTAAGGGTATTATTGTTATTGTTGTAGGTAATAATTTTTTTAATTTCATATATTACCCTCCTATTGCTTTTTACTATTTAATAAAATTCATATTTATCTGCAAAAGTTGTTAATTCAAATTCTTCAAAGATTTGCTTATAAGTGGAAATCGCTTTTTCTATTGACTTTAATCTTTGTTTTTCGGTTAATATTTTCAAGTCATTGGTTCATTCTTTAATGTACGAGAGACTTGTTTCCTTATCTTTTATTCCCAAGGCAGAACCTACTAAATAACCTGCTAATTCAGCTTCAAATTCACAAACAGGTCTTGATGTTTTTTTGTAGTCGTGTTTTAAAACGAAATGCGATAATTCATGTAAAAATGTTTGAATATTATTTCTTAAAGAAGCGCTTTCGTTTAGAACAACTTGTTTTAATTCATTATTAACATAACCGTGCATTGTTTTAGTATTTTTATATTTAACATTGATACCGTAAATGTCATAAGCTCTACTTATTAGATAATCAAATAAGTTCTCCATTTTTGTGATGTCATAACCATTGTTTTCAATAAATTTATAGTATTTAAAGTAATCATCTGGGTACTCTTCTTTTTTTAGTTCTGTCTGTGTAATGTCAAATACTGGAAAAGGTCTATATCCACCAATTATTTTTGTATATGGTTTATTATTTTGTTTTTGCTCCTCAGTTGCTTTATTGTAAAGTATTTCTTTACCTTCAACTTCAATAAATCTGGCAGTATTTGGCGAAAGAAGTCAAATGGCTTTTTCGCCTTTTTTAACTTTTGTACCAACCTTGTGTCATGCATTAATTGTTTTAACTATGCTTGCGTGGTTTTTGGCAATGATTAAATTGTTTCTTAAAGAGTATTTATTCATTAAACACGGTAAAAAGTTATCTCACTTATGAGGGTCTAAACTAAACTCATTAAGTTCATAGTCAATTTGTTGAATTAATTCTTTAAATTCTTGTTTCTTTGCTTGTTTTGTACTCATTTATGTCCTTAAATTACATTAATTAAATTTTCTTTAAATTGAACGAGAAAAGCAAGATATTGTTTATATGTTGTAAATGTTGATAAATTATTTTCGAATGCGTTAATTTCATTTATGTAGTTAGATTTTAATTCGTCTTTTGTTTCACTCTCTTGAACTCTATTCAAAATACTTTCAATTTGAAATTTAAGATTATTTATATGTTTTTTGAAAGCTGTAAAGTCATCAAACAATAAATCTTTTTCAAAATCGTTATAATGAATGTTAATTTGGTAATGCTGTTGTTCTGTTAAAAACATCAATGCTTCACCTGTTTTAGCGTTTGAAATAAATTTAAGCTCTTGTTCAGTTAATGATTGATTTGTCTTATACAAATTTTGGATTGAATCTAAATCAATTTGTTTGCAGTTAAAAAATAATGAGTATTGAATATTACCAAGAATTTTGGCTGCGTTAGCTGATATATCAACAACGTTTTGAGTGGTCAAAATGATTGAACCATTATATTTTCTAATTGTTTTGGTCGTATCGATAATGAACTCTCTTAATTCTGGGGTATTATCTTTTAATGCAAAGTGAGCTTCATCAATAAATAAAACCGTTTTAAAATATGCTTTATCAATTGAATTAATACTTATTTTAGTATTGATGATTTTCAGCAATAAGAAAATTTGTGCTAAAGCTGAATTTTGGTTTTGCTGAGCTAGAAGTTTTTTGACATTGAAAACAATAAATTTATTATTCAAATTAATGTTAGACTTAGCATTAAAGATATTTCTATTACTTTTTTGAGTTTGAAAAAAGAATCTAAATTCTTTCAATATTTTTACCAAAGGATATTCATAGATTTTTCTTTCTGCCTCGGAGTCAAATTTTGTTAATTCGAGCTCATCAATTAAATCGTCAATTATAGGTCATTCTGCAACTTTTCTTAATTCATTGATATTTTGAACTTTGTAATAATTGTTCTTGTCATAAAGTCTTTTTAAAGCGTTTTTAATGATGATTAAATCAGTTTTAGTTAAATCACCAAAGAGAATTTTGAATCACTCGCCTGTGAAGTCAATATGATTATCTAAAATATTTTCGATTTTTACTGTATTATCGCCAAATTCATTAATTTGTACTTCTAATGGGTTAATAATTGTTTCGCCACTATCTTTCAAGTCGATTCATTGACCGCTGACTTGTTTGCATATTTTCTTATATTCGTTTTGAGGGTCGATGATTATAACTTGTGCGTTGTCATAATACTCATTCAAAAGCATTTTTTTACTTAAAGTTGATTTACCACTTCCTGATGTTCCAATAATAATAGCATTATTGTTTCTACGATTGCTATTTCTATGAAACAAATCAAAGAAAATTGGGGAATCATCATTTATTGATTTTGCTAGTATTAAATCACTATCATCATTTAAAAATTCTAGATTTCAAGGCCATGAATAAGCAATCAACTCTGGCAGTGCTTGATTTTCCATATTTAATATGTCGGTAGCCGGTAATTGTGCTTGATTTCATGCTTTAAAATTCTCGTAATGAAATTTTGATAATTTTATTTTTTCTTTTCGGGCGTTATTATCATTATTTTTTTCGATTTCTTTTAATGATTCTAAATTGTCTGCTTTATTTAGTAAATATACAGATACATTAAATAGCGGTTTATTTTGATTTTTAACAATATCATCAATCAAATTATTGAAAATCTCGTATTCATATTGATTCTTTTTATCTCTCAACAAATGATAAGAAGTTTCGCTTGCTTGTGAACCTATTTTTCTATTAGCTCCTTCTAAAAGTTTTTCGGCTATTGCAAACGAAATTTTGTTTAAATTTATAATTACGTTTGAATCTGATGCGTAGATTGTATTAGCCCAACCATTTTCAACTTCATAGTCAAATTCATTAATTGCTTGCATTGAGAAAAAACAGTCATTTAACCTAAAATGTGATTTTGCAAATTCAACTTCTCTGAAATCCAATAAATCTAACAATGGTATTTCGTTGCTTTCACTGAAATTTAAGATTTTTAATTCAATCTCATCATATGTTTTCCCCAAACTATAAAAATTACTGAAAAATAACACAGTTTCAATCTCATTTTGCTCGAAAATTGTGAAATTAGCACTTTCGAAAGCATATTTGATATTCGAGATATTTTCATTCATCTCAAATTCACTATTGCCATAAACTAATAAATAATATTCCTGAAAATTTTGATTTTTTAATAAGTCAATGTCTAAATATTTTGCGTTTAAATATTTTTGACTTTCAATATCTTTATATTTTTTAAGTTTTTCATTAATTGTCATTAAATTTTGCTTAAATTCAACTTTATTGTTAATTTTAATAATATTTACTGAACTTGAAATATTGCCTAAATTAGTTGCTAATGATGCTAGTAATTGCTCTTGTTGAAAGTTATCATATTTAAAAATGGAATTACCGTTTAGCTTCAATAATTTTGCATATAAACCATTGCTTTTTGCTGATTTATGTGTCTTTAAAATTGCATTACTGTCAATAGTATTGAAAACCATTAAGTCATTTATCTCTTTGTTTTTAAATTTCTTTTTAGAGCTGACAAATTTAAGTCAAACTCAAAAAATTTGATAAACCTTATAGTTGGTATTCTTAACATTCAAAAACAATAACATTATCACTGGAATAAAGGTAAACGGAATGGCTATTTTGTATAAGATGTTGAGAAAAGGAAAACCAAAAATAATCGTTAAAAACACTGATATAACAAGAGCAATGAATAATAATAAGTCATATCAGGCCATGTTTCTAAAAATGTTAAATCTCGTTTTTTTAAGTGGTTTAGCTTGTAGCATTATCGTTCTTCAATCCTTTCAATTTCTCGAAAATTTTTAAGAAAAACGGACTCAACATGTTTTGGTCTTTTGTTGATGAACCAGTGCCAACATTATTTTTCTTAAGACCTGATTTATTTGTAATAACTTGGTTTCCTTTCTTAGATGTGTTTTTACTTTTACTAATTGATTTTTGAGATGATTTTCCAGATAAAGCACTGTTTTTGGGCTGCTTATTATTATTTTGTTTTTTGAATTTAAGCTTTGGTGATGAGGCAAATTCAACTAAATTAAAGAAATACATTAACCTTGTTACCATTGACTCAATACCGAATGACATACCAATTAAAATTGATACAGATAATATAGAAGAAACAGTATTTTTAATTGATTCTAAGCCATCTAACTTAATAATTTCTGATAGCAATTTTGGTACTTGGATAAAAGCTGAATCAACTAAGAATAAAAACAACAAAAGACATATTAAGATAATGAAACTAGACAATATACATTCAGTAAATTTAGCAAATCATTTTTTCAGTGTTTCGCCATTATCATTGACGCCCTGTGCAACAGACATAGGTAGCCATAATAAATACACAAATTCAAATGCTGCAATTTTAACAACTCTCAGAAAAAGTTGCATAATTGCTCAAAGTATTGCTAGTAAAGATAAGGACAATTTTATAACTAATAAAATTGAACTACCTTTCATATTTTTTCAATCGCTAAACGAGAGTGCTTGAAAGTTATTTTGCACATTTACTCAAGCTCTATGTCCTGATGAAGCATTTTCTCAGCTTGGTTCTAAAACTTTAAATATGAAATTACTTATTGTCTCATGTGGGTTGTTAATCATAACTGACTTTATGAAATCAAATAATATTATTGAAAAAATCATCATAAGTCAGATTCCGATAGGAATACCCAGCATTAGTAAAACAGCCACTACTGCTCTTTTAAATGAATCTTTGAATAAAAGAATATTTTCGCTGCTTTTATGTGCTTGGAAAAGTCGATACATAACTATTCCGATAACAAATACTATTGAAATACACATAATGGTTAAAAACCTGTATAAGAAGATTGAGTTAAAATCAATAGTGTATCCACCAAACAAAATAAAAATCGGTAATTTTAAAGCAATAAACTCTACGGTTGTGTGAATTATATGTAATACTCAACCCGGAAGAAACACAAGTATATATCAAAGAGCACTAAATATGCCATAAGCTATTTTATTAATTAGGAATTGCATATTCTACTATTCGAAAATTAACCTCTAGGATTTAAAATACTTCAATTTGTTGCTGACATTGTAATTAGGAATACTATTGCTAAAAACAATATAATAACACCTGCTATATATCATCAAAGCTTTTTAATTTCCATTTTGTACTCATCAACTTTGACTTTTGAAAGTTGTAAAAATCTTTTTGCAAGCATAATACATAAGTAAATCAAAAGACCCGACGATACTAATATAGCAGGGACTGTAATCGCAGCTAAAATTGTTTGAAATCCACCGGTTACAGATTTACTAATTTCGGTCGGTAAGCTCGATGAAGACGAATTAGTGCTATCAGCTAAAATTTTGTTTATCATAAATTAAGTCCTTCTTACATTCCATTAATTACATTCTCCTTTCTTAATAGTTTATTAAGTAGTTCATATCCTTTTGTGTTGTGTTTTACTCTGAAATATGGTCGATTTTTCATCGTTTGCTCAAATTTTTTAATTCATTTGGGTTTTGTGATAATCAAATGTTGCAAATTCAGATGGTATAGTGCAACATACATTCACAAAGCTTCATCGTAATCATGAGTTTCGAATAAATTATTGCTTACCTTACTGATTCCTGATTCATAACTTTTAAGAATGCTGGAAGTTTTTACCTCTATCGCTAAAATATTTAAAACATAGTTTAATACTTCTATCATTTTTTGGGCATTATAGATTCTGACATTTTGATTAACAAACACACGCTTAATAGTTCCATAAAATATTTGTTTAATATTTTTTGATGCGTTATCTACTATTGCTCCAAAAACACCGTAAATAAGACCTTTTAGTTTTTCGACTATTAAAGTCAGCTCGTTTTTTGAAATTAATCTATCAAAAGCATAAACTAATCTTACCTTTGCTCCATGCAAACCTTTCGATGAATTTGTTTCATAGTGAAAAGTCGGTAAAAAATACCTTAAAAAAAGCATTTCAGGTTGCGATTTATCATTTAATTCGTTTTTTGAAAATTTTTGATTGTAATACCTTAACATAGTTCGAAACAATTTAAAGGCATTAGCGTCAATATCAATATTTACAAATCTTGTATTCTCGCCGGTAGAACAGATATAACTTTTATTCTGTGAAACGGCTTCCGTTAATGTTGCTAATTTCATAGTTTTCAGTTTTTTATTCTTTTCTACCACGTTTTCATGAAATAGGCGATTCATTTTTGAAGCGTCGTATGCACTAGGTTTTTTATTGAATTTCTTATAGAACACGAAAAAATTCGTGCAATATTGGGATTTATTTCAAATTTTATACAGCATACAGGCTCCTTAAAACGACTATTTCTAGTACTTTTCCAAAAACCCCTAAGGTAAAAATGAAAAATAGGTATTTCTACCTACTTTGTTTTATATCCCTCAAAATTATTATCGATGAACCGCAAAACGAAGAAAACAAAATAGGTAAATTTTTGCCTAAAACCTATTACAATTGATCAAAAACTTATGTCATTTATTTAGATAAATACGAAGAAATAGAACAAGTAGTTAGAGCAATAATTGACAGTGTTGATAACCGCCAATAAATAATAAATACTCTTATTACTTTTATAGTTAGAATACTATTCATTATTTAGCAATATATAATCAAACATTAATCACTAAATCTAGGAAAACACCAAACACGACTGTTTTCCTTTTTCTTTTGCATTATTTATGTTTTTATTTATTTTGCGTATAAAAATAACTAAAAAAACACGCATTTACAAGAGCAAAAAATTTAAATTAAATAAGCGACAATAAAATTATTAATTTTATGTTAGAAATTTATTTATAAATTTTTGAGTGTGTTATAATGAAAAAAATTATTATTAGCGCTAAGGATTATCAATTTGAATAATTAAAAATAAAAACAAAAGAAGGGATTCTATGATTTATATCGTTACAAAAGAATTAAAAATAAAAAAAGAAGAAAAAGAAGAATTTAGTAAATACATCAAAAATTGAATTTACATATCAAAACAAGAAGAATTGAATTTATCAATAGACGGGTACTGAATGAGCGGAAGATTTATTATTTTTGAGCGCTGATCTTCTGAAGAATCTTTTATGAACTTTTCTAAAAAAGATTGATACAAAGATTTCTTAACAAGTATTGCAAAATTTACAGTCGATGAAATGAAAGTTAGAAAATTTAAAACAGTTATCTAAAATTCATAATTAATTTAGTTAAATAGCAAAATATATAAAACTTAGTGTTTTATATCCATCATTTTCATTTGTGTTAATACACACAAAACGTTGATTATTTGTGTTATTTTATTGAAAAAAGAAAAAGTGAGCATCGCGCTCACTTTTAAATTATTAGTTTGATTATTTAACGATTTTTGTAACGTTACCGTAACCAACTGTGTGTCCACCTTCACGGATTGAGAATTTTGTACCTTCTTCAACAGCGATTGGAGAAATTAGTTTAACTGTAAGTTCAACGTTTTCTCCTGGTGTAACCATTTCACGTCCTGCTTCAAATTCAATTCCACCTGTAACGTCTGTTGTACGGAAGTAGAATTGTGGTTTATAGTTTTTGAAGAATGGTGTGTGACGTCCACCTTCATCTTTAGTTAAAACATAAATTTGTGCAGTAAATTCTGTGTGAGGAACAATTGATCCTGGTTTTGCAAGAACTTGTCCACGTTCGATAGCTGTTCTTTCAACACCACGTAGTAATAGACCTGCGTTGTCACCAGCTTGAACTTCTTTAAGGTTTTTACGGAACATTTCCATACCTGTAACAACAGTTTTTTTAGTAGGTCTTAGACCAACGATTTCAACTTCTTCGTTAAGGTTTAATCTTCCACGTTCAACACGACCTGTAGCAACTGTACCACGACCTGAAATTGTGAAAACGTCTTCAACAGCCATTAGGAATGGTTTGTCGAATTCTTTAACTGGTGTTTCAATTCATGAGTCAACAGCGTTCATTAATTCCATAATTTTTTCTTCGTATTCTGGATTACCTTTTAGTGCTTCAGCAGCTGAACCACGTACGAATGGTGTGTTGTCACCATCGAAACCGTATTTTGAAAGTAATTCACGAACTTCCATTTCAACTAAGTCAACCATTTCAGCTTCGTCTGCTGATAACATATCAACTTTGTTTAAGAATACAACCATACGTGGAACACCAACCTGTTTAGAAAGTAGGATGTGTTCACGTGTTTGAGGCATAGCTCCATCTGTTGCAGCAACAACTAAGATAGCACCATCCATTTGAGCAGCACCTGTAATCATGTTTTTGATGTAGTCAGCGTGACCAGGACAGTCAACGTGTGCATAGTGACGTGCTTCTGTTTGGTATTCGATGTGTGAAGTATTAATTGTAATACCACGTGCTCTTTCTTCTGGTGCGTTGTCGATTGATGCGTAATCACGAGCTTCAGCTAAACCTTTTTTAGCTAATACAGAAGCAATAGCAGCTGTAAGAGTGGTTTTACCATGGTCAACGTGACCAATTGTACCGATATTTACGTGTTCTTTATCACGGTTAAAATCTAATTTTGCCATATTATTTATTTCCTTTCATAAATATTAAATTGTTTTAGCGCTAAACCAACCTATGTGCGGCCTTTCATCCGCATCCTATCCATCATTACTATTTACGTATAAGAAAATAGCATATCTATTTTAGCAAAGAAACAATATTTAAATAATTAATTAATATTTTATATGAAAATCAATAAATAAAAATAATTTAGTTAACGCATTATTTAAAATTAATTAAAATTAAAATTAATATATATAATATTACACATAACGTTAGAACGGAGATATTATGCAAACTAAAAATATTAATAATAATGATTTAAACCTTCAAAATGTTGGTCAAAATGTAACTGTACATGGTTGAGTAGCAAATAAAAGACGTTTCAGCGGTCTGACTTTTATTGATTTAAGAGACCGTAGTGGGATTGTTCAATGTGTATTCAAACAAGATGTACACGTTCCCAAAGAAAGTGTATTGGAAGTTAGAGGGGAAGTTGTTGCTCGCCAAAGCGCTAACAAAGATATAAAAAGTGGCGAAATTGAAATTTTAGCCAGTGACTTCACTGTTTTTTCAACTTCTGTTGAAGAATTACCTTTTACAATTAGAGATGATATAAATGTAAACGAAGATTTAAGACTTAAATATCGTTTTTTAGATCTTCGTAGAGAAAAAATGAAAAACAACATTATTTTAAAAAGTAATTTAATGCATGCTGTTCGTGAATTTATGCACAAAAATGGCTTTATCGATATTGAAACACCAATGTTGGCACGTTCAACCCCTGAAGGGGCTCGTGATTTCTTAGTTCCTACTCGCTCACAAAATCAATTTTGAGCCTTGCCACAAAGTCCACAATTATTCAAACAAATTTTAATGCTTTCTGGTTTTGAAAAATATTACCAATTTGCCAGATGTTTTAGAGATGAAGACGGCAGAAAAGACCGTCAACCCGAATTTACACAACTCGACATTGAAACATCTTTCACAAATGTTGAAGATTTTCAAGCCTATATTGAAGAGTTATTCAAATACATTTTTAAACAATTGAATTTAAATTTAGTCACTCCTTTAGCTAGAATTAAATATTTTGATGCACTGAGAGATTATGGAACAGATAAACCTGATTTAAGATTTGGTTATAAATTACAAGACATCAATGATTTTGCTAACGATACTGATTTCTCTATTATTAAAGATGCTCAAAGCAAAAGAATGTTGTTTGTTGACTCTATTATTTCCAAAAAGGAGTTCAAATTACTTTCGGAAATAGCCTTGAAAAATAAAGCGAATATACTGTTTTATTTTGTCGTAGAAAACGGCGAAATATCACACACAAATTTTGCTAATAAAATTAAAGATTCAGTGTTAAACTTGATCAAACAAAACAACAATAAAGATGGTTCATACTTTATTGTTGCCAATTCATATGAAAATGCTTCTAAAGCACTTGGAGCAGTAAGAGTTGAGTTAAATGATATGTTCCATTATGCTAACGATGATGAATATCATCTATCATGAATAACAGACTGACCAATGTTTGAGTATGATGAACAAAATAATACATGACAAGCTGCACACCATCCATTTACACAATTTGACCATGAACTTGAAGAATTAGACAAATTGCCATTAGAAAAAGTAATGGCTAAAAGTTATGATTTAGTACTAAACGGTTTTGAATTAGGTTCAGGTTCGGCTAGAATTTTTGATCAAAAAACTCAACAAAAAATGTTTGAAATGATTGGTATGGATAAAGAACAACAAGAAACAAAATTCGGTTGATTTATTGACGCCTTTAAGTATGGTGTTCCACCGCACTGTGGAATTGGTTTGGGATTAGATAGATTAGTGATGATTTTAACACACGAAAAAAGTATCAGGGATGTGATTGCGTTTCCTAAAAACGCTAAAGCACAAGATGTGTTCACACAAGCCCCTAATACTGTTGATAATAAACAACTTGATGAATTATTTATTGAGGTTAAGAAAAATAACAATTAGTGCTAGTCACTAATTTTTTTAAAGAGGTATTTATGACATATTTAAAATATTTATATCCCGAAATTAAACCCTACCTGCAAGATTTTTACTCGCCAAATGACAGTGAGCACCAAATTTATTATGAGGTCAGTGGAAATCCCGATGGCATTCCAGTTGTTTATGTTCACGGTGGTCCTGGTGGTGGTACAAGCCCTGTGTGTCGTCGCTATTTTGATCCTAAAAAATACATGATAATATTAATCGACCAAAGAGGATGTGGCAATTCTACTCCATCATTATTGACAAAAAATAACACGACTGATTTTTTAGTCCAAGACATGGAAAATATTCGCAAATTATTAAAGATTGATAAATGAATATTATTTGGCGGTTCATGGGGCACAACGCTAAGTTTATGCTACGCAATTAAATATCCCCGAAATGTTTTGCGAATGGTTTTAAGAGGCGTTTATTTAAATCGCCAAAGCGATATTGATTGACTTTACCAAGAGGGCGCTTCGTATTTAAAACCAATTGAATATGAACAATATATCAGTATCTTGAACGATAATGAACGAAAAGATATTGTATCAGCTTACTACCACAGAATGAATACTGACGATGAAAACACACGTAAACAAGCATATATTGAGTGAGCAAAATGAGAAAATGCATTAATTAGTGTGAATAAAATCAATATAGATGTCGAAAGCGATATGAAATCAACTGCTGAAATTTCATATTTGGAAAATTATTATTTTTACAATAAAGGTTTCATGAGCGAAAATTATATTTTGCACAACATTGATAAAATCAAAGACATTGAAACTTATATTGTCCACGGTGAGTATGATTTGGATTGTCGTCCATCTGGTGCATATGAATTACATAAGGCTTTAAATAACTCGCATTTATTCATGCTTACGAAGACAGCTCACACACAAAGAGAATGAAAAATATCAAAAACACTTATAAAAATTATGCAAAATATCGCTTTTTAGATTTTTTGCATTTTTTTTAGCATTTCTATATGTATAATTATTAAGCATAATTTACAAAAGGGGAATAAATGACAATTTCGGTAAGTAGAAAATTTTTCAATATTTATCCGCAGGGTGTAATAACTGCCTTTAGATTGAAAAATTTAGATATTAACAACTATGATTCAAAACATTTGGATAATTTGAAAATAGAAGCGAAAAAATATTTAAAAGAACGTATTTTAATAAAAAAATCATTGCAAAGATATGCCAATAAAAACGTTTTTAACACTCAGCTGGAAAAACTTATTTTACAAGGCGAGCAAGCATTTGAAACTGATAATTTTTTACAAAACATTTTAAATATGTTGATGGTAATTACCGGTTATACCATTAATCATCATAACGCAGAGCAAAATATTGGTTCATTAGTTGTTAGTGCAAAAGATAACCATCCTAACTATGAGATAAATTCAAAAGAAATATCAAAAGTTTTTGTTGAAGACAAGGAAATTAATTTCTCAGCAAATACATTTATATTTCTTGAAGCAGTAAGCGAAGATGATTATGAATGATATTTAGAATCAATCAAATTGATTCGTAAATGATTCGCACTAATTTTTAATCACAACGCTTCATATCGAATTTTAAGCATTTTTAATAGTTCGGTAATCGAAGAAGATGAATCTCAATTAGGTTTCCTTAATGATGGCTTTGATCAATTTTTATTTATCGAAAAACATTTGTTTAACGAAGACCCAAACGAAACTAATTAATAACTAAAATTGTGCATTGGAGGTTAAATGATCATTAAATTTCACAGAAGATTTTCAAGACAAATCCCTTGATCTATAAACACTGTATTTAAATTATTTGATTTTGAAAACAAAATAGCAAATAAAGATGAATACGAAAAACTAAAAAAAGAAGCAATAAAAGCATTGCAAAATAAAGAACAAATTGCAAAATACAAAAATAATCTAGTGTCAAAAAAAATAAAATCAAACTCGTTTTTGAATATTCTTGACAAGGGCGAACAAGCCTTTAATACTAATGATGCCTTGCAAAATGTTTTAAACATGTTGACAATAATCAATGGTTATACATTGAGTTTAATTCCTATTGATAGACCAGTATCACGCTTCAATGTTGACTATTTAGACAATAAATTTGTATATTCAATGAATGAAGTCAGTGTGGGTGAAATTTTTAACCCTAGCATCAAAGAAACCAAATCATTAAAAAATAATTTGCTATTTCTTGAATCAATTGACGAAACTGATTATCAAAATTATTTAGATGCTATTACTTATACCAATTTTACTATCGATAAAATATTTGATTTTGACGCTGTTAGAAAAATTTTAAGCGTTGTTGCTGATAATGTTGATACAGCCTCTACTGCCGAAATCGATTGAACAACTGAAGGATGAGATCAATTTGGTGAAGTTTCTTTAATTAGAAAAAGTCAGAAAAAAACAGTTAAATGTCATATTTAAAAAAGTTTATCCACCGATAAACTTTTTTAAATATGTTTTTGCATTTGCTCAATTGCGCTTTCAATACTATTGAACTCACCCTCCAGTGTTAATTGATTTAAAACTACAGCTATAAGCATTAGCAATTTATCTTCAGCACTCAACACTTCCTTAAAGAAAAATCTATCAATGCGGCTGATATATCATTTAACAATATTGACTTTTAATTTTGTTCCTTTTGAGAAAGAATTGAAGCGAGCGTAATCTCTTTTTCACTCAATTGAAATATCTTTTTGATTAGCTTCTTCGTAACGTTTAGTTACTGGATCTAATCAGCGAATTTCAAAATCTTTATCTTTAAATGAATAATCTTTATTATAAATATACTCACTGACTTTTTTTCAATTTACTGTGTATGTTGCTTTTAATTTACGGTAAAACAGAGATAAAAATGTGAAACCAATAAGTGTGAGTAAAAGTGAGATCACCCATAAAATTAACACACCATAACGACTCGTAATTCACAAATCGTTTTTACGGAAAAATATCTCTCCGATAGCAAAAATAATACCGACTGTAATAGAACCAACTGAACCAACGATCGCAAAATCAATAATATTTTTACGTTTATCTTGCTTTATTTTGGTTGTGATTAAATTATTTTCTCTAAAATAAGCATATTTTTTGACAAATTGGCGAATCAATAATGACTGATAGATGATCGGCCAAATGACAAACATTGCCGAAATAATATTAACTATATTGTTGAAAGAAAAAATTGCAGTTGTGTCTGAAATAAAATTATTGTTCATTTATTCTCCTTTTAAAAACTCTTTGTTGAAAATTTTCTTGGCAATGTTTTTGGGAATTACTTTTTCTAATTCACTCAACGGTGCGTTGTAAATATTATTATATGTTTTAAAATATTTTAACAATTTATCTTCATAAACACTGCCTAAACCTTTAATTCTTTGTAATTTTCCTTCTAATGATGAAATTTTTTTTCTTTTTCAGAAAACAGATTTGGCAAATCGATCAACTTCATCTTGTATGCCTGTTAAAAAGTTTTTCAATGATTGGGGTTTGATCACACATGCTTTTTCATCAACATCAATAATGCGACTTGTGCGGTGTTGATCATTTTTTACTAAGCCTATAACTTTAATATTACGCTCAAGTTTAGTTAAAACATTTTTTGCTTCACGAACTTGCGCTAAACCTCCGTCCACAATAATTAAATCAGGTAACAAATTCTTATCAGAGTTGAAATATTTTTCAATACTTAAACGCATATATTCAACATCTGCTTGTCTTAGATTGTTTTCGGAATGATTAAAAGAACGATAATACAGTTTGTTTTTTAGACCGCCGCAAATAGCTATTGCAACGCCGACTGGTAAATTATTGGCTAAATTAGAATTATCAAAAACTACAATGTTATTAGCGACCAAACCACCAGTGTATTTTGCTAAATCTTTCAAATTGTTGAATGCTTTATTTTGCAAACTAAGCATGTGCGTGCTAGTGTTTTTAACAAAATCGTCTAAATTTAAGTTAGCAATTGCTAGAATTTTTTTATATAAACCGATTTTGGGAAAAATAAAGTTTATTTCATTTTCGGTAACGAAATCGTATTCTTTTAAAGAATCATCGGCAATCACATTTTCTGGTATGTGTTTATTTGCATAATAAACTTGGAAAAAATTATTAAGCGTTTCGTTGATATCTACATAAATATCAATAATAACATTGTCTTTACCGATTAAATTCCCGTGTCTATAAAATAATAAGGTGATATAGATTCTTTCATCCTTAATGCAGTATGTAAAAACATCAATGTTTTTGAAATTTTTCAGTTCAATAATCTGGTCTTCGCTAATTTTTTTGAGATACTGCAAAGAGTTTTTAATATCTAGGGCGATTTCAAATTGTAATTTAGCACTCGATTCGTGCATTTTTTGTTCAAGTTCACTAATATATTTATGTTTAAAAGTAACTATATTTTTGAGAAAATTAAATTTTTCTTTTCAATAATTAAAATCTTCATTTTTTACTTTAAGACCATTTTCGAAAAACGCTTCACGTTCCAACAATTTAAGAATCACGCTGGCCCCATAACCTTGTGGAAAAGGCCCAAAATAAAACAAGTGAGCACTCTCTTTTTTGGTTATTTTACGAACAATTGAAATATCTAGGCTTTTAGGTTTTAATTCAATTTTAATGTACGGATATCATTTGTCATCTAATAATAAAATATTGTATTCGGGATTGTATTTATCGATTAGTTGTTTTTCAAGTAAAAGAGCTTCTTTGTCGTTACGTGAAATAAAAATCTCAAAATCAACGATTTTTTGAACCAATGTTGTTGTTTTATACGAATTGATTGCGCCTTCAAAATACTGATGCATTCTGCGGTTTAAGTTTTTAGCCTTACCGACATAAATCACTTTATTATTAGCATCCTTTCACAAATAAACACCAGGTTGTTTAGGAACTAGTTCAAGTTTTTTTTCTAAAAATTTATTCATTATTAAATATTTTCCTCAATGAAATCAACAATAATTTCCCGTGGATAATATCTACTACCACGTTTTTTGACTTGGTTGTTATTAATTATCAAAAATGTCGGTATGTCAAAAACTTTATACTGGTCGTTAATATCTTTATAAATTCCCGCCTCGTCAATGTCAACATTGATAAACTTGATATTATTTTCGCCAATAAATTTTTGTTCAATATATTCGTAGGTACTATTCATAATGATTGATTCTTTGTCGCCTTGTTTAGTAAAAGCGACAAAGAATATTTTGTCGCTATTTGCTTTATTTGAAATTATTTTTTGGGTTTCTTCTCAAGAATACAGTTTCATTAAATTCTCCTATTCATTATCAAAAGGACTTATCCAACTACCATCATCTTCGTCTGTAAAATCAGATAAATCTTTTACAGATTTAGTATCTTCATCTCCCTGCGATATACTCATGGTTTTTGTTGCAAATGTGAAATCTTGTGTAGATTCATCTTTAATTTCATCAATGTTTAATGAATCATTACTCAATAAATTAGGATCAGAAGCGGCATCAACTTCCTCGGTAAGTATTTGATCAAATCCTAGGCTTGTATTATCGTTTATTGTTTCTGAATTATCAGGCGTAATTGAGTCAGCGTTACTGTCGATATCATTAGTTGTGTTTAGTTCAACATTTTCTGTTTCTTGTTTTGGTTCATCATCTAAATCATCTAAGTCAAAACCCAGTTTATTGATGTCGTTATTTTCATTTTCGCTATGAATTTCCATAACCAGACTTTGCGAAGGCGATTGACCTTTTAAATCCACATTTAAATCTTCAGGTTGATTTTTATATAACTCTTGAGTTTCGATGCTTCTTAATTCTACAGTTTCATCAATTGCAATTGAACCATTATCGTCTTTTTCATCTTCTTTGTCGTCATCATAATCAATCATTAATAACTGAGTATCAAGTAGCTTAACAATTTTAGTTTTTTCGTCTTGAGTATCAATAATTTCATCAAAGTTATTAGTCAATTCATTTTGGTCTAATTCAATGTCTTTAGCAGCAAGATCAAGGGGTTGAGTTTGACTAGTTATTTGAAAATCTTCTACCGTATTAGTTTTCACTTCGTTAGAAATAGATAAATCACCGGCAGAGTTGTTTGGGTTAGCAGTAACTAAAGTATTATTTGAGTCATTGACTTGATTTTGAGAATATTCTTGTTGTTTCAATCTTTCCTTATCAACTAACGCAATAAATGCTTCTTCTTCAATTATTTTCTTTGCCTTTTGTTTGTGTGATGACATAAAATACTTGCTAGTTAAAGGATGGTCAAATAAAGTATCACGACTTGCTTTTTTGTTAATTAATCTAATAATTTTTTTAAACGATAATGATTCAACATTGATTTCTAAAACTTTAGCTGCATCATTAACATAATCAAAATAACGTTTAACTTCGTTTGTAAAATAATAGACAGTGTTTATTTTTTTTAAGTAAGTGACTACTTGTTCTAATGTTTTGTTGCCTGCTAAATTTTTAAAATATTCTTTTGGTTTTAAGGTCAATAAATAAACTCAAGAAATTGTATGAATTGTTAAAATAAATAGAAAAATCAATCACGGACTAATCACAACTGCGTGTATGGCATTCAATACTGAATCCATGAAAATACCTATATTTCCATTGGTGTTGGGATAATTCAATATTGCACCATTATTAGCGTGTGTAAATGATTTATATCAGCCATCAGTAAATAAAATTTTCAGATCACTCAATGAGTAATGAGTCAAATTAGAAATATTGCGTTTTGTTACTAAATATCAGTGATAACAAAGAACAAAAACAAGTAAATTAAGTCAAATAAACATCTTTACTCGGCGGCGAACTATTCAATAATCAACTCGTCTATAGGGCTTTAATCAATAAAAATAATACCTGTTTAGAATAACTTCTAACCAGTTTAAAATCAACGATACAAAAACACCTGCAACAATAAACATAGTTAGGTCACCAAACGATAAACCTATTGAATATAGATATATTTTTCTAAAAATTGTTACAGTTTTTTCACTACCAAAAATATTAGAGCTATATTGCACTAAAACAATGAAAGTTGTGAAAAACAAAAAAATCACAAATTTTAAAAACTCCGGAAAGGAACTTAATTTATCACTGCGAACTATTTCTTCCTTGCTTTTCTTTTCAATTTTTTTAAAAAAAGGAGAGCGTGTTAATCTAGACATTTCTGTATTTGTATTCATAAATATAATTATACTTAAATACTTAATTATTAAATACATATAACTATTAAAATTAATTTTAATATTAATAATTATTCTGCTTAATTTATTGCAAATTTAATTAAAAATCAACAAATGCACTCGAACATTTGTTGATTTTTATTGATGTTTTTCAAAAAATAATTAATTTTTTTTATTCAACAACATTGCAATTTCTTCTTTGTAAATAGGACCTTGTTCTGTTCAAGGAGTCTCAAGAATGATAGGTATATTATCTCAATCTTTATCGTGAACAAATTTTGCTAATGTTTCAAGTCCTATAAATCCTTTGTCAATATTTTCGTGTCTATCTTTATGCGAATTTAAGTCATTTTTTGAGTCATTTAAGTGTATAACCTTAACGTGTTTTTTAAGATCGTAGTGTTCTAATTGTTGCTTAAATTCTTCGTAGTTTTTAATGTCATAACCAGCATCTCAGATGTGGCAAGTATCTAAACACAATTGAATTCTTTCGCTATTGCATTTGTTAATAATGTATTGCATTTGTTCAAAATTAGTGAACACTTCAGTGCCTTTACCAGACATAGTTTCTAGACAAATAACAACATCTGTTTGTTTTGTTTGTTCCAAAACAAAGTTTAAATTTTCTATCAATGTTTCAATACTCAAATTGATATCAAACTTGGTATAAGCACCAGGGTGTAAAACAATATATTTTGCCCCGATATATGACACACGTTGAATTTCTTCAATTAAAAACTCGCTAGCAAACTTGCCTTTTTCAATTGATGACATATTAATTATGTATGGTGCGTGTACAACAATATCTTCATTTTTGATAACATCGCTGTATAATTCATTGAATTTTTCTAGATTATATTTTTCTTTTGCAACACGTCTTGTGCTTTGTGGAGGACCGACATAAATCATCATTGTATTGGCACCGTATGCAATACTGTCTTTAGCTGAATCAGCCAAATAACCTGGAGCTTTAAATTGTACATGTGAACCTAGTTTTATCATTTTTCTCCTATTTTTATTGATATGTAAGCAATAAAAGTGATTATTATTTATCTTTTTTTAGAAATATTAACAGTAGCCGAAAGTGTCAATAACAACGCACTCCAAGACACTGAATATAGCAATGAACCTCACCATGTGTTTTCAAGACCAAAGATTATATTATAGTCTAACACTGCATTTTTTGAACTTGTAATTTCGCTTGGTAAACCTTGAATAGCAAAATGACGGAAAAGATTGCTTATTTGTGTTGATGGAATAATACTTGAAAATTCCGCAATTGCCCTTGGGAAGGTGTGTAGTGGAACAAAACTTCCAATTAAAAAACCACCAACTGAACTCAATCCTGCTGAAAGAGCACTAAATGCTGCGTTATTTGATAAATAACTTAAAAAGAAAACAAATAAAGATGAGTTCAAAATACTTCCAATAATAATTATTGATAATATAACAAAAGTGTTTTGTGTATTTATTGCGTGAAATTTCATTGAATTAAATTCGTAAATCAATGTTTTATCAATAGCCATTCAGATGATGCAAAGAATAAAAATAATTGTTGTAATTAAAATATTTAAAATGACATTGTAAATCAAATAACTGAATCTTACGATTGAGTTTTTTATTGGAGAAATATAGAAATCATCCAGTATTTTTCTTTGATTATCATTGACCATTACGCTTGAAAGTGAAATTGCGTTTGTAAATGTTGTCACTGATAACATCCCGATAGTTAAGGAAATATCTGCGTAATGATTTTTAAATTCTGTTGGAGTTTGCGCTGGTAGTTGGTTAAGATAAATATTGCGAGCAAAAAGAATAAAACACAAAAGAACAATCATTGGACTCATCAAAGTGAAAAATATTCTTTTTCCATCTTTTACAAACACTTTGAAGTTTCTGTTTGTCAATGCAAATAATTTAGTCATTATCACCTCCAAATTGTTTGGTTACATTCAAAAATACTTCATCCATCGAACCTTTAATAAATTCATAATCTTCAATATCATCAATATTATTTTTAACAAACTCATGACCTTGTTTAAAGGTATCAAATTTAATTATTATTGATGAATTTTTATAATTAAAGTTTAGATTGCTTTCTTTAATTTTATTGCGTAATCTTTCCGAAATTGAGTGCAATAAAACTGTTGAAGATGAGTATAACTTTTTCAATTCCGCCGGAGTACCTTCAACTAGTTTTTTACCTTTTTGAATAATAATAGCGCGTGAACAATCATCGGCCTCTTCCATGTAATGTGTGGTCAGTAAAATTGTTAAATGTCGCTGTTTTTGAATATTTTTCAATATTTCTCACACAAGTTTTCGTGAATTTGGGTCAAGACCAGTTGTTGGCTCATCTAAAAACAATATAGATGGCCGATGAACTAGAGCTCTAGCAATATCAACACGACGACGTTGACCACCACTTAATTTGCCGTATGGTCGTTTGACAAAATCGCTTAATTGAAATTCATCAACAATTTCTCTCACGACATCATCAATTTTTCTATCTTTGAAGAAATTTTTATACAAGCTTGCTCGAATTTTAAGATTTTCTCAAACCGTTAAACTCGGGTCAAGAATCGATTCTTGAAAGACAATACCAATTTCATTTCTAACTTTTGTGATATCTTTATCTATACTTTGTGAATTAATATAAACATTTCCGCCATCACGCTTAAGCAAACCTAAAATAATGTTGAGTGTTGTGGTTTTACCAGCACCATTTAAGCCAAGAAAACCAAACAATTCACCTTTTTTTACGCTGAATGATATTTCTTTTAAAGCTACAAATTTTTTGAATTTTTTAAACAATTTTTCAATAACGATAATGTTTTTCTTATCTAAATTTTCAATTTGATTATCCATAATTTAAACCTCTTTTAATATTATATTACTAAACATATTTACCACGTTGCATATCGAAGACTTTTGATATCAAGACATACAAAATAAATATGACTTAACAAAGTAAAAATTAAGCATCATAATTTTTGTGAAGTGCTTATATTTTTTAAAAAATTAAACGCACTTATTTGCTCAAAATGGCTTATTTTGAGTATCATAAGTAAAAAAATTTTTGTTAAAAATAATTTTTGTTTTTATATTTATATTAATTTTAAATGTGATAGAATATTATTATATTTGCTATTCGCTCTCGTGCGAATTAATTTTTATAGCAAGATAATTAAAAAGGAGAATTCATGGTTGAAGAACAATTCAAAAAATATGAAAATAAATACCCATACAAAATTACTGAATTTGGTGCTGGTACCAAGCGTAGAGATTACTCAGTAACTAAACACATTTATGAGGTACAAGATTTTCTAAGAACGTCAAAAGAATCATTCGAATGATTTAAAAAAGACGGTATTGAACAAGCGATTAGAGAACACTACCCAATTTCATCATCGAATAAAGGTGTGACTTTAGAATACATCAATAACAGTGCTTATCTAGAAATTCCAACTAAGGAATATGATGAAGTTACTAAAGCAAAAGTTAAAGGTACCAACTACTCGGCTAAGTTATTTGGTAAATTTAAAGTTACAACCACAACTGATGGTTTAGTTAAAGAAGATACAGTTTTCCTTGGCGAAATACCATTGATGACTTCTGGTGGAAGTTTCATAATTAACGGAAGTGAAAAAGTTATCGTTAGCCAATTGATTCGTTCACCTGGTGCATATTTTGGACGTGGAGTTCGTAACAAACAATCAGATGACTTATTCAACAAAGTGGAAATTTTACCTAGAGTTGGTTCATGAGTGGAAATTTCACATAAAGTTACATCAAAAAACCCTGATAGCGTAAAAATCAAAATCGATAAAAACAAAAACGTGAATATCATTACATTTTTAGGTGCTTTAGGTTTAACCAAAAGTGATATTTACAGTTTATTTGGTAAATCAGATGTTTTAGATGAATCAATGAAAAGAGAGAAAAAAATGACAGATGATTTATCACGTGAGGAAATCATAAAAAACTGTCAAGAGGAATTATTTAGAACAATCCGTAAAGGTGACCGTGTTTCTGATGATTCGATCTCAAACTTGATTCCAAACTTACTATTCCATAAAAAACACTATAACTTGAGCGAAACTGGTCGTTACATGATTAATATTAAACTTAATCTTGTTGACCGTATTTCAGGAACAATTCTAGCTCAACCTTTAACAATTCAAGATAAAGACGGAAATGTATTAGATCTTGAAATAGGTACTGTTATTACACATAAACTAGCTGTTTTAATTCAGTGAAACTTTAATAACGGTAAACTGCCAGCAGAGAAATTGAAATCAATTAAACCTGAAATTGTTTATGCAAAATTATTAAACGACCCTAACAATTCTTCGCTAAAAAGAAGAGATAAAATCATCTCAATAAAAATTTATCCAAACAAAAAATGAATGGAAAAAGGCAAAGAACCTGTCAGAGTTATTGGTGGTGATCCAAAAGCTAACGAAACACATCTTGTTGTTTCTGACTTAATTGCTACCATCAATTACTACTTCAACCTACTAGATGGAATTGGTCAAGATGATGATCCGGATGCATTGACAAACAAACGTATTGTTTCTTTAGGTGAATTAGTTCAAAACAATCTAAAAGTCGGTTTGGCCAAACTTGAAAAAACAACCCGTGAAAGAATGGGAGCTAAAGAACCAGATAAAGTTAGTCCTAAAAACGTAACTAACAATAAATTGATTTCTAATCAAATGAAAACCTTCTTCAACTCTTCTAAACTTTCACAATTTATGGACCAAATCAATCCTTTAGCTGAAATTTCGAACGAAAGACGTATTACATCGCTTGGGCCTGGTGGTCTTAACCGTGATACAGCACAGTTTGAAGTTCGGGATGTTCATGCCACACACTACGGAAGAATTTGTCCAATTGAAACTCCTGAAGGACCTAACATCGGTCTAATTCTTAACTTCGCAACTTACGCAAAAGTTAATAAATATGGTTTTCTAGAAACTCCATATTATCGTGTTGAAAAAGGTGTGGTTGATTACAGCGAACCTGTTTATTTAACCGCAGCAGACGAAATGGGTTATAAAATTGCTCAATCAACAGTAAATGTTGATGAAAACAACAGAATTGTTAACTCGCAACTAACAATTCGTCACAACTACACTTACCAAATCGGAACTGCTGAAGATATCGATTTTATCGAAGTGGCTCCAAACCAAATGGTTTCAGTTGCGGCCGGATGTATTCCATTCTTGGAAAACGATGATGCCAACCGTGCACTTATGGGTGCTAACATGCAACGTCAAGCAGTGCCATTGTTAGAAGCTGAGGCTCCTTTTGTTGCAACTGGTATTGAAGCAGAAATTGCCAAATATTCATCAGCAAACTTTGTTGCACGTAATGACGGTATTGTTGAATTTGTTGACGGTAAAAAAATTAAAATTAGAAACCACAAAAATACAATTGATACTTATAATCTAAAGAACTTCCAACGTTCTAACCAAGATACAGTTATTCACCAAAAACCACTTGTTGTTGAAGGACAAGAAGTTAAAAAAGGTGACTTGCTTGTTGATGGTTCATCATTTAGTAACGGTGAACTTGCTTTAGGTAAAAACGTTGTTGTAGCCTTCAGTACTTACAAAGGTTATAACTATGAGGATGCTATTATTCTTAACGAAAGATTAGTTAAAGATGACATTTTTACTTCAATTCATATTGAAGAACAAACAATTCAATTTAGAACATCAAAAGCCGGAGATGATGAATTAACTCCTGATATTCCTAATGTATCTAAATTTTCAACAAGACATTTGGATGAGTTCGGTATTGTAAGAATTGGTAGTGATGTTACTCCTGGTGATGTTTTAGTAGGTAGAGTAAGCCCTAAAGGTGACGAAAACCCATCACAAGAAGAAAAATTAATGTTAGCTGTTCTACAACAAAGACAACAACCAGTTAAAGACACATCATTGAAAGTTAAAAACGGTCACGGTGGTACTGTAATCGGTGTAGAAATTTTATCAAGAGCTAATAAAGACCAACTTGAAGATGGTATTGATAAAATCGTTAAAGTTTCAATCGCTGTTAAACGTAAAATTAAAGTCGGCGATAAAATGAGTGGTCGTCACGGTAACAAAGGGGTTGTTTCAATCGTCTTACCAGAAGAAGATATGCCACACTTAGAAGATGGTACACCTGTTGATGTAATGCTAAACCCACAAGGGGTTCCATCACGTATGAATATTGGACAAGTTCTTGAAATTCACTTAGGAATGGCCGCAAGAAGTCTTAAAACTAAATTTGTTACAAGAGTTTTTGATGGTATTAAAAAAGAAGCTATCTATGATGTTATCGAAGAAGCAGGACTACCTGTAACCGGAAAACAAACACTAATTGACCCAATTACTGGTGAAAAATTCGATAACCCAGTTTCAGTTGGGGTTATGTACATGCTAAAACTAAACCACATGGTGGATGACAAAATGCATGCTCGTTCAGTAGGTCCATACTCATTAATTACTCAACAACCATTAGGTGGTAAATCACAAAATGGTGGACAAAGATTTGGTGAAATGGAAACTTGAGCTATCGAATCTTATGGTGCAACAAACATCTTGCAAGAAATCTTGACATATAAATCTGATGACATTAACGGTCGTAATCAACTTTATGCCGCTCTAGCATCAGGACGTGAATTACCAAAACCTGGTGTTCCTGAATCATTTAATGTTCTACAATACGAACTTAGAGGATTGGGAATGAAACTTAATATTGATCACGTTGAAGTTGATGAGGAAGACTCTATTCAACACTTTGACATAATAGGAGGTCTAAATGAGTAGAACAAATCAAAACGAAGCTAAATTACTAATTGACAAAATTACTCTATCTTTAGCAACTGATAAAGATGTTAAAAATTGATCAAATGGTGAAGTAACTAAACCAGAAACAATTAACTATAAAAGTTATAAACCTGAACGTGATGGTTTATTTGACGAAATTATTTTTGGACCAACTACCGATTACAAATGTCCTATTTGTAATACAAAATACAAAAAAAGTGATGAAAATATCGAATGTGTTAAAACCACAATGTGTCAAAAATATAATCCTAAAATTTTACCTAAAATTACACGTAGAAGTAGAATGGGGCACATTAGTTTAAAAAACCCAGTAGTTCACTTTTGATTCTTTAAAATCGATCACTCTATTATTTCAAAACTATTAGGGCTAAAAGTAGCTAATAGTTCACACAGCGTGACAAAATCTGAATTAGAAAAATTAATTTATTACAAAAGTCACATCATTTTAGAAGATGGTGGTTTAAAATCACTGAAAAAAAATACTATTATTGATATTTCTGACGCCGCAATTATTTATTATGAAGCCTTAACTGAATTAAAACAAAAATTTAATCCTGAAGGCGATGAATACGAACAAGAGGCCTATGAAGTTATTGATGAAGCTATTAGCGAACTTAAAGAACAAGCTACTTCAAAAATGGGTCAAGACTACGGAATTGACTTTTATGAATATAACGATATTATTCATGAATACTCAGATGCTTTAATTTCAACAGGTTCTAAAGCGATCGAATATCTTTTAGAACATGTATCACCTCAAGAAGAGGCTAAAAAACTAGAAGAACAAATTACTGAAATTAATAAACAAATTGCAAAAAATCCATCAGCAAATACAAAAATTCAAGAAAGAGCAAAACTATATAAACGTTTATCAGTTATTAACGCCTTTATTAAATCAGGACAAGATCCTAAATCAATGTTAATTTACAATCTACCTGTCATTCCAGCAGATTTACGTCCACTAGTTCAATTAGACGGTGGTCGTCACTCAACTAGTGACATTAACGAACTATACCGTCGTATCATTATCAGAAACAATCGTCTAAAAAAATGAGATGAAACTGATGCGCCAATGTTGATTAAACAAAACGAATACCGGATGATTCAAGAGGCTGTAGACTCTTTAATTGATAACGCCCGTAAAAAACCAAATCCTGTTGCTTCAAAAGACGGAAGACCTTTCAAATCAATTTCTGATGCTCTAACAGGTAAAAAAGGACGTTTCCGTCAAAACTTACTTGGTAAACGTGTTGACTATTCAGGTCGTTCAGTTATCGTTGTTGGTCCTGAATTAAAAATGCACCAAGTTGGTATTCCACGTGAAATGGCCGCAAAACTATTTGAGCCATGAATTATTCGCGAATTAATTAAATCAGATAAAAATAACATAAACTCAATTAAAGCGGGTAAAAAAGCAGTTGAAAACCTTGACCCTATTATTTGACCTTACGTAGAAAAAGCAATCGAAGGACGCCCAGTGCTATTGAACCGTGCGCCTACATTGCACCGTTTAAGTATTCAAGCTTATGAACCTGTATTAATTAGAGGTAAAGCAATTAAATTGCACCCACTTTCATGTACCCCATTTAACGCCGACTTTGATGGTGACCAAATGGCTGTCCATGTTCCAATTAGTCCCGAAGCTACTCGTGAAGCACGTGAATTAATGCTAGCTTCTAAAAATATTTTAGGGCCTAAAGATGGTGAACCAATCATCAACCCTGGTCAAGATATGATTTTAGGTATGTACTACTTAACCATGGAAAAAAGTGGTGCCAAAGGTGAAGGTAAATTCTTCAGTACTTACGAAGATATGATCACTGCCTACGAAAATAAAGCTGTTACAGTCCACACAAGAGTTGTGCTACCAATTGAACAAGCTGACAAAAAATGAATTACTGGTGACGCTGTTAGAAGATATATTGTTTCGACAGTCGGTAAATTTATGTTTAACCGTGCTTTCCCTAACACATTTGAATTTATTTTTGGTAAATACATTACACCAGATGGCAAAGAAATTGTTCATACTTCAGCTAATATTGAACACCTAAATCACTATATTTTACCTAGTGGAACTAACTTCCCTGAACATATCGCTAAAACTCCAATCAATTTACCTTTATCTAAAAAAGATATTGCTAAAATTGTTCGTCGTGTTTATGACCAATATGTTGGTGTTGTTAACATGGAAGATTTAGCAGCAATAATTAACGATATTAATAAAGATGAAATTGATAAAGTGTTCGAAAAATGTGCACAATTACAAACATTTAGTGGCGAACCTATCAATTCAGCACATATCGAAATACTATCTAAATTAATTACTAGCGAATTTAACCAAATTCAATACCAAGTAACTATGACACAAAACAACGAAGATGCAATTTGAACCGTTGATGATTACACTAAATTATTAGAACGTGTTTGATTTAAATACACCAATGTTGTGGCTAATGTGTTAGATAAAATTAAAGCTTTAGGTTTCCACTTCTCAACAATTTCGGGAACAACTATCGCTGTTAGCGATGTTATAACCTTGCCTGAAACCAAAAACAAAATTAAAGAAGGTGAAGAATATATTGAAAAACTAAAATCATTCTTCGAAGAAGGTATGCTAACCGACGACGAAAGATATAGTTTATCAATCAAAAAATGAGCCGAAATTAAAAACTCAATTGAAGACGATCTGAAAAAAGTTACTAAGTCAGACCCACATAACCCACTATTCATGATGTTTACTTCTGGAGCACGTGGTAACTCGTCTAACTTCGTTCAACTTGCGGGTATGCGTGGATTAATGAACAACAACGTTAAAATCCTTAAAGCAGATGCCGAAAACGAACGTGTTGTTCGTTCAACAGTTGAAATTCCTGTTAAATCATCATTCCTTGAAGGTTTAACAGCCTACGAGTTTTATTCATCTACCCACGGGGCACGTAAAGGTCTTACCGATACTGCTCTTAACACCGCTAAATCAGGTTACTTAACCCGTCGTTTAGTTGACGTGGCCCAAGGTATTGTTGTGCGTGAAGTTGATTGTGGTACTGACTACGGATTTGTTGTTCGTGACATTAAAGACACCAAAACCAACACAATTATCGAATCATTAGCCGAAAGAATTGAAGGACGTTTCACCAACAAACCTGTTGTTGATGCAAACGGTAACATTCTAATTGAAGCTAATAAATTAGTAACTCCTGAAATTGCTGCACAAATTAGCCAAGCAGGCATTGAAGAAGTTGAAATTAGATCAGTTCTTTCATGTTACACACGTAATGGTGTATGTAAAAAATGTTATGGTAAAGACTTGGCTCTTAACCGTGTTGTAAATATCGGTGAAGCTGTCGGGGTTGTTGCTGCGCAATCAATTGGTGAACCTGGTACTCAGCTAACCATGCGTACATTCCACACCGGTGGGGTTGCTGGGGTTGAAGATATTACTGGTGGTTTTGGTCGTCTAATGGAACTTATCGATGCCTACGATTCGCCATGAGGTAGACCTGCCATTATTTCACCAGCTTACGGAAAAATTATTTCAATCACCACACCAAGTGAATCAACAAATAGATCAATAAAATTAATTGAAGTTGAGATCTTCAATAACAATGGCGAAAAAGAAATTGTTAAATACGAAACTAAGTCTGATCGAAGAATTGTTGTTAAAGAAGGCGATAGAGTTAGTCCAGGACAAAAAATTGTTGAAGGACCAATCGTTCTTGGTGATTTATTAAAATACGCAGACACACGTGCTGTTCAAAACTACTTATTAAAAGAAGTTCAAAAACTATACCGTCTACAAGGTATTTCGATTGCCGATAAATATATCGAAATTATCATTCGTCAAATGCTTTCAAAAGTGATGATTACTGATACTGGAGATTCAAAACTATTTTCTGGTTCATTAGTAGACATCTTCACATTCCAAAGAGAATCAGCTCGTCTATTAGCCGAAGGAAAAAGACCTCCATTTGGTGAAGTTAAAATCAAAGGTGCTAAACAAACACCATTATTATCTGATTCATTCTTAGCGGCCGCTTCATATCAAGAAACACCAAAAATCTTGGTTAATGCTTCGATTGCTTCGCAAGTTGATAAACTAGAAGGGCTAAAAGAAAATATTATTTTAGGTCACAAAATTCCTGCCGGAACCAACTCAAACTTTGAACAAAAAGAAAAATATGATATCCGTGATCCAAGAAGTTATTTCAGTTCAAAATACGATGCTTCATTCGAAAACGGAGACCAAAATGATAATATGATGTCTCTAAACGACGAAATGATTGATGGCGATATCAATAATATGCTTGAAGATCTTTTCGTTCACGAGTTAGAAACAAGCTACGATGACAACGATAACGAAGACGATGATTTTGTAGAAATCTAATAATATGAAAATTCATGAGCAATCATGAATTTTTTGATACAAAAAATAGACCTACGAGGGTCTATTTTGTCTAAACTAATCAACTATGGTTCATTTAACTTCACGGAGTGTATCACTATCATCAGTGTTATTTCTGTATCACAATGTTTTAGGTGTTTGGATTCATTGCGAGTTCCCTTGCCGAATAAAACTTGTGGTTAAGCTACGAACAAATAAATTTCGTTGCTGGTTTTTGGTGGCGATTAATTCAACTGTTCTAGCTCATTTTTTGTCAATATCAATAGATAAAGTTTCTAATTTATTCAAATTGCTAATATCAAATGTATTGGCAAATGAAACTTTTAAATGGTCAATATTGCTCATAATTTCATTATTTTTAAATAAATCAAAATTCATATCCATTAGTTCAATGTATTTTAGGCTTTGCGATGAATTTTTTATCATTTTTAAGCTTTGGTTGTCCACTAATGACAATTTATTTAAATTATTGATATTCATTAAATCCAGCGAGTCTAATTTGGTAAACGAAAGACTCAATTCTTTGAGATTAGCAAAAACAGAAAAATCAAGTCTATCATTAGTAATATCACTCAGTGATAATTTAAAAACATTAATATTGTTTAGATTAAAAAATAAATTGTTTTTAGATTCGACATTAAAATCAAAAATATCTAAATTTGATAATTCAATAGTTTTTAAATTAGATTGCAATAAATATAGATTCGTCAATTTAGCTTTTATTTCGTTTGCAATAACTATGTTTTCAAGCATTGGATTATTAGAAACATTAATTTCTTTAACTTCATTTATTTGTTTAATTATTAGCTTATTTAAAGCCTTATTGGTCTGCAAAATAATTTCTTTAATATTGTTTTGGTTTTCAATAATAATTTCTTTAATATTGTTATTATTTATTATTGCTAAGTCTTTTAAAAAGGTATTGTTTGTAAGCTGAATAACTTCAATGTCAACATTAGCTAAATATAATGATTTAAGATCTTTGTTTTGATCTAAATTAATTAAATTTAACTCTTTTAGATTATCAATAAATAGTGCTTCTAAATGTGTTAAGGTGCTTAAGTCGATATTTTTTAGTGGCATTTCGCTTAAATTTAGTGAAACAAGGTCATAATTACTTCCTAAATCAAGTTCATTGATATTATTTTGGTTTAACACCATCATTTTTAAATTAAAATTGAGACTTAAATCAACATTTTCTAAATCTTTTGCTGAAATAATTTCTAATTCTTCAAGGTTCAAATTGTTTTTAAAATCAATTTCTTTTCGGTATGTACCAGTTAATTTCAAATGTTTTAAATTAGGCAATAAGGCATAATCTAATTGATCAAAAAGATGTTTGTTTTGTCACTTGAATGCTCTAATATCTATTTCTAAATATTTAATTTTTGGTGGAAGCGATAAAGTCTTAATTACGCGGTTATTAACTACGCGGTTAATAAACTCAGTATTCAAGAACTCTAAGTTCGGATCTCATTCGTACTTTTCATTATTATCAAAAATAATTTCGAATGTGTTATTATTATTCATTTTACCTCCTTTAATTTTTGTACTATACAATTTTACAACTAGGCAGGCATAAATAGATTTGTTTTTTTAAATAAAATGGACTAATTTATTATTAATTATTGATTTTTTGATTTCTTTATCAATAATTAGCAATAAATTAGTGTCTTTTAAATTAAAAAAAATTAAAAATGTTACTTCGTAAGTTAACTATTATATCTTGCGTCATCGACCTGATAAATAGGACATTTTAATCTTTAATGTAAATTAAATTTGCCTGTTGTTTTATTCGTTTTCTTAATCTAGACATATTTAGTGGGCTAGTTTTTTTAATAAAAATCTTCCAACTTAGAGATATGAATGATTAATTTTTCAATATTTAATAATTATCTTATTACTTAAAAAAAGATAAAAAAAAAATACTCCGTGTGGAGCGTGTTCTCTGAAAACTGAATAGTAAATTTTAAAACTCATTGAAATGTATAAAATACACATTACTTTTAAACCTATCGATTTATTAGTATTGGTCAGCTCA